>VGEN01000063.1 GCA_016869285.1 Alphaproteobacteria bacterium
TCGAGAGAAAGTCTCTGCTGACCAAGATCAGCAAGCTACCGCGTTCGACCGCTCGCGCTACACGAGCGGCAACCGTGCGCCGTCTCAAGCCGGTCAGCGACTTCGTGCACACCATCACCTTCGACAACGGAAAGGAGTTCGCTGCACATCAGGATATCGCCCGTGCGCTGAAGACAGAGATCTTCTTCGCAACGCCGTACCATGCGTGGGAGCGCGGCGTGAATGAAAATACCAACGGCCTCATTCGCGACTTCTTCCCAAAGGGTACAGACTTCTCTACGATCTCCGATGCCGAGGTGGCCAAGGTCGAACGTTTGCTCAACACAAGACCTCGGAAATCTCTCGGCTTCCGTTCACCGCAAGAGGTTTTCGACTCCCTCGCTGGCTCCTAAATCTCTATGCACTAGCGAGTTGAATCCGCGATTGGATTCGTCATAATTCCTCTCCGGTTATTGACCGGCGACGACCGCCCCCGTCGTCGCCGTTGTCCGTCGGGTCTACGCGCCGGAGAGGAGAGTCAGATCAACCGTTTCGCGTCACGAACGCGTGACGGCACCGGACCCGCATCAGGACGCCTTCCGCTCGATCAGTTCGATCTTGTATCCGTCCGGATCCTCGATGAAGGCGATGACGCTTCCGCCATGCTTCATCGGTCCGGGCGGGCGCGGAATCTTGACGCCTTCCTTGCCGAGCTTCTCGCAGGTCCCGTAGATGTCGGGCACGCCGATCGCCATGTGGCCGAAGCCGGAGCCAATCGTGTAGGGCTCCTTCTGATCCCAGTTGTGCGTCAGCTCGATCACCGCGCCCTGGGACTCATCGCCATATCCGACGAAGGCGAGCGTGAAGCGGCCGGACTCGTAGTCCTTGCGCCGGATCAGGTTCATGCCGAGAAGCCGCGTGTAGAAGTCGATCGACTTCTCGAGATCGAGGACGCGCACCATGGTGTGCAGCATGCGGAACTTGCTGGCATCGACGGCCGCGGGTCGCTCCTGAGCCTGGACGCTCATGACGGGTCCTTTCCGTTATGGATGGGAAATCTTAGCGCGACGCTCAATCAGATCGAGCAGGATTTTCGCCGCGCGCTCGGAGGGCGGCGGGCCGTCCTTCCCCAGGAGCAGGGCGGCCTCGGCACCTGCCTTCTTCTGCTCTTCGCGTGCCTTCGGATCGTCGAGCAGGCGGCCGACCTCGGCGGCGATGAGGTCGGCACGACAACGGTCCTGCAGGAACTCGGCGATGACATTGCGCTTGAGAAGGATGTTGGTCATCACGATCGACGGCACCCGCACCATGAGCCGACCGACGATGTAGGAGAGACTTGAGACTTTATAGGCGATGGCGAAGGGAAGGCCGGCGACGGCAAGCTCGAGATTGACCGTCCCGGAAGCAGCAAGCGCTGCGGTCGAGGCAGCAAAGGCATGATGCTTCTCCTCGATCGACTCGAGGATGATCGGATCACCCGGCCGCGAGGCGACCGCCTCCTTCACCTCGTCGGCGACCGACGAGACGGTCGGGACCACGATACGGAGCGTAGGACGCGCGGCGACGAGCTTTGCCACGGTCTCGGAAAAGACCGGCAGCAGGCGCTTGACCTCGCCTTTCCGGCTTCCGGGCAGCACGCAGAGAAGCGGCGCCTCGCCGAGCCCGTGGCGGCGGCGAAAGCCGTCACCATCCGGCACCACACCGTCCTGCTCGACGACGGAGTGGCCGACGAAGCTCGCCGGCAATCCCACCTTCTCGAAGTAAGGAAGCTCGAAGGGCAAGATGCACAGGAGGTGATCGAGAAAACCGGCGATCATCTGGGCTCGGCGCGGCCGCCAGGCCCAGACCGTCGGAGCGACATAGTGAACCAGCAGCGATCGCTCGCCCTTGAGCTTGCGCTGGATGCGGAAAGAGAAGGCAGGCGCATCGATGGTGACGACGGCGGCCGGCGCCATTTCTCGGATCGCCGCGACGGTCTCACGCACGCGCCTCAGCACGCGCGCCACATGCGGCACGATCTCGACGATGCCCATGATGTTGAGCTCGCCGAAGGGCACAAGGCTGTTCAGCCCTTCCGCCGCCATCGCCGGCCCGCCGATCCCGGCGAAGCGAACCCTGCCTTTGCTTTCCTCCTTGAGCGAGCGCATCAGGCGCGCGCCGAGCCCATCGGCGGAGGCTTCGGCCGCAACCAGGAAGATCAAGGGGGCGTCGTTCACCGGCGCTCGAAGCCGTAGACGAAGAGGCCGAGGCGGTCGGCAAGCGCACCTACGGCCTCACGGTCGAGGACGATGGTCCCGCCGGCCTCGACCGCGATTCCGGTCAACCCGGCCCGGTGCGCGCGCTCGACCGTGCGGCTGCCGATCGTCGGAAGGTCGACACGGCTCTCCTGGCCCGGCTTCGGCATCTTGACCAGGATGCCGCCGCGGCCTTCGCGATGCAGATCGCGGCAGCGCTCCATCAGGCGATCGGTCCCCTCGACGGCCTCGATGCCGAGGACCACGCCCTGCTGGATCACCACCGCCTGGCCAATGTCGAGGCTGCCCAGCACCTTCAGGATGCCGATGCCGCGCTCGATGTCGGCCAGCGCCTCGGCGTCCGGCGCGTTCCGGCCGAATGCCCCGGAGGCGGCAAGGAGGGCCGGAAGAATCGCCTCCGCGCCGACGACGCGAAATCCTTCCGCCTCGAGCTCGTGGATGACGGCCGAGAGCAACCCGTCATCGCCGAAGAAGCGCCGGCCGATGCGGGCAAAGAACTGCAGCCCGCGCCAGTCGGGCCGGAAGGCCATCGGCGAGCGCCGGCGCACCGGCCCGGCCAGGACCAGCTCGACGCATCCCGCATCCTTCAGGGTCTGAATCGCCTTCCCGACGGCGCCGACCCTGACCCAGGCATGCTCGGTGCCGGCGGCGACGGTCGCGGTCTCGGTCTCACCATTGAAGGCAAGCACGAAGAAGGGCCGCCCGCTGCCGAGACAAACCTCGACCAACCGGCGCGGCAGCGGGCCCGAGCCGGCGAGGATGCCGAGCTTAGGCGGCAGCGCCGTTCTTGGGCTGGCAGATGGGACGGTTGGCATCGGCACGGATGAACTCGACGATGTCCATCACCACCTTCACCTTGCCGAAGAGCCCAGTCACGTCGTCCAGCCGCTCGGCGAGCGTGCCTTCAGCGGCGAACAGCATGCGATAGGCGGCACGCAAATCGTGGATCTCGTCGCGCGAGAAGCCGCGACGCTTGAGGCCGACGAGGTTGAGCCCGGCCAGCCGCGCGCGGTCGCCCATGACCAGGCCGTAGGGTATCACGTCACCTTCGACGCCGGTCATGCCGCCGACCATGGCGTGCTGACCGATGCGCACATGCTGATGCACGGCGGAGAGACCGCCGAGAATCGCGTGGTCACCGACCTTGACGTGACCGCCAAGCGTGGCGCCGTTGGTGAGAATGACCTTGTTGCCAACCTTGCAATCGTGAGCGACGTGACAGCCGACCATCAGCAGGCAGCCCTCGCCGACCTGAGTCAGCATACCGCCATCCTGCGTGCCGGGGTTCAGTGTCGCGTGCTCGCGGATCACGCAATTGCGGCCGATGACCAGTCGCGATGGTTCGCCCTTATACTTCAGGTCCTGAGGCGGCAGACCGACCGTCGCGAAGGGGAAGATCCGCGTACCATCGCCGACCTCGGTGCGGCCGGCGGCGGCGACATGGCTCACCAACTCGACATTGTCGCCGAGCACGACATCGCCGCCGACCGTGCAGTAGGGACCGATGGTGACGCCGTCACCGATGCGCGCCCTTGATTCGACGATTGCCGTCGGATGGATACCTGCCATCAGTTATCCAGGATCATCGCGACATAGGTCGCCTCGGCCTTCAGCAAGCCGTCGACCTTCGCCTCAGCCGCGAACTTCCAGACATTGCCACGGTGCCGATCTTTCCTCACATGGATTTCAAGCCGCTCTCCCGGCACCACGGGTTTCCTGAACTTCGCGTTCTCGACGCTCATGAAGTAGACGAGCTTGCCTTCCGAGGCGGCCCCCAGCGTCGACACCACGAGGACGGCCGCGGTTTGCGCCATCGACTCGACGATGAGCACGCCCGGCATCACCGGCATGCGCGGGAAGTGGCCCTGGAAAAACGGCTCGTTGATGCTGACCATCTTGATGCCGACGGCACTGACATTGGGAACGACATCGATCACCTTGTCGATCATCAGCATCGGATAGCGGTGCGGGATCATGCGCATGATCCCGTTAATGTCGATTTCGGCGACGGTCGGCCCGCTCGGGCCTTCTTGCGCGATCTTGCCGTCGTTCATCGCCTACTTGCCCTTCCTCCCCATGCGCTTCAGCATCGCCGACAGCCGAGCGTACTCCGCCATCGGCATTGCGGGCAGGCCCATGACGCGACTGTCCGCAGGGAGGTCCTTGGTGATACCGCTCTGCGGACCGACAACGCTACGGTCGCCGATCTCAAGGTGCCCGGCAAGGCCGACCTGGCCGGCGAGCACGACGAAGTTGCCGAGCCGGGTGGAGCCGGAAATACCGACCTGGGAGACCAGGATGCAACCCTCGCCAACCACGACGTTGTGCCCGATCTGCACCAGATTATCAATCATGGTACCCCGGCCGATGACGGTGTCGGGACCGGAGCCGCGATCGATCGCGGTGTTGGCGCCGACCTCGACATCGTCGCCGATCAGGACGCGGCCGAGCTGCGGAAACTTGACGACACCCCCCGGCGTCGGCTCGAAGCCGAAGCCCGGCTGACCGATACGCGCGCCCGGATAGATCACGACACGGCTGCCGACGAGCGCATGGCTGATCGAAGCGCCGGCACCGACGACCGTGTCCTCGCCGAGGACGACGCCCTCGCCAACGACCGAATTGGCACCGATACGGCATCGCGCACCGATCTCGGCATGGGCCCCGATCACCGCGCCGGCTTCGATCTCCACCGACGGCCCGATCGTCGCCGACGGGTCGACCGCCGCCGATGCGTGCCGCGCTGCCCGCACCTCCGGCTCGGGATGGAACAGACGAGCGGCACGCGCAAAAGCGAGCCTCGGCTTCCGCGCCAACAGCAGGCTCATGCCTGCGGGTGCCCGCGCCGCCATGTCGCGTTCGACGATGCAGGCGCCGGCGCGGCTTTCAGCAAACATGGCCGCATACCGCTTGTTGTCGAGGAAACTCAGATGCTCCGGCCCCGCCTCGGCAAGCGGGCGAACGTCGCCAACGCGCTTTCCGGCATCGACACCCGGAGCAAGCTCGGCGCCGATCCGCCTTGCAATCTCGCCGAGATCGAACGGGCCGGCGAGCCGGAAAAAGCGCGGATCGGCCATCGCGTCACTGTTTCAGGGGAGGCATCACCAGCTTCACCGAGGCGAGCTTGCCGTCGAGCCGCGTCAGCGCCTCGGAGGTGAAATCGAACTTCTTCTCGACGATCACCACGGCCGCTTTCGAGATCACGATATTGGCCTTGGTCTCCTTGGCGATCTCGTCGACGATGACGATCAGTTGCTCGCGCACCTTCGCCATATTCTCCTCGAATGCCTGGTCGAGCTGCCGCTTCTTCGCGTTGACCTCGCGCTGGACATCGGCGACCCGCGTTTCGAGGTCGCGACGACGCTGCTGGAACGCCTCCGGCGCCAGGACCGCGCGCTGCTGCTGCAGCTCTTGCTCGGCAGAGCGAAGATCGCGCTCCTTCTTGGAGATGTCTTCCTGATAGGTCGCACGGGTCCGCTCAAGCTGCTGCTGGATGGACTTCGCCGCCGCGGAGGCGCGCAGCACCTCCTGAAAGTCGATGACAACGACGACCGGCGCCGGCATCGGCTCGATGACGCGCGGCTGCGCCGGCGGCGCGGCAGGCTGGGCTCGCGGCGCCGGCGCAGGCTGACGCTGCTGCTGTTGCTGCGTCTGTGCCGCCGCGAAGTCCGAGGTGGCCAGGAGCGTTGCGACGGCAAGAACAGGAAGAGGGTTTCTCATGGTCAGAACCTCGTGCCAAAGCTGATGCGGAGCAGCTCGGTCTTATCGAACGTCTCCTTTGAAAATGGCCGGGCAAGATCGATGCGGATCGGGCCGATCGGTGAATTGACCGACAGTCCGAAGCCTGCCGAGGCTCGGATCGAGTTCACGTCTCGGATCTCAGCCCCAGTCTCGTCGATGTCCCAAAGGCTGCCGGCCTCGACAAAGGCGCGTCCGAGAACCGGAATGTCCTTCGGCAGGCCCAAGGGAAAGGTTATCTCGGTCGTCGCCGTGTAGTACTTGTTGCCGCCGAGCGAGTCGCCGGTGAGGATGTCACGCGGGCCTATGCCCGAGGTACGGAAGCCGCGCAGGCTCGGCCCGCCGATGACGTATCGGTCCTGGATCGAGACGTCGTCGCCGATGCCATAGACCATTCCAGCCTGCCCGTGAACGCTGAGCACGTAGTCGGCTGCCACCGAATAGTACCATCCGGCTCCCACGCTCGGGCGGATGAAGCGCGTATCGCCGCCGACGCCGGCGAGATCGCTACTGAACTTGGCAAAGTAGCCTTCGGTCGGCTCGACGCGGTTGTCGCGCCGGTCGTAGAACAGGTCCTGGCCGATCAGGGAGGTCGAGCGTTGCCCCGCCGACTCCTTGATGAAACGCGACGCGGTGCTCTTGACGTTGACAATCTCGACGTCGCTGATCGTGTACCGCAATGTCTGGCGCAACGCCTCGCTAAGCTGGTAGCCGAAACGGAGGCCGAGGCCTGTCCGCCTGTCGTCATAAGAGCTGTCGCGTTGGTTGTTTCTGATGATGTGAAAGGCATCGAAGCCGGCGCTTACGTCACGGTCGAGGAAGTAAGGCTCGGTGAAGCTGAAGTCGACCTGCTGGCGCCGGCCCGAAAGGATACCCGCGATCCGGATCTCCTGGCCGCGGCCGAGCAGGTTTCGTTCCTTCAGCTCGACCTGCCCCAGGACAGACTCCGAGGTTGAGAAGCCCGCACCGAAGGAGATTTCACCGGTGGACTTCTCTTCGACCTCGACCTTGATCACCGTCTTGTCGGGCGCGCTGCCGGCGACGTTGGTGACCTCGGCCTTCTTGAAGAAGGCGAGGCCCTGGATACGCTGACGCGAGCGCTGCAGGCGCGCGGCGTTGAAGGCGTCGCCTTCGACCAGACGGAACTCGCGGCGGATCACCTTGTCGATTGTGCGCACATTGCCGCTGATGTCGATGCGCTCGACATAGACCTTCGGCCCTTCCTTGACCTCGAAAGCCAGGTTGACAACACGATCCTCGCGGCGTCGATCGACGACAGGCTGGATGTCGACGAAGGCATAGCCGAGGTTGCCCAGACGAACGGTCATCCTCTGGATCGCCTCATCGACTTTCTCGCCTGAATACCAGTCGCCCTCGCTGAACTGCACGTCCGATCGCAGCGTCTCGGGGTCGAGGTTCTTAAGCGCCGCGTTGACCTTGACGGCGCCGAATTTGTAACGCTCACCCTCCTCGACGGTGAATGTGATGAAGAACCCGGTCCGCTCCGGCACCAGCTCGGCCACCGCCGAGACCACTCGGAAATCGGCGTAGCCGTTATTGAGGTAGTGCCTGCGCAGGAGCTCGCGGTCGAAAGAGACCCGATCCGGGTCGTAGTTGTCGTCGGAGGAGAGAATCCGATACCAGGCCGACTCCTTGGTCTGGATGATGCCGCGCAAAGTAGAGTCGCCGTAACGCTTGTTGCCGACGAAGCTGATGCGGCGGACGCCGGTCACCTCGCCCTCCTCGATCTCGTAGACCAGATCGACTCGGTTCTGCGGCAGCTGGATGATCTTGGGCTCGACCGTCGCGGCGAAACGGCCCTTGCGCCGGTAGAGGTCGAGAATCCGCTTCACATCGTTCTGCACCTTCGTTCGCGTATAGACGACGCGCGGCCTCAGGCTCACCTCCTGGGTCAACGCCTCGGTGTCGATGCGCTTGTTCCCCTCAAAGGCCATGCGGTTGATGATCGGATTCTCGACGACGTTGACGACGAGCACCGGCCCCTCGCGCCGGAAGGCGACATCGGCAAAGAGGCCGGTTGCGAACAGTGTCTTCAGCGAGCGGTCGAGGCGGTCGGGATCGAAGGGATCGCCGGCGCGCACAGCCAGATAGGAGCGCACAGTCTCCGGATCGATGCGCTGCACGCCATCAACACGGATTTCGCTGATGGTTCCTTGCGCTCGGGCCCCGCCGCCCAGAAGGAGCGCCAAGAGCACGAGCATCCACGCGGCCGATCGCCTGAGCCCGGTCGATAGCATGTTCTTGCGGATGTCCCTCAGGTGAAGAGGCGGCCGATGAAGTCGACGACCTTGAGATGCACCAGGTCGTTCCAGGTGGCAAAGACCATGAGCGCAAGGACCAGAGCGAGCCCGACCATCGCCGCCCATTCCTGCGCCTTGTCGCCGAGCGGCCGCCCGCGCACGGCCTCGGCGGCGTAGAAAACGAGCTGGCCGCCATCCAGAACCGGGACCGGCAGGAGGTTGATCAGGCCGAGATTGATCGAGAGGATTGCCATGAACCAGAGCGTGGCAACGAGGCCGCCTTGTGCCACTTCCCCGGACATCTGCGCGATGCGCAGCGGTCCGCCAAGCTCCTCGGAGCCGCGCGTACCGGCGATGATCTGGCCAAGCGCCTTCAAGGTGCCGACGGTAAGGTTCCAGGTCTCGGTGAAGGCATTCCAGATGGCGCTCACCGGGCTGTCGCGGCGAGTCTCGACCTTGAGCGACCGGACGCCCAGCAGTCCGATCCTGCGCGTCGTCCCGAAGCGATCGGTGACCTCGCTCGCGCGCGGCGTCACCGACATCGCGATGACGCTCTCGCCGCGGCGGATCTCGACCGCGAGCGGCCGGTCCGGGCTTTCCTGAACGATCCTCTGCAGCTCCTCGAAGCGGGCCACCGGCCTGCCGTCGACGGTGAGAAAGCGATCGCCGGCCTGGATACCGGCCGCGGCCGCGGCACCGTCCTCGATCACCTGGTCGGCGGTCGGCGGCGTGAAGGGCCGACCTGCCGTCGCGAAGAGGAGCGCGAGCACGATGATCGCGAAGAGGAAGTTGGCCAGCGGCCCGGCCGCGCTGATTGCGGCGCGCTGCCCGACAGGCTTGGCGAAAAGCGAGTGCTGACGTTCGGACTCGGCGACGGGCACCTGGGTGACCGAGGCGACATCGCCGTCGCCCATCATCCGCACATAGCCGCCAAGCGGCAGCAGCGAGAGACGCCAGCGCGTCCCCTTGCGATCGGTCCACCCGACCAGCTCCGGTCCGAAGCCGACCGAGAAGACCTCGACCTTTACGCCGTTCCGACGAGCCACCCAGAAATGGCCGAGCTCGTGCACGAAGATGAGCACGGTCAGGATGACCAGGAATGGGATTACGTAGGTGCCGAAACCGGAAATGAACTGCATCATGCCGTGACCGCGCGCCTTCTCATGCCGCCAAGCGGGCGCCGGCCCTGGCCCGCACCTCGGCGTCGATGGCTCGGACCTCGTCGATCGAAGCCGGCGCCGGCGCCGTTACCGATCCGAGGGTGCTTTCGACGACCCGAGCGATGTCGAGGAAACCGAGGCGACCGTTCAGGAAGCCATAGACGGCCACCTCGTTCGCCGCGTTTAAGATTGTAGGTGCCGCCCCCCCCGTTTGCAAGGCTCGGCGGGCGAGGTCGAGCGCCGGAAACCGCACTGGATCAGGCATTTCGAAAGTAAGCTGTCCGACTTTGGCGAGATCAAGGCGAGCTGCGGGAGTCTCGATACGTTCCGGCCAGGCAAGGGCGTAGGAGATCGGCACGCGCATGTCGGGCGTACCAAGCTGGCCGAGCACCGAGCCATCGCGATAGGCGACCAGGCTGTGCAGCACCGATTGCGGGTGAATGACGACCTCGATCCGGCTCTCGGGGATGGCGAAGAGGTGGTGCGCCTCGATGACCTCGAGGCCCTTGTTCATCAGGGTTGCCGAATCGACGGAGATCTTGGCCCCCATCGACCAGGTCGGGTGTTTGACTGCCTCCGCCGGCGTCGCCTTGGCCATGCGTTCGGCGGTCCAGGTGCGGAACGGGCCGCCCGATGCCGTCAGCACCAGCTTCTCGACCGACTCGCGGCGAACATCCTCGAAGACCTGGAAGATGGCGTTGTGCTCGGAATCGACGGGCAGCAGCTTGGCCCCTCGCCGCTTCGCCTCCGCCGTCATCACTTCGCCGGCGCAGACCAGCGCCTCCTTGTTGGCGAGCGCAACAAGGGCGCCGCGACGGATCGCGGCGAAAGTCGGTTGCAGCCCAACAGCACCGACGATTGCCGCCATCACCCAGCCGGCCGGGCGGTCAGCCGCCTCGATCACCGCGGACTCCCCCGCGCCCACGGCGATGCCGGTTCCGGCAAGTGCTTCCTTGAGCGTCGCCAGATGCTTGTCGTCGGCGATCGCGACGAAGCGCGGGCGATGCTTGAGGGCAAGCTCGATCAGCCGCTGGACGTTCGAGCCCGCGGTCAACGCCTCGATCGGGAAACGCTCCGGATCGCGCCCGATCAGGTCGAGCGTCGAGGCGCCGACCGAGCCGGTCGCGCCCAGAACCGTGACGCGGCGGATCATCTCCATGGAAAAACCTCGCCGCCAATAAGCCAGACTGCAATAGCGACCGCGGGCGCGGCTGTGATGAGTCCGTCGACGCGGTCGAGCACGCCGCCATGGCCGGGAATGAGCGTTCCCGCATCCTTCACGCCGAAACGCCGCTTGACCGAGGACTCTGCAAGATCCCCCGCCTGCGACACGACCGCGACGACGAAGCCCGACACGATCAACGCGACCGCGTGCTCGTTCGCCAGGAGCCATGAGGTCACGAGACCGACGATGCCCGCGGCAGCGACACCGCCGATCAGCCCCGACCATGTCTTCTTCGGGCTGACCCTCGGCCACAGCTTCGGCCCCCCGACGGTCCGCCCCACGGCATAGGCGGCGATATCGGTCGCCCACACCGCTGACAACAGCCAGAAGCAGATGCGGATGCCGTCTTCGGTACCGAAGCGAAGCCAGAGGAAGGCCAGGCATGGCAGGGCTACGACCGGCACTCCGGCGGCGATCCACGACGCGGTCGCAGGCCCGCGCTTGAGGCCAACGACGAAACCGAGAGCCGCGACGGCGCCGACGGCCCATAGCGCCTCGACCATGCCGACGCGCGACGCCAGACCGATCGCGACCACGGCGCCGGCGGCAAGAACGAGACCGCCCGGCATCGCGCGGCCGTTGTCGCAGAGCTTCGCCCACTCGCGCGCCATCTCGGCCGCGACAGCAACCAGCATCAGCTCGAACCAGGGCGTGCCGTAATAGACGGCGGCAAGCGCAAGCGGCGCCAGCACCAGCGAGGAGAGAATGCGCCGTACCAGGCCCTGGCCGGCGATCCTATCCAACAGCGCCAAATCGGCGCTCCCGTCGCTTGAACTCGTGGACCGCATCCTCGAGATCGGCCTTGCCGAAGTCCGGCCAGTACTTGTCGACGAAGACGAGCTCGGAATAGGCCGACTGCCACAGCAGGAAATTGCTGAGCCGCTTCTCGCCGGAGGTGCGGATGACGACATCGGGGTCCGGCAGGTCCGCCGTGAACAGGCGGCCGGCGAAGATACGCCCGTCGATGGTCTCGGCATCGAGGCGCCCGGCGGCCGCATCCGCGGCCAACGAGCGTGCGGCCGTGACGATCTCATCGCGCCCGCCATAGGAGATCGCCAGCGTCAGGTTGAGCAGGTCGTTGCCGCGCGTGAGCGCTTCGGCATTGTCGATAAGCGCGACGATGTCGGCGTCGAAGCGGGTGCGATCGCCGATAACACGGAGTCGTGCCCCCTTGGCGTGGAGGTCCGCGATCTCGCTTCGCAGATAATGGCGAAGCAAGCCCATCAGATCCTGGACCTCGCCCGAGGGGCGACTCCAGTTCTCCGACGAAAAGCCGAAGAGCGTGAGATAGCGAATACCGAGCTCGCCGGCCCCGACGATCGTGCGCCGCAGAGCTTCGGCGCCTTGACGATGCCCGGCCGCGCGCGGCAAGCCCCGGGCCCGGGCCCAGCGCCCGTTGCCATCCATCACGATCGCGACGTGGTTGGGCGTCGGCACGGTTGTCGACATATCGGAGTCCGCTCTCGAAGATCCCTCAGGAGGGAAGGATCTCTTTCTCCTTCTGGGCCAGCATCTCGTCGATCTTCTTTACATGCTCGTCGGTCTTCTGCTGCACCTCGCCGGCGAGGCGTCGATGCTCGTCCTCGGTGATGTCGCCCTTCTTCTCCGCCTTTTTGAGCGCTTCCATGCCGTCACGGCGGACGTTGCGGACCGAGACCTTGGCCGCTTCGGCGTATTTATGGGCGAGCTTGGAAAGCTCCTTGCGGCGCTCCTGGGTCAGCTCCGGGATTGGCAACCGGATCGTCTGGCCTTCGGTCTGGGGGTTGAGGCCGATGCCCGACTCGCGGATCGCCTTGTCGACCGCCTTGACGACGCCGCGGTCCCAGACCTGAACCACGATCAGTCGCGGCTCCGGCACACTGACCCCGGCGACCTGGTTCAGCGGCACGTTCGAGCCATAGGCGTCGACATGCACCGGATCGAGCAGAGCGGCCGAAGCGCGCCCCGTGCGCAGGCCGCCGAACTCCTTCTTAAGCACTTCGAGGGCGCCGTCCATGCGGCGTTGCAGGGCTTTGGGATCGGTCTCGCTCACGCTTCGCCCTCCTCCGTGATGATCGTGAACCGCCCGAGGCCTTTGACGACCTCGGCGAACGCGCCGTGATTGTGGATCGAAAAGACCAGAATCGGAATACGGTTCTCACGCGCCAGCGAGATGGCCGAGGCGTCCATCACTTTGAGGTCGCGCGACAGGCATTCCATGTAGGTCAGCCTCTGGTACCGTTCGGCTTTCGGGTTCCTGACCGGGTCGGCGGAGTAGACGCCGTCGACCTTGGTCGCCTTGAGCAGCGCATCGCAGCCCATCTCGCTCGCGCGGAGCGCCGCGGCAGTGTCGGTGGTAAAGAACGGGTTGCCGGTGCCGGCGGCGAAGATCACCACCCGCCCCTTCTCCATGTGCCGCACGGCACGGCGGCGGATATAAGGCTCGCACACCGCCGAGATCGGCAAGGCCGACTGCACGCGGGTCGGCACGTCCTTGCGCTCGAGCGCGCTCTGCAACGAGAGCGCGTTGATCACGGTCGCCAGCATGCCCATGTAGTCGGCGGTCGCGCGCTCCATGCCGGTCGCCGCGCCGGAAACGCCGCGGAAGATGTTGCCGCCGCCGATGACGACGCAGACCTCGACCTTGAGTGCGCGTACCGAGCGGATCTCGTCGGCGATGCGATCGACGATGGCGGGATCGAGGCCGAACTCCTGCTCGCCCATCAACGCTTCGCCGGAGATCTTGAGCAGGACCCGGCGATAGGGTTTCGGGGCGGCTCCCATGCCGGCCTCAGCGCTTCGCTTGCGCCGCGACCTCGGCGGCGAAGTCTTCCTGCTTCTTCTCGATGCCCTCGCCGAGCGCGTAGCGGACGAAGCCCGCGACCTTGATCGGCGCACCGGCTTCCTTGGCCGCCTGCTCGACCACCTTCGCGACCTTGGTCTCGCCGTCGACGACGAAGACCTGCTCAAGCAGCACGCTCTCCTCGTAGAACTTGCGGAGACGGCCTTCGACCATCTTTGCGATGACCTCGGGCGGGCGGCCGCTGGCCTGCGCCTGCTCGGTCAGGATCTTGCGCTCGCGATCCACGGTCGCCGCCGGCACCTCGGCGGTCGAGGTGGCGATCGGGTTGGCCGCGGCGACATGCAGCGAGAGCTTGTGCGCGAGCTCCTGCAGCTTCTCGGGCCTGCCTCCCGACTCGAGCGCCACCAGCACGCCGATGCGGCCGAGGCCCGGCGTCAGCGCGTTGTGCATATAGGAGGCGACCACGCCCTCGCTGACGGAGAGCGACTGCGAGCGGCGCAGATTCATGTTCTCGCCGATGGTGGCGACGAGGTTGGTCAGCTCGTCCGCGACCGTCTTGCCGCTCGGATGCTTCGCGCTTTTCAGCGTCTCGACATCGCCGCCGGCGTTGAGCGCGATCTCGGTCGCGGCCTTGACGAACTCCTGGAACTTGTCGTTGCGGGCGACGAAGTCGGTCTCGGCATTGACCTCCACCACGGCACCTTTCGTACCCTTGGCGGCGACGCCGACCAGGCCTTCCGCGGCGATACGCCCGGCCTTCTTGGCGGCAGCCGACAGGCCCTTCTTGCGCAGCCAGTCGCTCGCCTCCTCGATGTCGCCCTTGGTCTCGGCCAGTGCCTTCTTGCAGTCCATCATGCCGGCCCCGGTTTTCTCGCGGAGCTCCTTGACCAGCTGGGCGGTGATCTCAGCCATTCGTCTTCTTCCTTCGCTTCACTCGATGACGAAACGGCGGCGTTCTCGAGGACGCCGCCGTTCCGGCAACTGCTATCTCAGTCGCAGGTCCGGTCAGGCGGTCGCCTCGGAAGGCTGCGGCTCGGCGGCTCCGCCCGCATCGGCCGGGACGCCTTCCTGCACCTGCACCTGCTCCTGCTCGCCGATATCGACGCCGGCGGCCACCATCTCGGCCTGCAGGCCGTCGAGGACGGCCGAGGAAACAAGATCGCAATAGGTGGTGATGGCGCGAAGCGCATCGTCGTTGCCGGGGATCGGGAAGGTGACGCCCGCGGGATCGGAGTTGGAGTCGATCACCGCGACGACCGGGATGCCGAGCTTGGTGGCTTCCTGGACGGCGATCGATTCCTTGTTGGTATCGATGATGAAGATGAGGTCGGGAAGCCCGCCCATTTCCTTGATGCCGCCGAGCGCGCGCTCGAGCTTGTCGCGCTCGCGCGTCAGCGTCAGCAGCTCCTTCTTGGTGATCAGCGACTGGTCGGTGGTGACCCGCTCCTCAAGTTCGCGCAGACGCTTGATCGACTGCGAGATGGTGCGAAAATTGGTCAACATGCCGCCGAGCCAGCGGTGATTGACATAGTACTGGCCGCAACGCTTGGCCGCGGCCGCGATCAGATCGGCCGCCTGGCGCTTGGTGCCGACGAAGAGCACGCGTCCGCCGTTCGAGACGACGCCGCGCACGGCCTCGAGCGCCCGGTGCAGCATCGGCACGGTCTGCTCGAGATCGATGATGTGGATGCCGTTCCTGACCCCGAAGAGGTAAGGCTGCATCTTCGGGTTCCAACGGCGGGTGTGGTGGCCGAAATGAACGCCCGCTTCCAGGAGCTGGCGCATGGTGAAGGTCGGCAGAGCCATGATCTGCAAAGTCCTTTTCCGGTTGTACCGCCGCGGGCGATCGTCCCTTGAGGGACACCGGAGCGACCGGACCGAAGTCCGGGCGCCTAGGCCCGCGTGTGAAGTGGCGCGGCTTTTAAACGGATGTCCTTGATTTGGCAAGGGCTCCGACGCTGCACCCTGCGGCCGGACCGGCGCGGCAATGCCCCTGACCGAGCCCCTGGTTTTGCGTCAAGATGGAGCGATGGCCACCATCCGCTACATCGTCAGCGACGTCGGCGCTGCCGTCGCCTTCTACACCGGGCATCTGGGCTTCAGGCTCCGCCAGCAATTCGGGCCGGCGATGGCCATCCTGGAAAGGGATGACTTGAGGCTCTGGGTCGCGGGCCCGCCCGCTTCCGCCTCGCAGCCGATGCCGGATGGACGCAAGCCGGAGCCCGGCGGCTGGAACCGCTTCGTCGTCGAGGTCCCGGACCTCGCCGGCCTGGTGGCAAGGCTGAAGGCGGCCGGCGTGCCCTTCCGCAACGAGATCGTCAGCGGCCCAGGCGGGCAGCAGATCCTCTGCGAGGACCCGTCCGGCAACGCGATCGAGCTGTTCCAGCCGGCAAGACCCGGAGCGCAATAGATGGCAGGCAAGGTCTATGTCGGCGTCGGCGGCTGGACCTTCGAGCCCTGGCGCGGCGTCTTCTATCCGAAGGGGCTCAGCCATAAGCGCGAACTCGAATACGCCTCGCGCAAGCTCACCTCGATCGAGATCAACGGCACCTACTATTCGAGCTTCAAGCCCGAGACCTGGGCCAAGTGGCGCGAGGAGACGCCCGAGGGCTTCGTCTTCGCGGTCAAGGCGTCGCGCTTCTGCACCAACCGCAAGGTGCTCGCCGACGCCAAGGACTCCGTCGCCAAGTTCCTCGACCAGGGCTTGCACGAGCTCGGCGACCGCCTCGGCCCGATCAACTGGCAGTTCGCGGGCACTAAGAAGTTCGATCCCGCCGATTTCGAAGGCTTCCTCAAGCTGCTGCCGAAGGAGCTGAAGGGCCTGAAACTGCACCACGCGCTCGAAGTGCGTCATGCGAGCTTCCAGGATCCACGCTTCTACGATCTCGCACGCAAATACGGCGTCGCGATCGTCTTCGGCGCCGACGACGAGGACTTCCCGGAGATCGACGAGGCCACATCCGACTTCGTCTACGCCCGCCTGATGGGCACGAAGGAGAATGTCGAGACCGGCTACACGAAGCCCAACCTCGACAAATGGGCGAAGCGCGCCAAGGCGTGGAGCAAGCGCGGCGACGCCTTCGTCTACGTCATCTCCGGCGCCAAGGAGCGCAACCCGGCGGCGGCAATGGCGCTGATCGAAAAGTTCGGCTAGCGACGTCTTGCCCCCTCTCCCGCCGAAGGCGGGGGAGGGTTGGGGTGGGGGCCGGAGCGAAGCGACGGTCGCTCGTGGAAGGCAGCGAGATTCCAGCCACCCTCGCTTCGCTCGGGCCCCCTCCCTGCCCTCCCCCGTCTGCTCTGCAGCCGGGAGAGGGTTCCGACGTCAGATATCCTTCACCTCGACAATCCCCGGGATAGCCTTGATCGCCGCGCGTGTCTGCGGGCCGATGGCGAAGCCGCCGGGGATGGCGACCTCGATCTCGCTCTGGCCGGCGTCGAGCATCAGCTTGATCTTGCCCCTGCCCTTCTTCTCGCGGCCGATCACGCCGGAGATGGCGCCTAAGGGCTTCTCGTCGCGCAGATAGATGCGAAGGCCCTGCGCGGCATGTGCGACCGCATCGTCCAAGGGTGTCAGGTCATTGATGGTCAGACGCACGCCTTCGCCGTCGGGGCGCGCATCAGTGGTGATCAGCAGTGCGGTGCCGGGTTCGAGCAGGCTCCGCTTCATCGCCAGCGTCTCGGAGAACAGCGTTCCTTCGAAGACGCCGGTGCGATCGGAGAACTGCACGAAAGCGAAGCGGTTGCCTTTGGCCGAGGTGCGTTCCTGCTTGGAGACGACGATGCCGGCGAGCCTGAGCCGCGCCGAGCCGCCGGCGACGCGCGCCCGCACCTCGTTCGAGGGCACCACGTCAATGCGCGCCGGGCTCTGGCCATAGGCGTCGAGCGGATGCGCCGAGAGATAGAAGCCGATGGCGTCGAACTCGTGCTTGAGCTTGTCCATCGCCGGCCAGTCGGGCTCGATCGGCAAATTGAGGCCGCGCGGCGCACCGCTGGCGTCGCCGCCGAAGAGGCTGACTTGCGTGGTGTCGCGGTCGTTGGCGGCGGCCTGCGCGTGCTTGAGCACGATCTCGGCCGCCTTGAAGGTCTGCGCGCGGTTCGGGTTCAGTGAATCGAAAGCGCCGCCGGCCGCCAGCATTTCGAGCTGGCGCTTGTTGATCGCCTTGGCCTCGACCCGGCGTGCGAAATCGGCGAGGTCGCGGAAGCGGCCGTTGGCCGTGCGCTCCCTTACCACCGACTCCATCGCCTGCATGCCGACATTGCGGATGGCGCCGAGGGCGTAGCGGATCGCAAGCTTGCCTTCATGCTCCTCGACCGCGAAGGTCGGCTCGGAGCGGTTGATGTCGGGCGGCAGCAGCCTGACGCCGATCCGCGCCAGCTCCTGCGCATAGGCGTTCAGCTTGTCGGTCGAGCCCATGACATAGGTCATCGACGACGCCATGAACTCGACCGGATGGTTTGCCTTCATATAGGCGGTCTGGTAGGCGACCAGCGCATAGGCCGCGGCATGGCTCTTGTTGAAGCCGTAGCCGGCGAATTTGGCGACCTGCTCGAAGATCTCCTCGGCCTTGGCCGCCTGAACGTTCTGCGCAACGGCGCCTTCGACGAAGGCCTTCCGCTGCGCGTCCATCTCGGCCTTGATCTTCTTGCCCATGGCGCGGCGCAGGAGATCGGCGCCGCCCAGGCTATAGCCCGAGAGCTCCCGCGCGATCTGCATCACCTGCTCCTGGTAGATCATGATGCCGTGGGTCTCTTTCAGGATCCCCTCGAGCCTGGGATGCAGGTAATCCGGCTGCTCCTCGCCATGCTTGCGCTTGATGTAGCTCGGGATGTTGTCCATCGGGCCTGGACGGTAGAGCGCGACGACGGCGATCAAATCCTCGAAACGGTCCGGCTTGAGGCGGCGCAGCACGTCGCGCATGCCTGAGGATTCCATCTGGAACACCCCGGTCGCATCGGCACGGGTCAGCATCTGGAAGGTCTTCGGATCGTCGAGCGGCAGATGCGCAAGATCGACCTCGATGCCGCGCTTCTTCAGGAGCGCGATCGCGCGCACCAGGATGGTCAGCGTGGTGAGGCCGAGGAAGTCGAACTTCACCAGTCCCGCCGACTCGACCCACTTCATGTTGAACTGGGTCACCGGCATGTCCGAGCGCGGATCGCGATAGAGGGGCACCAGCTCATCCAGCGGCCGGTCGCCGATGACCACCCCCGCTGCGTGGGTCGAGGCGTGGCGGTAGAGGCCTTCGAGCTGGAGCGCGATCGCGATCATGCGGCCGACGCTCTCGTCGGTCTCGCGCACGCGCTTGAGCTCCGGCTCGTTCTCGACCGCGTCCCTGAGCTTGACCGGGTTCGCCGGGTTGTTCGGCACCATCTTGCAGACGCGGTCGACCACCGGATAGGGCAGCGCCAGCACGCGGCCGACATCGCGCAGCGCCGCACGCGCCTGCAGGGTCCCGAAGGTGATGATCTGCGCCACCTTGTCGTGGCCGTACTTCTCCTGCACGTAGCGGATCACCTCGTCGCGGCGTTCCTGGCAGAAGTCGATGTCGAAGTCCGGCATCGACACGCGCTCGGGATTGATGAAGCGCTCGAAGAGAAGCCCGAAGCGGAGCGGGTCGAGATCGGTGATGGTGAGCGACCAGGCGACGACCGAGCCGGCGCCGGAGCCGCGGCCGGGCCCGACCGGGATTTCCTGGCGCTTCGCCCACTGGATGAAGTCGGCGACGATCAGGAAGTAGCCGGAGAACCCGGTCTTCACGATCATGTCGAGCTCGAAGACCAGCCGGTCGCGATAGGGTTTAGCGCCATCGCCGTCGATGCGGAGCGCGACCAGCCGCCGTTCCAGGCCCTCGGTCGCACGCGCCCGCAGCTCCTCCTCCTCGGTCCGCCCGTCGGTGGTCGGGAAGGCCGGCAGGATCGGCTTCTGCTTGGACGGCATGAAGGCGCAGCGCCGCGCGATGACCAAGGTGTTGTCGCAGGCCTCCGGCAGGTCGGCGAAGAGCTTGCGCATCTCCTCGGCACTCTTGAAGCGGTGCTCCGGCCCCTTTCGGGGGCGCTCCGGGTCGGCCAGCACCGTGCCGGCGGCGATCGAGAGCAGCGCGTCATGCGCCTCGGCCTTGGTGGCCTCGGCGAAGAACACCTCGTTGGTGGCGACGATCGGCAGGTCGAGCGCATAGGCAAGGTCGAGCAGCGGCGCTTCGATCAGAGCCTCGTCGTCATGGCCCTGACGCATCAGCTCGACATAGAGGCGGCCGGGGAAGAGCGTCATCAGGCGCTGAAGGGCCGCCCTGGCCGCCGGCCCCTGACCGTTGGCGAGAAGCCGCCCGACCGTGCCGACCGGGCCGGCGGTCAGCGCGATCAGCCCCTCGGTACGACCATCGAGATCGGACCAGCCGACCCGCGGCGCCTCGCCGGTCGGGGTTTCGAGGAAGGCCTTGGAGACAAGCTTCATCAGGTTCTGCCAGCCGGTCTGCGACTGGACAAGGACGACAAGCCGGTCGGGCGCCGGCTGGGCTCCCGGGCGCCGTTCTCCGTCCTCCCGCCGAACCCCGAGCAGGCAGCCGATGATCGGCTGTACACCCGCTTCGGCGGCGTAGCTGGCGAATTCAAGCGCGCCGAACAGGTTGCCGGTGTCGGTCACGGCCGCTGCCGGCATGCCGTGGGCCTTGCAGAGCTTGACCAGGTCGCCGAGCTTGATCGCGCCTTCAGAGAGCGAATAGGCGGAGTGGACGCGCAGATGAACGAAGTCGGCGTGCGGCATGCGCCCTCCCGGTCCCGAATAGATTCCACGCCAAGGTCGCCAGGTCGAATCCTGGCTTTAACCGCTTGATACGCACTGATATTTCAATTGTCTTGGACGAATCGGGGTGCTAACCTGTTGAATGACGGCTCATAACCGTCGGACCGGGGACTTAAACAGGCACATCACGCATGCGACGCGATCCGTTTCCGGGCGATCGTCAGCTCGACGAACGCCCTGCCGTGCGCGCCACCGTCAAGTGGTTCAATCCGGAAAAAGGGTTCGGCTTCGTCTCGCCAGCGGATGGGACGCCCGATGCCTTCCTTCACGCGAAGGTCGTCCAGTCAGCCGGCGTCATGGACTTGCCCCCGGGCTCGACTGTCACCTGCGCGATCGTTGCCGGACTCAAGGGGCCGCAGGTAACCCGCCTGCTCGAGGTCGACACCTCGACCGCGACGCCGACACCCGCACGCCGGCCGCCCTCGGGGCCGCGTCCGCCTCGCGACTTCGGGCCGCGCGCGACCGGAGAGCGCCAGGAGATCGTGGGCCAGGTCAAATGGTTCAACGCGGTTCGCGGCTTCGGCTTCGTCGTCGGCGATGACGGCGGCAAGGACGTGTTCGTCCATGTCGCCGTGCTGCAGCGCTGCGGCCTTGCCAGCCTCGAGCCCGGCCAGCGCGTGAAGATGGCCGTGGTTCCGACCCAGAAGGGCCGCGAGGCGCAGTCGATCGAACTCGTCCGCTAGCGTCCCCGAGAGTTCATGGGCCCTCATTCCGGTGATCCCAGCATGAGGGCCATTCCATAGCGCAATGATCGTCCTGATCACCGGAACCGCGACCGGCATCGGCCGCGCCATCGCCATGCGGCTCGCCGCGCCCGGCACGCACCTCTTCCTTCACACCGGCAGCAACGCCGAAGGCCTCGCACGCACCGCCGCCGAGGTCGAGGGGCGCGGCACCAGGACGGCGCGACAGCTTGCCGACCTGACGGCGCCGGGTGCCGCTGCCGCGCTGGTCGGATCGACGGTGTCGGCATTCGGCGGCCTCGATGCCGTGGTCCATGCGGCCGGCTTCGCCGACAAGACCCCGCTCGACGCGCTCGATGCGACGCGCTTCAACCGCTCGCTCTCGACCATGCCCGTCGCCTTCGCCGAGCTTCTGCGCGCCGCCCGGCCGCATCTGGAGAGGAGCAAATGTCCGCGCGTTGTCGCGATCAGCTCTTTCGTCTCCCAGATGTTTCAGAACCTCGATCTCAAATTCCCGGCCGGCGCTGCGGCCAAGGCCGGGCTCGAGGCGCTGGCGAAGAGCGCTGCAGCCGAATTCGCCGCCTCCGGCATCACGGTCAATGCGGTCGCGCCCGGGTACATCCGCAAGGACACCGAACGCCAGGGCGTTCCCGAGGCGCGCTGGCAAGAGCTCGGCAACCGCATCCCGATGGGCCGCGTCGGCGAGCCTGCCGAGGTCGCCGAGGTCGTCGCGTTTCTACTCTCGCCCGCTGCCGCCTACGTCACCGGACAGGTAATCGGCGTCGACGGCGGGTTGACGCTCTAGCGGCTCTGCGCGAGCATGCCTGCGGCGCGGTTCGGCTGGCGTTCCATCTGCGTTGACGCCGAGGCACTGGCGGCAAAGATCATAGTCGGCGAGCTGGTGGCGCAAGTGAGCGAGATGCAGCTGGCGCATCGGTTCGCTCTGCCACGCCTGATCCACCCCGTCCCGGACGTGACCGATCTTGATGTGCCCGTCGGTATCGTAACAGCAGGCCGAAATCTGTCCGTCGGCGAGAATCTGCATCTTGTTCATTGGCTCGTCGCAGGATGGGCGCTCGGGCGTCACCCGATAGGTCGGAGCGAAGTCCATATGCTTCACACGCCCATCGGCATCGAAGAACGTCGTGTCGTGGCCCGCGCTTAGCGGAATGAAAGAGATCCCCAGACGGCCGTCCGCAATGGTCTTGAGGAACTGCTCGATCTTCTGCCGCGAGGCTTCGCTCGCATCTGGAAGGATTGAGACGATCTGAACCGGGATCTCCTCGGCAAGCCCGGCCGCGTCACGCTCCGCCAGGAAGGCCTCGATCCCATTCTTGAGAGTCTGCCAGCGGCTGCCGTCCCTGATGGTCTCGTAGGACTCCACGCTGAAGCCATCGATCGAGATGCTGAGGCCCCCTGCCGGCGGCGTATCGAGCAGCAGCTTGCGGATTCTCCGGCGGGCGAGGAGGACACCGTTCGTCTGGACCTGCAGAGCGAGGTTCCACTTCTGCGCAATCTTGATGAAGCTCAGAAGGTCGGGATGCATCAGCATCTCGCCGAGAAAGTACGGCTTCACGGCGCCCTTGATGACGATGTTGAACGGGTTGCCCGTCAGCAGATTCTCGAATGTCTCGGTGCGCTCGCGACCCGACCACGTACCCAGCGCCTGCTCCCACACCTCCACCGTCATGTGCTCCAGCTCCCGCTTCATGACGGTGGTCCGCGGGCACATCACGCATTTGAGATTGCAGTGGTTGGTCGCCTCGATCTGCAGGACCGACGGCGTGTCGGGGCGCCATAGCGAACGAACGATCTGCGGATTGCGGGCGTCCGAGCATTGCCAGTACCGCGTCGCGAGCTT
>VGEN01000064.1 GCA_016869285.1 Alphaproteobacteria bacterium
CCAGTAGCACAATCCGCGCCCGAAACACTTGCCGCTGTTCCGTCGTCGGCGCACGGAGCCGAGCCTCAAGCACCGCGCGCTCCTCCGGCGTCAGCCGGACTACCACTGCATCGGCTATCATCCCAATATCGGCTATCATCCCAATGTTGAATCATGAATCAGATCTCCGCGAAAGCGGGTACTAGGAGCCTTTTTGAGTAATAGCCATGACCTCAGCCGTTTCTGCATGGGTTTGGACGTTGTCGAGCGCCGCTCGTGATGCGTCCAGCATCACGTCCCGCCGCCCTCCTAGTCCAAAACCATGCAGAAACGGCTGAGGTCATGGCCATTGCTCAGATAGGCCCCTAGGATGCCCCGTGCGCGAGGGAAAGGTCCAGAAACGTCAGGCTAGCGGCCCCGGCGCGGGTCGACGTTTCGCTGCACGAACTCCCCGCCAGGGTTAACACTTCGTTAAGGCCCTGCCAGCTACTACGCCCCTTCACGGCCAGGCTGAACCGATGACGGACGAAGGTCGTCACGTGACCGCACCGACCGGCAAGACCGGGCCCCGCCATTCCGGCGGCGATGCCCGACGCCCGTCCTTGACCGACGAGGAGCGCCGCCTCCTCGACTTCGCTGAGGTCTCGTCGGACTGGTTCTACGAGCTCGACAAGGACCTCAGGTTCTCGCTGCTGTCCTCGGGCTCGTCGGCGCGCACAGGGGAAGATCCGTCAGCGCTCCTCGGCCAGGCGCCAACCAAGGACGGGCTCGAGATGGTCAGCGACGAGGCCTGGGTTGCGCATCTCGCCGACCTCGCCTCGCGCCGTGCGATCGTCGACTTCCGATTCGCGCGCAAAGGGTCGGACGGCCGCCTCCGGCATTTCAGCATCAATGCCAAGCCGGTGTTCGACGCCTCCGGCGCCTTCGCCGGCTATCGCGGCACCGGCCGCGAGATCACCCGGATCGTCGACGCCGAGCGCTTCCTCAGGGACATCATCGACGCGGTCCCGGCCGTCATCATGGTCAGGGACGCCGCCTCCCGCTACGTGATGATGAACGAGTACTACGCCCGTGTCCTCGGCACCACGCCGGAGGAGGGGACGGGGCGGGTGAGCGGCGCCTTCCTCGGCGAGCCGGCGGCGGCGATCAGCCGGGCGCAGGACGAGCAGGTGCTGGTCTCGGGCGTTCCCAGCCGGACCTTCCAGCGGGAGATGCGGATCTCCGACGGCAGCACGCGCGTGTTCCTGGTGAAGAAGGTGCCGCTCACGGAAGGCGCCGGGCCGCCGTCTCGCGTCCTCACCGTCGGCATTGACATCTCCGTGCTCAAGGAGGCCGAGAAGGCGCTGATGGAGACCCAGGCGAAGCTGCGCGAGAGCGAGCAACGCTTCCGCGACTTCGCCGAGTCCTCGTCGCACTGGCTGTGGGAGCTCGACCGCGAGCTCCGCTACACCTTCGTCTCCGACGGGGCGCGCGCGATGACCGGCCTTTCGCCCGAGTCCTATGTCGGCGCGAGGTTGTTCGACACCCATACCGGGCAGGTCATGGAACCCGCGTCAAAGCGGCAGTTCCTCGAGGTGCTGGACAAGCGCGAGCCGTTCATGGACGTGCCGGTGGTCCAGACCGCGGCCGACGGCGGCATCCGGCATCTGAGGATCAGCGGTCGGCCGTTCTTTGGCGAGGATGGGCGCCTTCTCGGCTACCGCGGCACGACGCGCGATGTCACCTCGCAATACGATGCCGAAGCGGATTCAGAGCGATGGCGCCAGGCGCGCGACGTCGCCGCTGCGGCCGATCTCGCCAAGACGCGCTTCCTCGCCAACATGAGTCATGAGCTGAGAACGCCGCTCAATGCCATCTTGGGCTTCGCCGAAGTCATGAGCGAGCAGCTCTTCGGCGAGCTCGGCCACGACAACTACCGCGAGTACGTTCGCGACATCGGCGTCAGCGGCCGGCACCTGCTCGGCATCATCAACGATCTGCTCGACATGTCGACGATCGAGCTCGGTCAATTCCACCAATCGTTTGAGGATGTCGCACTTGCCGAGATCGTCGACGAGGCGGTCCGCATGGCGCGCGGCTATGCGCAGGGGCTCGGGCCGACGATCGAGGCAGAGCCGGTCGAGGCCGCCTGGATCATCCATGTGGATCGGCGGTCGATCCGCCAGATCCTCCTAAACCTGCTTTCCAACGCCGCGAAGTTCACGCCGGCCGGGCGGCGCGTAGGGGTTCGGGTCGAAAGCGATCGCGACGGCAACCTCAACCTCGTCGTCGCCGATACCGGCTTCGGCATCTCGGCCGAGCGCATGGCGACGATCTTCGAGCCCTTCCAACGCGCGGCAGCCGAGCATGCGCGCGGCGGGCGCGGCGCGGGCCTGGGTCTATGGCTCAGCCGCTCGCTGGCCGAGCTTCATGGCGGCAGCCTCGAAATCGACAGCCGCGAGGGGGAGGGGACGATCGCCACGCTTACGATTCCGCTCTCGCGGATCGTCCGGCGCCCCTGATCTCGAGCGGTCGGGTCGCGCCGCGGCCTCGGGCCCGATCAGTGGACGCTGAGCGGCTCGAGCTCGTGCTGACGGATGGCGGCGAACGCGGTCTCGCGATTGGGCGCAAGGCCCATCTGCGTGCCGTCGGCGGCGCATATGGCAAAGCGCAGCTCGTCCTCGATCAGGATCGGCTTCACATAGGCGACGAAGTTCATGCCCAGCCGCGCCAGATCGGTCGTGGTCATCGGCATATAGTTCTCGTTCTCGGTCATCTCTAGGCTCCTTCCTCCGGGTCCTCTCAAGGCACCCGGTCGTCAGGGCTTCGGCTGCAAAGCCCTGCCGTCGATCGTCCGGCTCCCGGACTTGGTCGTCTTGATCTCCACGTTGCGTACACGACTCTCTTGCTCGGGTCGGACGAGGTCGACATGAAGGAGCCCGTTGTCGAGCTCCGCCCCCGTCACCTCGATGCCTTCGGCCAGCACGAAGCTCCGTTGAAACTGGCGCGCGGCAATACCGCGATGCAGGTAGACACGATCGCCCGCCTCTTCCTGACGTCCCCGCACGGTGAGCTGGTTGTTCTCGACCTGGATCTGCAGATCCCGTGCGGCGAAGCCGGCCACCGCCAGCGTGATGCGGATGCGGTTCTCGCCGATCTGCTCGATGTTGTAGGGCGGATAGCCCTCGGCCGACATCTTGGCGATGCGGTCGACGGCCCGCTCGAAATGGTCGAAACCCAGCAGGAAAGGGCTGTTGAAGAGCGGGATACGACTCACGGCCTCCTCCTTGAGCGAGCGCCGGGACGCCCGACCGGACGTCCCATCCCTGCGGCCCTGAACTAGGCACCGCTGAGACACCCTATTTAGGAAGCCAAGCGGCCTAGATCAAGATGAGGCCTTTCAAGGACTTGGCGGAGGCACGCCGGAACTTTCGGGGGCTCGACACAAGGGCGGGGCTGGCTTAACAAGCGCCCCATGGATCACCTCGACGCGCTCGAAAGCCAGAGCGTCTACATACTCCGCGAAGCCTTCAATAAGCTGGAGCCGCTCGGCCTCCTGTGGTCGCTCGGCAAGGACTCCAACGTCATGGTCTGGCTCTGCCGGAAGGCGTTCTTCGGGCGGATCCCGTTCCCGGCGTTGTTCTGCGACACCGGCAAGAAATTTCCCGAGATGTACGCTTTTCGCGACCGATATGCGCGCGAGTGGGGCTTGGATCTCAAAGTCGAGCCCTGCCCGCCGGTTGAGGAAGTGGACCCGACCCTGCCGCCCGCGGCGCGGTCATCGGCGCGCAAGACCTATGCGCTGAAGAATCTCGTGCAACGCCTCAAGCTCAAGGCGGTCATCGCCGGCATCCGCCGCGACGAAGATGCGACCAGAGCCAAAGAGCGCTATTTCAGCCCCCGCGGCGAGAATGCCGAGTGGGACGTGCGCGAGCAGCCTCCTGAGCTTTGGGACCAGTTCAAGACCGACTTCGCGCCCGGCACGCACATCCGCGTGCATCCCCTGCTGCATTGGACCGAGCTCGACGTCTGGCGCTATATCCGCCGCGAGAAGATCCCGGTCGTCGATCTCTACTTCGCCAGGGGCGGCAAGCGCTATCGTTCGCTCGGCGACCAGGACATCACGCATCCGATGGCGAGCGACGCCGCCAATCTCGACGAGATCATCGCCGAGCTCGAAGCGACGCGGACGCCGGAGCGCGCCGGCCGCGCTATGGACCACGAGGCAGAGGACTCCTTCGAGCGCCTGCGCGTCGCGGGCTATATGTGATGACGGAACCGGCGTCGCCTCTCCGCATCGCGCTCGCGGGCCATGTCGATCACGGCAAGTCCACGCTCGTCGGCCGGCTCGTTCACGACACCGGATCGCTGCCCGAAGGCAAGATGGAGGCGATCCGCGCCTCCTCGGCCAAGCGCGGCATGCCCTTCGAGTGGGCGTTCCTGCTCGATGCCTTCCAGGCCGAGCGCGACCAGGGCATCACCATCGACACGACCCAGGTATGGCTGAAGACGAAGAAGCGCGGCTACACGCTGGTCGATGCGCCCGGTCATAAGGAATTCCTGCGCAACATGGTGACGGGCGCTGCGGCGGCCGACGGCGCGCTGCTCGTCGTCGACGCAAAGGAGGACGTGCGCGAGCAGTCGCGCCGGCATGCCTATCTGCTCGGCTTGCTCGGGCTCTCCCAGATCGTCGTTGCGGTCAACAAGATGGACCTGATCGGCTACGACCGGGTGCGCTTCACCGAGGTCGCGCATGCGATCGAAGCCTATCTCGGCTCCCTCGGCATCGCGCCGAGAGCGGTCATCCCGGTCTCGGGCCGCGAGGGCGACAATGTCGCCGAGCGCTCGCAGGCGATGAGCTGGTATCGGGGCCCGACGCTGGTCGAGGCGATCGACGGCTTCCAGCCGCCGACCGCCCCGGTCGACCAGCCGCTCCGCTTCCCGATCCAGGACGTCTACAAGTTCGACGAGCGCCGCATCATCGCCGGGCGGATTGAAAGCGGGCGGCTCAAGCGCGGCGACACGCTCGTCTTCTCTCCCGGCGGCCGCAAAGCGCGGGTCGCCTCGATCGAGGCGTGGCCGGAGGACGCGAGGCCGAATGAGGCCGAAGCCGGCCGTTCGATCGGCATCACTCTCGACGACCAGATCTTCGTCGAGCGTGGGCAAATCGGCCATCACGAGAGCTCGACCCCGACCGAGACCAACAGCCTCCGCGTCCGGCTCGTCTGGCTCGGCCGCGAGCCGCTCCTGCGCGGCAAGCGCTACAAGCTGAAGCTTGCCACCTCCGAGCACCAGGTCGAGGTGCAGACGATCGAGCGCGTGATCGATACGTCCGATCTCGCCAGCCGCTCCGCCGAGGCGGTAGTCGCCGGCGACATCGCCGAGATCGTGCTGCGCACGCGCGCGACGCTTGCCGTCGACGATTCCAAGATCCTGCCGCGCACGGGGCGCTTCGTTCTGGTCGACGGCTACGACGTCGCCGGCGGCGGCACCGTCACGCTCGACGGGCACGCGCGCGTCCGGCGCGAGGGAATCAAGTCGACCAACGTGCCGCGCGTCGAGGGCCGCATCTCGCTCGCCGAGCGTTGGCAGGCGAATGGGCACCGAAGCGGCATCCTCTGGCTCACCGGGCTCTCGGGCGCCGGCAAGTCGACGCTTGCGATCGAGCTCGAACAGCACCTCTTCCGCAAGGGCTGGCATGTCGCCGTGCTCGACGGCGACAATATCCGTCACGGTCTCTCGGCCGACCTCGGCTTCTCGCCCGACGATCGCACCGAGAATATCCGCCGGATCGGCGAGGTCGCGGCGCTTTTCGCCCGATCCGGCATGGTCGTCATCACTGCCTTCATCTCGCCCTATCGCGAGGATCGCGATAACGCGCGCAAGATCGCACCCGATCTGTTCCACGAGATCTTTGTGAAAGCCGATCTCGCTACCTGCGAGCGACGGGACCCGAAGGGCCACTACAGGAAGGCCAGGGCCGGGCAGATCACGGAGTTCACTGGAATATCAGCACCTTACGAGGCGCCCGCTACACCGGAGCTGGTTGTCGACACTGCAGCGAACAACCTAGAGGTTTGCCTCGGGCAGCTCTCTGCCTATGTCGAGCGCACCCTGGGATCGTAAGGCGCGCTTAACGCCGGCTTAAGGCCTCTCATGGTCCTCTACCGGGCATGAGTTCGACCTCGCCGATTTCCGCCGCTGAGCCGAGGGTGCTGGTCCTCGGTGCACCGTCGCTGGTGCGTGAGATTGACGAACTGCTTGCCGGCACCGATTCGCGCCTGAGCCCGGAGCGGCCCGAGCGGGACAAGGTGCGCCCCAGCGACATGGTTGTCCTCGATCTCGTCTCCGGTGGAGCGGAGGCGCTGGCGATGCTGACGGCCTGGCAGCGCCTGCCGGACGATCGGCGGCCGGCGGCGCTCGCGCTCTACGAGGACCCCGCCCATCGACCCCTGGCATTGTCGATCGGCGACGCGATCCGGGTCCCCTGCGACGCGGCCGAGCTCAAGGACCGGGTGACGGGGCTTTCGCGATGGCATGCCTCTTGGCATCGCGCCGTCGTCGCCGCCCGCAAGCTCAACGAGGCGCGCGCGCTTCTGCGCGAGGCCGAGGAGCGCTTCGCCACGCTCGAGGCGCGGAACGAAGCGAGGCAACGCGACGACCACCTGGCTGCCGCATACCTGGCGCATGAGATACGGACACCGCTGAACGCCATACTGGGCTTCTCCGAGATCCTCAAGGGTCAGCATTTCGGGCCTCTCGGCGATCCGCGCTATCCAGGGTACGCTGCTGATATTCATCGGTCGGCAACCCACCTGGCGCAGATCTGCGAGGACACGCTGACGCTTGCCAAGGCCGAAGCCGGCACCGAGGTTGTGACCGTCGAGACGGTTTCGATCGGCGCCATCTTCGATCAGGCGGTCTCGATGGTGCGCAACCTCGCCGAAGACAGCGGCGTTCGCCTCAAGGTCGAGATCGAGCCGAACTTTCCCGAGTTCCGCACCGACCGATCCAAGCTGCTGCAGATCGTGCTCAACCTCGCGACCAACGCGATCAAGTTCACACCGTCGGGCGGTCGAGTGAAGCTGAAGGCCCGCGTCGACCGGCATCGCGGCGCGATGATCCTGGTGATCCGAGACACCGGTATCGGCATGGCGCCTGAGGATGTCGTCACGGCAATGAAGCCCTTCGGTCAGGTCGGCCGTCCGATTGATGGGCGCCCACAAGGCGCCGGACTCGGCCTGCCGCTGACGCGTGCCTTGGTCGAGCGTCTCGGCGGTCAGCTCGAGATCGTGACCCGGCCGGGCGGCGGCATGGTGGTCACCGTCCTTCTCCCGCGCGGGCTTGCCGAAGCGGCCTGACATTCGGCGCACGGGAACGCGAAGCCGCAGCCATGAAACAGGAACCGGATGCCCCGGAACCCCGGCCCCTGACCATTCTTGTCGTCGACGATCAGGCATCGAGCCGGGACGTCATCATCGCCGGCCTCGGCTCGTATCGCGACGCGGTCATCGTCGAGGCGACCAATGGCGATGAGGCTCTCAGGCTCGTCGCCGAGCGGCGACCGGACGCCGTTCTGTGCGACATTCAGATGCAGCCCGTCGACGGCATCACTTTCCTGAGGACGATCCGCGGCTACAAGGACCCAGCTATAGGCCGGATACCCGTCATCGTCATAACCGGCGTCGCCACGCGCGATCAGGTTGCCGCCGCGCAGCAGGCAGGAGCGAGCGGCATCTTGGTCAAGCCGATCTCCATCCCCGTCCTGAGAGCGAGGTTGGACGCGGTTCTCCGCAACTTGCCAGGCTAGCCGAGATCCAGCGGCCAGATCGGACGCCGGAGCTTCGTCCAGGGAAACTGCTTGTAGTCGAGCGAGCAGATGCCGCCGGAGTCGACATAGATCAGCCGCCGCGACATCGGCTCGAAATCGGCGCGGAAGTGATTCATCGCCTTGCAGGCGAGGACGTTGACGCGCTCCGGCTCGACGCCGTAGATGCGGAACTGCTCGCGGTCGTCGATCTGCGTGCGATACGTGGCGACGATGATGCGGACCTTGCCGATGTCGAGCAGGAAGCTCGGGCCCATCGTGCCGGTGGTGCCAGTCGCGAACCTGCCCTTGCGCCGATAGATGCCGTCGGAGACCGCCGCGACTTTACCGGTGATCCGGATCGGCGTGCCGCCGAAGCGCGGATCGATCTTGCCGCCGAGATCGATGGTGACGATCGCGCCGACGCCGGCCTTGAGCCCGGCCTGCGCCGATTCCGGATCGGCCATGGTGCCGACGACGACATCCTCGATCCCTGCCTCGATCAGCGCACGGATCAGGTTGGTGCCGTCGCCGTGGCCGCCGCCGCCCGGATTGTCGGTGTAGTCGCCGATCAGCAGCGGTCCCGCGCCCGCCTCATGCCTCTCCGCGGCGATCCGGATCGTTTCTTCCATCGAGATCAGATGGACCGTGTCCTTGCCCCTGGTCGTCCAGATGTACTCGGCCAGGCGCTCGGCCAGGTCCTTGTAGGCAGGCTTCCTTCCATCGCCGGTGACCAGCACGCTTGGCCCGGTGAACGGCACGTCGCTCCAGGCATAGCCCGCGTTGACACCGATCTCGAGCACGCCCGGTTCCTCGGCTTCCGCTTGCCTCACCATCTTCAGCATATCGATCATCGGCCCGTGGCCGGCGATCGTACGGCCGCGGTCGAGGCCGGAAAGCACCGGCCGATTGGCGAGGCAGACGCTTGGCCTGATCTCGCCCTTCATCGCCCGTTGCAGCAGGCGTCCGGCGCGCTCGGCCGCTTCATACATGTCGGTGTGCGGCGTCGTGCGATAGGTGGCGATGATGTCGGCGAGCGCTGCCATCTCCTCGGTCGCGTTCGCATGGAGATCGAGGCTGACGGCGATCGGGACGTCGCGACCGACCAGCGCGCGCATGCGTTTCAATATCTCGCCCTCGGCATCGTCATGGCTCTCGGCGACCATCGATCCATGCAGCGGCAGCAGGACGCCATTGACCGGCAGAGCCGTCTTCAACCCGCTCGTGATGATGTCGAGCATCCGTGCGAAGGCGCCGGCCGTCACCTTGCCCGAGGGTTGCGCGACGGCCGACAGCGGATGAACCAATGTCCAGCCGAGCTCATCGGCGAGCGCAAAGATCGCGCCCCATTCGGAGCGCGTGCCGCGCATCTCCTTCGGGATCTCCGGTCCTTGCAGGAACTGGCAGGCCTTGAAGCTGTCGAGCGTCGTCGGCGTGATCGAGAAGGTGTGCGTCTCTTGCATCACCGAGGCGGCGAAGACGGTGAAGGCCATGGCCGGTCTCCAGGGGCGAGGCCGGCGAGCCTAGCATGCGGCGCGTGGTAGGCTGGAGGCCATGCCGCTTCACACGCATTCGCCCGCCCGCGCGCGGAACCGCCCGCGTCTCTGATGTCGCTGCCGGAGCCGTTCTCCGGCTGGTTCGCGTCGCGCGGCTGGCAGCCGCGCGCACATCAGCTCGCGCTGATCGAGGCCGATCGCGCCGGCGAGTCGGTTCTGCTGATCGCGCCGACCGGCGCCGGCAAGACGCTGGCCGGCTTCCTGCCGAGCCTCCTGCGGCTAGCGGCCGATCCGACGCCGCGCCTCGACACGCTCTACATCAGCCCTTTGAAGGCGCTTGCCGTCGACGTGCACCGGAACCTGCTGGAGCCGGTCGCCGAGATGGCGCTTCCGGTTTCGGCCGAGACACGCACCGGCGACACGCCGCACGCCAAGCGCCAGCGCCAGCGGAAATCGCCGCCGCATATGCTGCTGACCACGCCGGAGTCGCTCGCGCTCCTGATCTCCTACGCCGATGCGCCGGAGATCTTCCGACACCTGAAGTGCATCATCGTCGACGAGCTGCACGCGGTAACCGGCTCGAAGCGCGGCGATCTCCTGGCTCTCGGCCTCGCGCGCGTGGCGAAGCTGGCGCCGGAAGCGCGGCGCATCGGGCTCTCGGCGACCGTCGCCTTTCCCGACGCGCTTTCGGCGTTCCTCTCGACCGACGCGAGGTCCGACGATCCACGTGTCCGCCGCGTCGTGCTCAAGGGCGGCGCCAAGCCCGAGATCGCCATTCTCCGCACTAAGGAGGAAACACCCTGGGCCGGGCACATGGCGCATCACGCCATCCCGGAGATCTACGAGCAGATCAGGAAGCACACGACAACGATCGTCTTCGTCAACACGCGCGCCCAGGCCGAGATCGCCTTCCAGGGCCTCTGGCGCATGAACAGCGACAACCTCGCCATCGGCATTCACCACGGCAGCCTCGAGCCCGAGCAGCGTCGCAAGGTCGAGGCGGCGATGGCGCGCGGCGCGCTCAAGGCCGTCGTCGCCACCTCCTCCCTCGACCTCGGCATCGACTGGGGCGGCGTCGATCTGGTGATCCAGATGGGGGCGCCGAAAGGTGCCTCGCGGCTGTTCCAGCGCATCGGCCGCGCCAACCACCGCCTCGACGAGCCGAGCCGCGCGCTGCTGGTGCCGGGCAATCGCTTCGAGGCGCTCGAATGCCAGGCGGCGATCGACGCGGTGATGCAAGGCGAGCTCGACGGCGATCCACCGAAGACCGGAGGGCTCGACGTGCTGGCGCAGCATCTGGTCGGGCTCGCCTGCTCGCAACCTTTTGCTGCCGATGACGTGTATCGCGAGGTTGTTGGCGCCGCTCCCTATAAGAGCCTTTTGCGTTCCGACTTCGACGCCGTCCTCGACTTCGTCTCGACCGGCGGCTACGCGCTCAAGGCGTATGAACGCTACAAGCGTCTCCGCAAGACGCCGGAAGGCAAGTGGCGTATCGCCAATCCGGCCATGGCTCGGCGATACCGCATGAACATCGGCACGATCGTCGAGGCCGTGACGGTCAAGGTAAAGCTGCGCCGTGGCCCTGTGCTGGGCGAGGTCGAGGAGTATTTCATCAACACGCTGACGCCGGGCGACACATTCATCTTCGGCGGCCGGCTCCTGGCCTTCGAGGGCCTGCGCGAGACCTGGGCCGAGGTGACGCCAGCCTCGGGCGGCGAGCCGATGGTCCCGGCCTATGAAGGCGGCCGCCTGCCGCTGACCACCCACCTCGCCGAGCGCGTGCGCGCCATGCTGGAAGACTCGAGCATCTGGCCGACCCTGCCCAAAGCGGTCGAGGACTGGCTCGACCTGCAGCGCTGGCGCTCGGTGCTGCCGAGGCAAGGCGAGCTGCTGGTCGAGTCCTTCCCGCGCGGCGGGAAGGAGTTCCTGTGCCTCTACGCCTTCGAGGGGCGCAACGCGCACCAGACGCTCGGCATGCTGGTGACGCGCCGCATGGAGCGCCTGGGCCTGAAGCCGCTCGGATTCGTCGCCACCGACTACGTGCTCGCGGTTTGGAGCCTGAAGGAGGTCCAGGACATGGATGCGCTCCTCGACAAGGACATGCTCGGCGACGACCTCGAATCCTGGCTTGCCGAGTCGAGCCTGATGAAGCGCACCTTCCGCAACGTCGCGGTGATCGCCGGCCTGGTCGAGCGCCGCTATCCGGGCAAGGCGAAGTCGGGGCGGCAGGTGACGGTCAACACCGACCTCGTCTACGACGTGCTGCGCCGGCACGACCCGCAGCACATCCTGCTGCGCGCGACCCGCGCCGACGCCGCGACCGGCCTCCTCGACGTCCGCCGGCTCGCCGACTTCCTGGTCCGCGTCGAAGGCAAGATCCGCCATCGTCGGCTCGACCGTGTTTCGCCGCTGGCGGTGCCGGCCATGCTCGACATCGGCAAGGAACGCGTCGACGGCGCCGGCGTCGACGATCTCTGGGACGAGGCGGCGGAAGCGCTGATCGCCGAGGTCATGGACCCGCGCCCACAGGGCAAGCTGCCGCTCTAGAGCTCGCGTCCTTCGAGCGTCAGCCCGTCCATGTCGATGCCGGGGTCCTTACCGAAGATCATCGCAGCAGTCGCGCGGCCGGCGCCGCAGGCGAGCGTCCAGCCGACATGGCCATGTCCGGTGTTGAACCAGAGATTCTTGTGCTTGGCGCGGCCCATGATCGGCGGGCCGTCCGGCGTCATCGGCCTGAGGCACGCCCAGTAGGAGGGCTGCGACTCATCGACACCGTCGGGAAACAGGTCGCGCGCGACCCGCCTCATGCCGCCGAACATCTCCGGGATGATCCGCGTGTCGTAGCCGGTGAAGACCGCCTTGCCGGCGAAGCGCACGCGATCGCCGAGGCGCGCGATGCCGACGAGGTTGTGCTCGTCGACCATCGCCATGCCGGGCGCGGCCCCGCCGGGCCTCACCGGCAAGGTCAGGCTGTAGCCCTTGACGGGATAGATCGGCAGATACACGCCGAGCGGGCCCATCAGCCTCGGGCTCTCGGCGCCGAGCGCCAGCACGAACGCATCGGCCTCGACCGCGCCGCTCGAAGTCATGACGCGGGCGATGCGATCGCCGTCCTCCTCGATTCGTTCGATCGCGCTGCCATAGCGGAAGGTGACGCCGCGCGCGGCCGCGTGGCCGGCGAGCGCGCGGGTGAAGGCCGAGCAGTCGCCGCTGCCATCGATCGGCGAGTAGAGCGCGCCGGCCAGCTTGTCCTTGACCGGCGCCAGGCCCGGATCGATGCGCGCTGCACCCTCGGCATCGAGCACCTCGAGCTTGAGGCCGTAGGCAACGAGCGCGTCGGCGTCCTTGGCCTCTTTGTCGTAGCGGGCGCGGTCGCGATGCAGGAACAGCGCGCCGCGGTCGTTGTGGCTGTAGCTGATGCCGAGGCGGTCGCGCAGTGCCCGCGTCTCGGATGTGGAGTCGAGGCAGAGGCGGAGCTTGATCAGGCTGTTGCGGCGGAAGCGCTCCTCGGTGCATTCGCGCAGGAAGGCGAGGCCCCAGCGGATCATGCCGGGCAGCGCGTGCGGCCTGAGGCGCAGCGCGGCGTCCGGGTTGAGCAGCGAGTTGAGCAGGATCTTCGGCGCCCGCGGGCTCGCCCAGGCGGCGCAGTGGCCCGGCGCAAGCTGGCCGGTCGGGGCGAAGCTGCATTCCGAAGCCGCCTCCGCATTGCGCTCGACGACCGTGACCTCGGCGCCGGCCTCCGCCAGATACCAGGCGGCGGCGACACCGACCACACCACCGCCCAGTACCACGACCTTCATCGCCTGCCTCGCTGATGCCGTTACCTACGCCGTGTGGACAGATGTTGCCGTTCGCCTCATCTCGATTCGGGAGATCAGATCGCGCATCGTCTCTGTCATGTCGCGCTCAGCCTTGAACTTCCGGAACATCTCCTCGGCGAAATCATCGACATTCGTGTGGCTGTAGAAGTCGATGGCGGCCTCGACGAGATTCTCGGCCCGGGCTGTCGCGCAGTACTGTGCATATTCTCCCGGCGTCGCCGTCACCTCGGTCAGCATGGGAACACGGTTTATCACCGAATAGCTTACGCGCGTCGGGGATATAAGGTCATGTCCGTCAAATTTGCTCACCGTGAGATTTAGGTGAGCACGCGCCATCAGCGCATCACGGATGTAGTGCGGAACCATCTGCGCAGCATGGGTGCGAAATCCCCGTTCCGCGAGCCGAGTGAGCACGCCCGCGCGTCGCTCAGTGATGATTCCGGTTATGAGGAAGTCGATGTCACGCTGGTTGGTCGGCACTCGGTCGATGGTCGCGATGCCGTCGACATAGCCAAATGGCAGGTAGTAGGTCCTGGAGTTGTAGGCGCGCACCGGAACGACGGACTCTTCCATGACGCACCAGATGAAGGAGGCTTGCCTCAGCCCGAGGCCTATGTCTCCGGTTTCTTGCTCCTCGATTCCCCAGTTGATGCGACCTGTGGAGTCGAGAACCTCGGTGAAGATGATGCCGTAGACGACCTTCCGATTGACGAGGTCGTGCACCAGCTCGGGGTAATAGTGGATTCGGTCGAGGAAGATATTCACCGCGCCAGCCATGACAAAGGTGTCGCTTATCATGACGCGATGCCCGCAGGATTCGAGCGCGCGCCTCAAGAACAGCACGGCATCGCCAAGCGACTCCCAGCTCGGCCTTGGGTTGGTCCCGATGGCGATAATGAAGTTCATAAGCCCCGCGTGCCTATTGATCCGAGCGTCCCGGCCGCGATGCTGCAGCCGTGCATCCGGAAAAAGCAGGGCCGTTCGCTTTCGGCTTCGCAACCCCCCGGAAGATATGCGAACGATTGAATGTCATGTCCCCGTTCACCGTCAACGGCGCCGATCTGATCGCCGACCTTGCCGGAGCCCTCTGGTGGCCGGAGCGGCGCGCCATGGTGGTGGCGGACCTGCATCTGGAGAAGGGCTCGGCCCTCGGCCTCCCGCCCTATGACAGCCGGGAGACGCTGGCGCGGCTGGAGCAGCTCCGCGAGCGGCTCAATCCCGCGCAGGTAATCGCGCTCGGCGACAGTTTTCACGACCGCAGCGCGGAAGGCCGCCTCGACGAAGAGGACGGCCTGCGCCTGAAGCGCCTGACGGATGCCTGCGACTGGGTCTGGGTCGAGGGGAACCATGATCCGGCGCCGACGGCGTTGTGGGGCGGTCGTGTCACCGAAGAGATCGTGGTCGGCCCGCTGCTCTTCCGTCACCAGGCGGCTCGACGTCGCGTGGCGGGCGAGATCAGCGGCCACTACCACCCGAAACTATCGGTCGCGGTGCGCGGCCGGATGGTAACCGGGCGCTGTTTCCTCACCGATGGCACGAGGCTGGTGCTGCCGGCCTTCGGCGCCTTCACCGGCGGCCTTGATGCGCGCGACCCGGCGCTCCGCCGGCTCTTCGGCCGCGGCCTTGCCGCCCATGTCCTTGGCGTCTCTCGGGTGATACGTGTTCCCCTCGGGTGATCCGCTCGCGCCTGAAGTACGTATTGGCCTCATGTCGCTTTCCGTGACCCGTCTGTGACTACGCTCGTCTGGTTTCGCCAAGATCTCCGGGTGACCGACAACCCGGCGCTCACCGCAGCCGCTCGAGGCGCCGTCCTTCCTGTCTTCATCCTCGACGACACGCTCCCCTGGGCGCCTGGCGCCGCCAGCCGCTGGTGGTTGCATGAGAGCCTTTCAAGCCTCGGATCGGAGCTTTCTCGTCTCGGCGCCTCGCTCGTGCTTCGCCGAGGTCCGGCGCTGACGGTCCTGAAAAGCCTGGTCGCCGAAGCCGGTATCACACGCGTGGTCTGGAATCGTCTCTACGAACCAGCCGCCGCCGCCCGCGGCGCGGAGGTCAAGGCTGCACTGACGGCGCGCGGCATCGCGGTCGAGAGCTACAACGCCTCGTGCCTCGCCGAGCCGTGGCATCTTCCTCGGCCGTACCAGGTGTTCGCGCCGTTCTGGCGCGCGCTCCAGGAAAGGGGCGAGCCGTCGCAGCCGTTGCCGCCGCCCTTGCGGCTGGTGCCGGCCGCCGCAGCGGCAAGAAGCGAGACGCTTTCCGACTGGAAGCTGCAGCCTAACAAGCCCGACTGGGCGGAAGGGCTGCGCGCAACCTGGACGCCGGGCGAGGCGGGCGCTGCCGCGCGGATCGACGCTTTCTGCGAGGTCGCACCCGGCTACGGGCGCGCGCGCGACTTTCCGGGAGAGGAGGGCACCTCGCGACTTTCGCCGCATCTGCATTTCGGCGAGGTGAGCCCACGCCAAGTCTGGCACGCGATCCGTGCACGCGTTCCGGACGCCGATATCTACCTTCGCGAGCTCGCTTGGCGCGAATTCTCGATTCACCTTCTCCACCAGTCGCCGACGCTGCCAGAGGAGCCGTTGCGAAGCGCCTTCGCCGACTTTCCGTGGCGGCGCGACCCGGCTCAGCTCCGCGCCTGGCGACACGGTCGGACCGGCTATCCGATCGTCGATGCCGGCATGCGCCAGCTCTGGCGTACCGGATGGATGCACAACCGGGTTCGGATGATCGTTGCCTCTTTCCTGGTGAAGCATCTGCTTCTTCCGTGGCAGGAAGGCGAAGCATGGTTCTGGGACACTCTGGTCGACGCCGATCTCGCCAACAATGCCGCCAATTGGCAGTGGGTCGCCGGCTGCGGCGCCGATGCGGCTACGTATTTCCGCATCTTCAATCCGGTACTGCAGGGCGAGAAGTTCGATCCTGCGGGCGCTTATGTGCGGCGGTGGGTGCCGGAAATCGCGCGCCTTCCCAACGCGGTTCTGCACAAGCCGTGGCAGGCTTCCGCCGCGTCGCTGGACGAAGCTGGAATACGTCTCGGCGATACCTATCCGCGACCGATTGTCGATCACGCCGCGGCGCGCGCTCGTGCGCTGGCGGCCTTTAATGGGATAAGGGCGAAGGCGGCATGAGAAAAGTCGCAGTGATCGGCACTGGCGTCGCCGGTCTCGGTGCCGCAGCGCGTCTCGCTCCGCACGCCGACATCACGGTGTTCGAGAAGGACGACTGGATCGGCGGGCACAGCCATACGGTCGATGTCCGCTGCGGCTCCGATGCGGTCCCGGTCGATACCGGCTTCATCGTCTACAACGAGAAAAACTACCCGAACCTGACGCGGCTCTTCGCCGAGCTCGGGGTTTCGACCAAGCCCTCCGACATGTCCTTCGGCGTCAGCCTCGACAATGGTTGGCTGGAGTACGGCACCGAGCGCTACAACGCGATCTTCGGCCAGCGCCGCAATCTGCTGCGCCCGCGCTTTCTCGGCCTTCTCCTCGACATCCTCCGTTTCTTCCGCGCTGCGCCGCGCGTGCTGGCCGGTGCTGAAGGCGCCGAGCCCACGCTTGGCGACTGGCTCGCCCGTTCCGGTTTCGGCCGCGCCTTCATCGAGGACCACCTGTTGCCGATGGCAGCGGCGATCTGGTCCTGCCCGACCGCGGCGATGCTCGACTTCCCGCTGATCAGCTTTCTCCGCTTCTTCCACAATCACGGGCTTCTCACCTATGACGACCGGCCGACCTGGCGCACGGTCGACGGCGGCAGCCGCGAGTATGTCCGTCGCCTGACAGCGCCCTTCGCCGACCGTATCCGCACCCGTATGCCGGTGCGCGCGATCCAGCGCGTCGCGGTGGGCGTGGTCGTTTCGACCGATGCCGGCAGTACGCTCTTCGATGCGGCGGTCGTCGCCACTCATGGCGACCAGGCGCTCCGGCTCCTTGCGGATGCTGGCGAGAGCGAGCGTCGCATCCTTGGTGCGTTCCGGACTCAGGAAAACCTCGGATACCTTCATTCCGATATCGATCTGATGCCGCGCCGACGCCGGGTGTGGTCGAGCTGGAACTACCTCGGCGATCGCGGGCGGTCGGGAGAGCGGCGCGTGTTCGTCACCTATTGGATGAATCGGCTGCAGCGGCTCGACGCTTCCCTGCCGCTATTCCTGACGCTGAACCCGACGCGACCGCCGCGCCAGGACCTGATTCACCGCGTGCTCGCTTACGAGCACCCGGTTTTCGACCGCCACGCGCTCACGGCCCAAGGCGAGCTTCCGACGATCCAAGGCCCGCGGCGGACCTGGTTCTGCGGCAGCTATTGCGGCCACGGCTTCCACGAGGATGCGCTGGCATCCGGCCTCGCCGCTGCCGACGGCGTGCTCGCCTCCTTCGCCGAGCTGCGGCCCATGGCGGCAGACTGACCATGCGCTCCGCCCTCTATGTCGGCGAGGTGATGCACCATCGGCTGAGGCCGAAGCCGCACCGCTTCGTCTACCGGACCTTCTCGATGCTGCTCGACCTCGACGAGCTGCCGAAGCTCGACAGACGGCTCCGCCTCTTTGCGCACAACCGCGCAGGCCTTCTCTCCTTCCACGATCGCGATCACGGCGCCGCCGACGGATCGGGCCCGCGTGTCTGGGCCGAGGCGGCGCTCGATCGCGCCGGTCTCGCCGATGCCTCGGCGCGGATCGAGCTTCTCTGCTTCCCGCGTATCCTGGGCCACGCCTTCAATCCGCTGACGCTCTATTTCTGCCGCCGCGCCGACGACAGCCTGGGTGCGGTAATCTATGCCGTGCGCAACACCTTCGGCGAGCGCCACGCCTATCTGATCGCGGTCGAGCGCGACGAGGCGGCGCGCGGACTCATCCGCCAGAGCTGCGCCAAGACCTTCTACGTCTCGCCCTTCGTGCCGATGCGGGCGGGCTATCGCTTCCGCCTGAAGCCGCCGGGCGGTGCATTCGCGCTTGCCATCCAAGAGAGCGATGACGAGGGAGAGCTGCTGATCGCCACCCACACGGCCCGCCGCGTGCCTTTGAGCGACGGCTCGCTCGCCCGTACCCTCGCCGCCCATCCGTTGATGGCGCTCAAGGTGATCGGCGGCATCCACTGGGAAGCGCTTCGCCTCTGGCTCAAGGGGGCGCCGCTCCAGAGCCGCCCCGTACCGCCCCCGGCCGACGTGTCCGTACCGGACCCGCTGCCTCTCAACCCGGTTGCCAGAACGGCCGCTTCCGATTGAAATACCGCAGCGGCCGAGGGGGTGACCGGCCGAGACGGGGAGAGACGATGACCGGCAGCAGCACCATCGCGGCCCGGAGGCATTGGACCAGGGCTCTAATTTATGTGCTGGAGCGCGCCGGCATCGGCAGCATCGAGATCGTACTGCCGGGCGGTGAGCGCCAACGCTTCCAGGGCAACCAGCCGGGACCGTCGGCGGAGCTCGAGCTTTGTGACGAGAGCGTCGCCTGCCGCCTGCTGGTCGGCGGCGACGTCGCTTTCGCCGAAGCCTTCATGGATGGCGACTGGGAGAGCTCCGACCCCGCGGCGGTGATCGAATATGCGGCCCGCAACGCGGATGCGATCGACAAGCATCTCGGTGAGACGATTTGGGGAGGCCTGGTTCGCCGGGCGCTGCATATGGTGCGGACGAACACGCGCTTCGGCAGCCGGCGCAACATCGCCTATCACTACGATCTCGGGAACGAGTTCTACCGGCTCTGGCTCGACCCGACGATGACTTACTCCTCGGCGCTGTTCGAGCGCGAGGATGCGACGCTCGAGGACGCTCAGCGCGCCAAGTATCGCCGGCTTGCGTCGCTGCTCGGGCTCGAGTCGGGCCAGTCGGTGCTGGAGATCGGCTGCGGCTGGGGCGGCTTCGCCATGACTGCGGCGGGTGAGCAGGGATGCCGCGTCACCGGCCTGACGCTCTCCGAGCGCCAGCGCGACTTCGCGCTCAAGCGTGCCGCAGATGCCGGACTTTCCGACCGTATCGACATCCGCCTCGAAGACTATCGCGACACCAAAGGCCTGTTCGACCGGATCGCCTCGATCGAGATGTTCGAAGCGGTCGGCGAGCGCTACTGGCCGGTGTTCTTCGAGCGCGTGCGCGAGCGGCTGGCTCAGGGCGGTCTGGCCGCTATGCAGATCATCACCATCGCCGAGGAGCGCTTCGAGGCCTATCGCGCCCGGCCGGACTTTATCCAGCGCTACATTTTCCCCGGCGGCATGCTGCCGACGCTGACCCATCTCCGCTCCCTCGCCTCGGATGCCAGCATGGAGTGGGTCGGCGACCACGGCTTCGGCCAAGACTATGCGAAGACGCTGCGCCTCTGGCGCCAACGCTTCATCGAGGCCTGGCCGGAGATCCGCGCCCAGGGCTTTGACGAGCGGTTCAAGCGCATGTGGCAGTACTACCTCGCCTACTGCGAAGGCGGCTTTCGTGCCGGCTCGATCGACGTTCGCCAGATCGTGATCCAGCGGAGCTAAGGCGCTGCGCCTATAAGGCCCTCATGCAGGTGCGCAGACATGAGGCAGCCGTCCGGCCATGACCGCCCAGGTCGATCGCGCGACGCTGCTCGCCTATGCGCTGCCGGGCCTTCCGATCGCCATGGTGGGCCTCCCGCTCTACATCTATCTGCCGGCCTTCTATGCGGTCGATCTCGGTCTCGGTCTCGGCGTCGTCGGCGCCGTGCTGCTGGCGGCTCGGCTCTGGGACATCGTCGTCGATCTGGGCATTGGCGAGCTTTCCGACCGCATTCATACACGCTTCGGCCGCCGGCGGCCCTGGCTCGTGCTGTCGTTGCCGGTGATCTGCCTTGCGGTCGAGCTCTTGTTCCGGCCGGTGGCGCCGATCACCTGGCAATACCTGCTCGTCTGGACCATGGCGCTCTATCTCGGCTGGACCATGTTTCTGCTTCCCTACGGCGCCTGGGGCGCGGAGCTCTCGACCGACTATCACGAGCGCAGTCGCATCGCCGGATCGCGCGAGACGGCGTCGGTGCTCGGTACGCTCGTGGCGGTGACCTTGCCGGCCCTGATCGGCGGCGATCAGGGCGATGCGCTGAACGGGCTTGCGCTCGCGATCCTGGCATTGCTGCCGCCGGCGGTCGCGATTGCGGTCGCCACCGTCTCCGAGCCGCCGCCCGGCCCCTATCAGCGCCAGAGCCTGATCGAGGGCTACCGCGTGCTCGCCCGCAACCGGCCCTTCCGCCGCCTGATCCTCGCCTACCTCTTCAACGGCATCGCCAACGGCCTGCCGGCAACGCTGTTCCTGATGTTCGTGCAGTACCGGCTGAAGTCGCCGAGCTGGGCCGGCGTGCTTCTGCTCGAATACTTCCTGCTCGGCATCGCCTCGGTGCCGCTCTGGGTGATGGCAAGCCGCCATCTCGGCAAGCACCGCGCCTGGACGCTTGCCATGGCGATCGCCTGCGTCGCCTTTGCCGTCGTGCCCTTCATCCCGGAAGGCGGCGTCGCCTGGTTTGCGCTCGTCTGCGTCGTCACCGGGCTCTGCCTCGGCGCCGACCTGGCGCTGCCATCGTCGATGTGGGCCGACGTCGTCGATTGGGATACGGCCGAGATGGGCACCGAGCGCGCCGGGCTTCTCTTCGCGCTCTGGGGCGTGGCGACCAAGCTCGCGCTCGCGCTCGCGGTTGGCATCGCCTTTCCGCTGCTCGAGGTGTTTGGCTTCGTGCCGGGCGGCGCGGGAGCTGAAGGAGACGGCAGCGGCCTGTTCGCGCTCGCCGTCCTCTATGCCTGGGTGCCGGTTGTCTTCAAGGCGGCGGCAGGCATCGTGATCTTTCGCTTCGAGATCGACGCCGAAACCCAGGCGGTCCTGCGCCGGCGGATCGAAGCGGGGCAATAGCCGGCGCTCACGCGCCGCAATGTCGCCGCCACATGCCGCGGTACGCATCCTCGACTGAACGGGCATAGGCTTCGGCGTCGCACAATCGGGAGGCGCGCGTGCGCGATGGAAGCTGGGCCCTCAGCCGAGCGAGGCCTTCAAGATCGCGCGCGAGCGACACGGCAAGACGCACATAGTCGTCCTCGTTCGCGGCGACAAGGCGGTCGAGCCCGACCTGCGCAAGGTGGGCTACCCCGCAGCGCGCGGCGAAGCGGCCCCCGGCCAAGCTAATCGGCGGCACGCCGACCGCGAGCGCCTCGAAGGTTCCGGTCCCGCCGGTGAAGGGGAAAGGGTCGAGTGCGACGTCCACAGTCGCGACACGCGCCAGATGCTCGGCTCGTGCCAGCCGGCGAAGGTCGAAGCGTAGCCGCTCGCGCGCAACGCCAAGTTACTCAAGCAGGGCACGGAAACGCTCGCGCAGCAAGCGGTCGGCGAAGGCCTGGCGATAGGCGAAGAGGATCTGGCTGCGCGGCAGCTCGTTGAGAATGCGCGCCCATGCCGCCAGCACGCGGCCGTTGAGCTTGGCCGGGCTAGCGAAGCAGCCGAAGGTGACGAAGCCGTGCGCCTGCGCCGGCAAAGGCGACGGCGCAGGCACATCATCGGGCCAATGGTGGAGATAGAGGCTGTCGATCCGCCACAGCGCTTCGGTGCGGCCCTCGTCGGTATCCGCCGGATGCAGGTGACTGTCGGTCAGCCAATAGTCCACAGCGTCGAGGCCGCTGGTCGAGAGGTCGTGCAGATTGACCTGTACCGGTGCCGGCCGATGGGCGGCGATCGCGACCCGGTTGTCGCCGGTGTGGCCAGCCAGAGACACCAGGATGTCGACTCTCGATTCTGAGATAACGCGAGCGGCATCGACGTCGGCCAATGCGGCCACGGAGCGCCACCCATCCGCCGAGGCAGCGAGCCGCCGGCTGGTCGCATCGGATCGCATGCCTGCGGCGAAGAGCTGTGGGCTGACCTGCGACCGATCATGGTGACGGATCAGGTCCTCGATCAGATAGGCGACCGGATGGTCGTAGAGGTCGGCCGAGAGATAGCCAACCTTCAGGACGCGATCAGGATCGCGATCGGTCGCACCTGGCGCGGATGGGGCCGATGGCATGTGGCGGCGAGCCCAACGGCGGTACTCGGCGAACAGCGCCGGGTTGGACGTTTCCGGGTCGAGAACGAGGGCGAAAAGGAGCTGCTGGTGCAGCCGGGCGGTCTGCGGATCGAGCGCGACGGCACGGCGAAGGTGGCGAAGCGCTGCGGCCAGGTGGCCGACCGTCTGAAAGTACTCGCCGGCGACCGCGTGCAGGCGGGCGGAAGCAGGGTGGCAGGCGGCGGCGCGGCGGAGCAGCACCGGCACGGGCTCGAACCGACCATCCCGGCTGAGCGCTTGAATGCAACCGGAGAAGGCGAGCTCGGACTCCGGCTCGCAGACGAGCGCTCGTCGGAACAGCCGGACGCCTTCGGCGTGACGCGCGTTTTGGCTGAGGGGCTGTCCCAGATAACTCGGTTATGGAGTTATCATGGGACGGATACGACGGAGCCGATTGGGGGTCTCGAAGCAGGATCGCCTGATCGAACATTTCGTAGCAGGAACGACGGCGCGTACCGCATCGAGTCTCTGCGGAGTGAACCGCAAGACAGGGGCGTTTTTCTTTCATCGCCTTCGTGAACTGATCGCCCGCGAGCTGGAAGCCGAGAGCGAGGCGATGTTCGGCGGCGAGATCGAAGTGGATGAGAGCTACTTCGGCGGCCGGCGCAAGGGAAAGCGTGGAAGGGGCGCGGG
>VGEN01000065.1 GCA_016869285.1 Alphaproteobacteria bacterium
CCAGCGAGATCGGTGAGCGTGTGGTAGTGTTCATCATGGCGTTGCTCTCCTTCGTGGATTCAGCACCCCGAGCCTAAAGGCTCAAGGCGGGCAACGCCTGTCCTCCTATTTCAACATCAACAGGGACATCCCCCTTGAGCGGCCGCTTGTCCTCATACTCGCGGCCGGCGAATTTGTGGAAGAAGCCGACCTGCCCGAACATCGGCCCGATCGCCGCCATCTGGAAGAACACCCACTGCATTGTCTCGTAGCGTCTGGCCGCGTCAGAAGACATGAGCTTCCCGGTCTTCTCCGCGAGATAGACCAGGATCGCGCCCGACTCGAACAGGCCGAGCGGCTTTCCGCCCGGCCCGTCGGGATCGATGATCGCCGGGATCTTGCCGTTCGGATTCAAGGACAGGAATTCCGGCGTCCAGGTCTCGTTGGCGCCGATGTCGATACGATGCGGCTCGTAAGGGAGCCCGATCTCCTCCAGCATGATCGAGACCTTGACGCCGTTCGGCGTGGGCAGCGAGTAGAGCTGCAGCCGCTCCGGATGCTTGGGCGTCCAGCGCCTGGCGATCGGGAAGGCGGACAGATCGGGCATGCGAAACTCCATCGGGACCCACGACGCTTCACGGTAGTCTAAGCGCAATGACAGTTTCGATTCCTCCGGCGCGACCCGGCTTCGCCGCGTGGCTTCGGTCGAGAAACGACATCACCCCGCAGTTCCTTGCTTTCGGTGGCCGCCCCGATGCGGTGAGCCTCGCCGGCGGCCTGCCGGCCGCGGAGCTCTATCCGATCGCGGCCGTCGAGGAGGCGACCCGCCGGGCGCTCGCCCGTCACGGCTCGGCGGCATGTTCGTCTGGATGCGATCGCGCGACGGCGCCATCGACACCGACCAGCTCTACAAATTCGCGGTCGAGGAGAAGGTCGCCTTCGTGCCGTTCAGCGTCTTCGACCTCGATAGCCGGGACCGCACCGCGATGGGTCGACTTCACGCGCTCCTCGCCCGAGGTGATCCGCGAAAGCGTGCGCCGTCTCGGCCGCGTGATCGAGGCCTATGTCTCCTCACGCCCGCAGCTCAAAGGAAAGTCCCGATGAGCGCGAAGGGGCCCAGCCGTCGTGGCGGCCCCCTGTGATCGGATGGCATCAAGCCTGCGCCTCTTGCGCTTGATACCGGGTGGCGGAGCGCATAGTCTGCATCCAGGAACATATGCGGAACAATCCTGCCATGCCGACACTCACCCTCATGCTGCCGATGGACACGACCTTCACGCTCCACGGCCTCCGCGGAGGGGGCTCCGCATGACCATTGTCCCCGGCCCCGACGGCAAGCCGCGCTGCGGCTGGTGCGCGGCAGCGCCCGAGTTCTTCCACTATCACGACACAGAATGGGGCTTCCCCACGGCCGACGACCGCCGACTGTTCGAGAAGCTCTCGCTCGAGGGCTTCCAGTCGGGCTTGAGCTGGCGGACCATCCTCGCCAAGCGCGAGAATTTCCGCGCCGCCTTCCATGATTTCGATTTCGAGAAGATTGCCCGCTTCGGAGAACGCGACGTGGCAAGACTGCTGAAGGACGTGGGCATCATCCGCCACCGCGGCAAGATCGAGGCGGTCATCAACAATGCGCAGCGCGCGCGAGAGATGGTAGAGCGCGAAGGCAGCCTCGCCGTCTTTCTCTGGCGCTATGCGTTGCCGGCGGGGTCAGCGCCTTCGACCGCGGCCACAACGGCGGAGTCGACCGCCCTCTCCAAGGCGCTCAAGAAGGACGGCTGGAAATTCGTCGGCTCCACCACCGTCTACGCCTTCATGCAGGCCATGGGCCTGGTCAACGACCATGTCGAGGATTGCGTGATGCGCGCCAAGGCGGAGACGGCGCGAAAGGGGTTCAGGCACCTGAAGCGGTGAGATCCGCACGCCTCTAGCCGAGCGTCCGCCGTGCAATCTCCATCAGCGTGCCATGCAGCTCGACGAGCTCCTCGGCGAGCAGGTTGAGATGTCGCGCGACACGCCAGAAGCGCTCTGGCTGTTCCTTTTCCCACGTCTCGGGAACCACGATGCGCTCCGTGTCCTGGCCTGTCTCATCGGCGAGGGCGCGCAGATATTCCTGCACCTTCTCCCAGAGCTGCCTCTTCGCGGTCTCGACCGCGGCATCGGCAAAGGTGCGCTCGCGCTTGTTCCAGTCCCGCAGGAACGCGACGAGCGGATCCAGCATGCTCTTGGGAAACGAAGCGCCCGCCATGTTGGTGCGATCGAGGAAGTCGATGACGCCGTCGGCGGGCAGGAGCGCGATGAGCTGGTTGAAGAGCTGCCGGTCGTCCGGCTTCGCCGCCGCCGGGCTCACACCCGGCTTGAGCTGCGGATAGTGGCTGAGGAGGACCGCCTCGTCCTTGACCAGCTCGGCGATCAGATCCTCCCAGAACAGGATCTCGACACCGAACTTGCGATCGGCCGTGCGGTGGCGCGAGAGCAGCCGCATCGCGTGCGCCATCGACTGGTCGCGCTTGTGCGTCGTCGCCAGAAAAAGCGCGGAGAGCGCCGGCGCGAAGGACTCCGCCCGACGGACTTCCTCCTTGACCATCTCCTCGGGGATGCCGGCCTGCGTGTGCTTGCCCTGGATGCCGATGTGCCGGCCCTTGGCATCGAGCCCGTAAACATCCACCCCGTCGACCCTCTGCCCCTGCCGCCCGTGCCGGTAGAACTCGGCGGGCGACCAGCGGATCTTGGCCGCCGAGAGCACGATGGCCTCGAACTCATCCCAGGATTTCGGCGGCGGAAGCAGAAGCTCGCCGGTTGATGACATCGGCTCGCTCCGATGCATTCTAGGACGCCAGGGCGCGGATCACTGCCTCCGGTTCCAGTTCGACAATCCTCAGCAGAACGCGCGCCGAACGGTCGGGCGTGCGCCGACCGATCTCCCACTCTTTCACGGCATCCGGCGAGAAGCCGAAGCGGTTGGCAAACTCGATCCGGGTCAGCGCAAGCCGTTTGCGAATGGCGCGCACGTCGACCTCGTCCGGCATATGCACGATGAATCCTTCGCTCTCCTCACCCCGCGCGAAGGCGCGCGCTTTGCGCACGCTCCTGAGAACCCGACTACCTGCCTTTGACACGGCTCTTCGTCCCTTCTCGGTACTCCCGCGTGAGATGGGAAAGCTCATCACGCCGCTCGTTGATCTCGGCCCTGCTCAGGTTGATGCGATCGCCCTTCTTGAAAACGTTGAGAAGGAAGACCGGCTAGCCGCCTCCCCCATAGTAGGTGACGACCCGGTAGCCGCCTCTCTTGCCTCGTCCGGGCGCTGCGAACCTGACCTTGCGCGCGCCGCCCGATCCGACGATCAGTTCGCCTGCCCCTGGATCGGCGGAAATGGTGCCCACGACGGACAGTCGTTCTTCCTCACCGACACCAGCCGCCTTTGCGTCGCAAAGATAGTCCGTCGTCTCAACGACTGTCCGCATAAGCTGATATGGTGGCATTGCCACCCTCGCATGTCGAGCAAGAAGGGACTCGCCTACTCCCACTCGATCGTGCCCGGCGGCTTGCTCGTCACGTCGTAGACGACGCGGTTGATGCCGCGGACCTCGTTGATGATGCGGGTCGCGGTCTTGGCCAGGAAAGAATGGTCGAAGGCGTAGGAGTCGGCGGTCATGCCGTCGGTCGAGGTCACCGCCCTTAGCGCGAGCACATGGTCGTAGGAGCGCGCATCGCCCATGACGCCGACGGTCCTGACCGGCAGCAGCACGGCAAAGGCCTGCCAGATCTTGTCGTAGAGGCCAGCCTTGCGGATCTCGTCGAGATAGATCGCGTCGGCCTTGCGCAACAGGTCGAGCTTTCCGCGCTCCACCGCGCCGGGCATGCGGATGGCGAGCCCCGGTCCCGGGAAGGGGTGGCGGCCGACCAGGCTCTCGGGCAATCCCAGCTCGCGGCCGAGCGCGCGCACCTCGTCCTTGAACAGCTCGCGCAAGGGTTCGACCAGCTTCAGCTTCATGCGCTCGGGCAGGCCGCCGACATTGTGGTGGCTCTTGATCGTGACGCTGGGTCCGCCGGTGAAGCTCACGCTCTCGATCACGTCGGGGTAGAGCGTGCCCTGCGCCAGGAACTGCGCATCCTTGATCTTGTGCGCCTCCTCGTCGAACACATCGATGAAGAGTCGACCGATGGTCTTGCGCTTCTGCTCGGGATCGGTGACGCCGCCCAGCGCCCTGAGGAAAAGGTCCGAGGCGTCCTTGTGGATCAGTGGGATGTTGTAGTGCCCGCGGAACAGCTTCACCACCTCCTCGCCCTCGTTCAGGCGCAAGAGGCCGTGATCGACGAAGACGCAGGTGAGCTGGTCGCCGATCGCCTCGTGCAGCAGCACGGCGACTACGGACGAGTCAACGCCACCAGAGAGACCGCAGATCACGCGGCCCTTGCCGACCTGCTCGCGGATGCGCCGGATCGACTCCTGGCGGAAGGCCGCCATCGACCAGTCGCCGGAGCAGCCTGCGATGTTGCGCACGAAGTTGCGGAGCAGCCGGGATCCATCGGGCGTGTGCACGACCTCGGGGTGGAACTGCACGCCGTAAAACTTCCGCTTCTCATCCGCGATCGCGGCGAAAGGCGAGCCGTCGGACGTCGCGATCACTTTGAACCCGGGCGGGATCGCGGTCACCTTATCGCCGTGGTTCATCCAGATCGGGTAGCGCTTCCCCTTCTCCCAGATGCCATCGAAGAAAGGCGAGGCCTCTTTCACTTCGATCTCGGCGCGGCCGAATTCGCGGTTGTGCCCGCCCTCAACGCCGCCGCCGAGCTGAGCCGCCATCGCCTGCTCGCCATAGCAGATGCCGAGGACTGGCTTCTTCGCCTCGAACACCCATTGCGGCGCGCGCGGCGTCGCCTGTTCCGTTACCGACGCCGGTCCCCCGGAGAGGATGATGCCCTTGGCGCCGAAGGCCTGCTGACGCTTCTCGTCGGCATTGAACGGCATGATCTCGCAGTAGACGCCGCTCTCCCGCACCCGTCGGGCGATGAGCTGGGTGAACTGGGAGCCGAAATCGAGGATCAGCACGCGATCGGTCATCGAGTCTCCTTCCATTGGCGCAGATCCGGCCAGTCGAAGGCGACTTCCGGATACCTGATCCCGCCGATATCGTTGTAGCCGTTCTCGGTCTGGGTGCCGCCTATACGCTGGTAGAAGCCGCGCGCCGGCGCGTTCTCCCGCAAGGTCCAGATGCGGCCTTCGGTCATACCGAGCTCAAGCATGCGCTCGAAGGAGGTGACGACCAGCCGCCGGCCGATGCCGCGGCCCTGGAAGCCGGGCAGCACATAGAGCGCGTAGACCTCGCCGCGACCCTGCTCGCTCGCCTGCTGGCGCGGGCCGCCGGAAGCGAAGCCTACAACGCGCTCGGCGACCGAGGCGACGAAGCAGAAGCTCCGCCCGTGAGCGTCCGCAATCACCTGCGCCCAGAAGGCGGCGATGCGGATGTCGTTCATCTCCTCGAGCAGACGCGGCGGCATGATGCGGCGATAGGCGTCTCGCCAGGTGTCGATCTGCACGCGGGCGATGCCCGCGGCATCTTCGAGCTCGGCGTGGCGGATCTCGACCGCAAGGCGGCGCACCCGCCAAGCCTCGACCGATGCTGCAGCATCGTCCCATCGGAAGAGCGTCGAGGAACGCATGAGGCCGGCGAGCGCCGGGCGGTCGGCCTTTCCCTGCTCGATGCCGTCGAGGCGGCGATAGAAGCGCTGCGCGCCCTCGGCCTCGGTCAGCGCCCAGAGCGACACGCGTTTGCGCCCCTGTGCCGCCAGCGCGGAAAACGCGGCGCTCATCAGCGACTCGCCGACACCACGGCCGCGCCACCAGGAAAACACGTAGAGCGAATAGACCTCGGCATCGCCCGGCGTCGAGACGTCGCGCGGCGGCCCGCCGGCGATGACGCCGATCACCTCCGAACCCACCACCGCGACATGGGCGAAGCGGCCGTCGCCGGCGGCCAGACGCTTCTGCCACTTGATCGTGGCGGCGGTCTCGTCGGCCTGGGCCAGCACCTCGACCGGAAAGATCTCGCGATAGGCCGAGCGCCAGCCTTCGAGCTGCACCTTGGCCGCGCCACGCGCGTCCCCCGGCGTGCCGGCCCGCACCTTGAAATCGATGCCGGCGCCTTCGGTCATGCGCGCCTCAGCGCGATCACGCGCTCGATTGCCGGCTTGCTCCAGCCGAGCGCGATCTCCGGCACCGGCTTCTCCGGCCCCGGCTTCTCGGCGCGCATCAGCTCGTGCCCCCTCTCCCGCGCGTAGCGCGGGGGAGGGTAGGGGTGGGGGCGAGCGCAGCGAGGACTCGTCGTGCACACCAAGCACTCGGTCAGTCCCCATCGGAGGAGTCGAGGAGTGACTATCCTTCCCTCGCTGCGCTCGCCCCCACCCCTACCCTCCCCCGCGCTGCGCGCGGGAGAGGGGGTACGAGGAGCGCTGCATGACGCGTCAGGCATGACGCCGCTCCAGCACGGCGACGAAGAAGCCATCCGTGCCATGCGCCGCCGATGAGAGTCTGAGCGACATCGCATCTCCTCCCCTACCCTCCCCCGCTAGGACGGACGGGGTAAGAAAGGGCAGCTCGGTGCCGACCGTCTGCGGCCATAAATCAGCGATCGAAAGCTGCGCGAAGCCCGGATTGCGTTCGAGGAAGGCCAAGACCTGGTCCTCGTTCTCTTCTCTCAGCAGCGCGCATGTCGCATAGACCAGCCGCCCACCCGGCTTCACCAGCTTCGCCGCGCGGTCGAGGATCTGCTTCTGCTCCTCGATCAGCGCGGCCAGATCGTCGGGCCCGTAGCGCCAGCGCGCATCGGGATTGCGTCGCCAGGTGCCGGAGCCGCTGCAGGGGGCATCAACCAGCACGCGATCGAATCTTCCGGCCTGGCGCTTCACCCATTTGTCGCCGGGCGCCAGCAGATGCGCCTCGACATTGTGCACACCGGCGCGGCGCAGCCTGACGCGCGAGCGCTCGAGCCGGCCCTCCGAGGTATCGCAGGCGACGAGCCGGCCCTCGTTGTTCATCTCGGCCGCCAGCGCCAGCGTCTTGCCGCCGGCGCCGGCACAGTAGTCCGCAACCTTCATGCCGGGCTTGGCGTCGACCAGCAGCGCCACGATCTGCGAGCCCTCGTCCTGCACCTCGACGAGACCCGAACGGAAGGCGGTCCAATGCTCGATCGGCCTTCGTGCCGGCAGCCTCAGACCCAGCGGCGAGATCGCCGTCGGCTCGACCTCGACGCCGTCCGCCTTGAGCGCCGCAAGCGCCTCCTCGCGCGTGCCCTTCAGCCTGTTGACGCGGAGATCGAAGGGAGCCGGCCGGTTGAGCGCCGACATCTCCTCCTTGAAGCGCTCGCCGTAGAGCGCGCGCAGCCTCTCGGCGAGCCAGTAGGGCGCTTCCGGCGGAGCGTCAGGTGCGTCCAGCGGCCGACCGGCGAGCTTCTCGGCCAAGGTCCGCTCGCGATCCGAGAGCGCGCCGGTCGCATGGGGGCCTGCGGAGAAGAGCTGATCGATGGCGTCCATCGAGCGGCCATCGGCGACGATCACGTCAGCCAGCACCCGCCGCCGGGCATCGAGCACGTCGCGATATCCCGACTCGCGCAGATGCCAATCGAGCCGCGCACGCCGGCGCAGCACGCCGAAGACACGCTCCGCGATGGCCTGACGGTCCTTGGAGCCGATGTAGCGACGGTCGCGGAAGTAGCGGTCGAGGACGCGATCGGCCGGCGGCGCAGCCTCGGCAGCGATGGCTCCGAGCGCCTCGATGGCAGCGGCGAGGCGGGCGGAGGGGGTCATGTGGCGTATCCCCTCTCCTTGGGGGAGAAGGTTAGGGTGAGGGGCAGTAGCACGAAGAGACTCTGAGCATCTTCCTTATATAGGGTGCGCAGAGAAGCAGGGGGGCCTCCCCTCACTCGCTCGGCTTCGCCTCGCACCCTCTCCCCCAAGGAGAGGGTTTGGCGCGAGCGCGGCATCGACATCCCCCTTACAGATCGCGCCGGTAGTTCGGCGCCTCTCTGACGATGGAGATGTCGTGCACATGGCTCTCGCGCAAGCCCGAGCCGGTGATCTTCACGAACTCGCAGCCGTTCTGCATCTCGGCGATGGTACGCTTGCCGGTGTAGCCCATCGCGGCCTTGAGGCCGCCTATCACCTGGTGGACGACGGCACCGACCGGCCCCTTGTAGGGCACCTGGCCCTCGACGCCTTCCGGCACCAGCTTGAGCGAGTCCTGCACCTCCTGCTGGAAGTAGCGATCGGCCGAACCGCGCGCCATGGCGCCGACCGAGCCCATGCCGCGATACGACTTATAGGAACGGCCCCGGTAGAGATAGACCTCGCCCGGCGCCTCGTCGGTGCCGGCGAGCATGCCGCCGACCATGGCGCAGTCCGCCCCGGCGGCGATCGCCTTGGCAAGGTCGCCCGACTGCTTGATGCCACCGTCGGAGATACAGGGAACGTTGCTCTGCTTGCATACCGCGGCCGCATCGAGCAGCGCGGTCAGCTGCGGCACCCCGACGCCGGCGACAACGCGCGTTGTGCAGATCGAGCCCGGCCCGATGCCGATCTTGATCGCATCCGCGCCAGCGTCGATCAGCGCCTTCGCCGCATCGGCTGTCGCAATGTTGCCGGCGACGATCTGAGCCGAGTTAGCAAGCTTCCTCAGGTTCCTCACCGAGCCGATGACGCCGTCCGAATGGCCATGCGCGGTGTCGACAACGATTACGTCGCACTCGGCCGCGAGCAGCGCCTCGGCGCGTGCCATGCCGTCGCGGCCGACACCGGTCGCTGCGCCGACGCGCAAGCGCCCCTGCTCGTCCTTGGTCGCGTTCGGGTGGAGGGCCGCCTTCTCCATGTCCTTGACGGTGATCAGGCCGACGCAGCGGAACTCCTCATCGACGACCAGCAGCTTCTCGATCCGGTGCTTGTGAAGCAGATGCTGTGCCTGCTTGCGTTCCACGCCCTCCTTGACCGTGACCAGCCCGTCCTTGGTCATTAGCTCCTGTACCGGCTGGCTGGTGTCGGTGGCGAAGCGGACGTCGCGGTTGGTGAGGATGCCGACCAGCTTCTTGGTCTTGCGCTCGACCACCGGAATGCCGGAGATCTTGTGCTGCAGCATCACCTGGAGCGCGTCGGCCAGGGTCTGGTCGGGATGGATGGTGACCGGGTTCACCACCATGCCGGACTCGAACTTCTTCACCGCGCGTACTTCCTGCGCCTGGCGCTGCGGGTCGAGGTTCTTGTGGATGACGCCGAGCCCGCCGAGCTGAGCCATGGCGATGGCGAGTCGGCTTTCTGTTACCGTGTCCATGGCGGCGGAGATCAGCGGTATGCCGAGCTCGATGCCGCGGGTCAGGCGCGTGCGCGTGTCGGCCGTGCCCGGAAGAACCGAGCTCGCCGCAGGCACAAGAAGAACGTCATCGAAGGTGAGTGCCTCGCGGATGTGCATGCACGGGCTCCTTTCCGCTGAGGCGGCGCCAGATACCACGGGAAGTAGACCCGCTCAAGGGGCGTCGCGGAAGCCCTGCGCCACCAGATAGGTTTCGGGGCTCTCCTTGCGCGAGGAAGGCGGCTTGGCGTGGCGGACCTGGGCGAAACGCTGCTTGAGCGTCGCCAGCATCTCCTTCTCCGCACCGCCCTGGAACACCTTGCAGAGGAAGGCACCGCCGGGCGCCAGCACCTCGAGCGCGAAGGCCAGCGCCGCCTCTGCCAATCCCACGGTCCTTATGTGGTCTGTCGCCGCATGGCCCGTCGTCGGCGCCGCCATGTCCGACAGGACGACGTCGACCGGCCCGCCGAGCGCCGCCCGGATCTTTTCCGGCGCGGCCGAATCGAGGAAGTCGAGCCGAAGCACCTCGGCCCCGGCGACCGGGGCCATCTCCAGGATGTCGACGGCCACCACCCTGGCGCCTCGCTCGACCGCTACCTGGGTCCAGCCGCCCGGCGCCGCGCCGAGGTCGAGCACACGCCCGCCCTTCTTCAGGATCTTGAAGCGCTCATCCAGGTCAGCGAGCTTGAAGGCGGCGCGCGAGCGCCATCCCTGGCGCTTGGCCTCGGCGACATAGGGATCGTTGAGCTGGCGGGCCAGCCATTTCTGGGAAGAGGTCGAGCGGCCCTTTGCCGTCTTGACCTTCGCCGCCTTCTGGCGGCGACCGCCGAAGGACTTCACGCCCGTCCCGCTTCCGCCATCAACGCGAGCAGGATGCCTTCGCGCACGCCGCGGTCGGCGACACGTACGGTCCCGACGGGCCAGCGCCGGCAGATCGCCTCCAGGATGGCACAGCCCGCGAGCACGAGGTCGGCGCGCTCGCGCCCGATGCAGGGATGGCGCTCGCGCTCGACGACCGGCATCCCGGCGAGACGCCGCGTTACCTCCTCGACCGCGGCGAAAGCGAGCCGATAGCCGTCGACACGGCTGCGGTCGTAACGCGGCAGGTCGAGATGCACACCGGCGAGCGTCGTGACGGTGCCGGAAGATCCCAGCATCTGCACGCTGCCCTGCTCCACGACGCTTGCAATGCCGTGGCGCGAATCGAATGGCGCCAGCCGCGCATCGACCTCCGCGACCATGTCGGTATAGGCATCGACGCCGTTGGCCCCATGCGAGAAGCGCTCGCCGAGAGTGACCACGCCCAGTGGCAGCGAAACGCAGTCAATCACATCCGTCCTGCCGTCGACGTGACGCGCCCAGGAGAGCTCGGTCGAGCCGCCGCCGATATCGAAGACGAGCGCCCAGGGATGCGAGGCATCCAGCAGAGGCGCGCAGCCGGCGAGCGACAGCCGCGCCTCCTCGCCGGACGAGATGATCTCGAGAGTAAGCCCGGTCGCCGCCCGCGCACGCTCGACGAAATCCTGGCAGTTGCCGGCGCGTCGGCAGGCTTCGGTCGCTACCGTCCGCGCTCGAATGACGCCCTGGCGGCGGATCTTGGCGGCGCAGACCTTGAGCGCATCGATGGTCCGTTCCATCGCCGCTTCGGAGAGAACGCCGCTGGCCCCCATCCCTTCGCCGAGGCGGACGATGCGCGAGAAGGCATCGACGACGCGGAATCCGCCCGGGGCCGGGGTGGCGACCAGAAGCCGGCAGTTGTTGGTGCCGAGATCGAGCGCGGCGAAGGTCGAGTGACGTCCTCGCGCCTCCGGTCGAGCTGGCGCCGGCCGAAAGTCAGCGTCGACCGAATTCATCGCCGAGGCCCCCCTCGACCGCTCCTGCCGCTCACAGACATGCGTAAATTGTAGCCGGCGTGGCCGATTCCGGAAACCACCCTCGCCCAGCCGAAGATATCCACAGGGGACCCGCCTCGCGTGCAATCCGAGGCGGCGGCGAGCCGGAAGTGGCAGAGGGAACACCGGCAGGGCGGTGCCCCTTCCGCGCGTCAACGCGGGGGAAACAGGATCAGCCCGCCTTCGGCTCAAAGGCCATGGCGACGCCGTTCATGCAGTAGCGGAGGCCGGTCGGCGCCGGGCCATCCGGGAACACATGGCCGAGATGCCCGCCGCAGCGTCGGCAATGGACCTCGGTCCGCCGCATGAACCAGCTCCGGTCCTCCTGCGTCTCGACCGCGTTGTCGAGGGGCTGGAAGAAGCTCGGCCAGCCAGTGCCGCTGTCGAACTTCGCTTCTGAGGCGAAGAGCGGCAGGCCACAGCCGGCGCAATGGAAGATGCCCTGGCGCTTCTCGCGGTCGAGCGGGCTCGTCCCGGCGCGCTCGGTCCCGTGATTGCGCAGCACATGATACTGCTCGGGCGTCAGGCTCGCCTTCCACTCGGCGTCGGTCTTGGTCACTTCGTCGCTCATCGCGAAATCTCCGGCTGACTATGCGCATCATACTGCGTTCAGCCTATTTGCCTCTCCTTTCGCCACCATGCCATCATTCAACGATGAAGAACGGGGCTGATCCCGCCGTCGAGGTCAAGGGGCTGACCAAGCGTTTCGGGCCGCTCGAAGTGCTCCGCGGCGTCACGCTGTCGGCATATGACGGAGAGGTGATCGCCATCTTGGGATCATCCGGCTCCGGCAAGTCGACGCTGCTCCGCTGCATCAACATGCTGGAGGTGCCCGACGGCGGCACAGTCGCGATCGCGGGCGAGCCGATCCTGCTCAAGGAACGGCGCGGCGGCGGCCACGAGCCGGCCGATCAGGCGCAGATCGACCGGCTCCGCCAGAAGCTCGGCATGGTCTTCCAGAGCTTCAATCTCTGGTCCCACCTGACCGTGCTCGAGAACGTCACCGAGGCGCCGGTGCATGTGCAGGGGCGCCCGAAGGCGGAAGCGACGGCGGAGGCGCTGGTGCTGCTTGAGAAGGTGGGCCTCGCCGACAAGCGCAACCACTACCCCTCGCAGATCTCCGGCGGCCAGGCGCAGCGCGCCGCGATCGCACGCGCGCTCGCCATGCGCCCACAGCTTATGCTGTTCGACGAGCCAACCTCCTCGCTCGATCCGGAGCTCGTCGGCGACGTGCTCCGCGTGATCCGCACGCTCGCCGAGGAAGGCCGCACGATGATGCTGGTCACGCACGAGATGGCCTTCGCCCGCGAGGTTGCGAACCGGGTGATCTTCCTGCACCAGGGCAAGGTCGAGGAGGAGGGGTCGCCCGCCGAGGTCTTCGGCAATCCGCGCTCCGAGCGCTGCCGGCAGTTCATCTCGAGCCAGCTGCGCCACGCCTAAAGGGCTGGCGCGGCGGCGGAAAGGCAAGCTATCGTTTCATCACAACCGTAAGGAGGCTTCGTATGAAACTCACCCGATTTGCCGTCGCGGCCGCAGCCGTCCTCGCGCTCGGCTTCGCCGCGACCGACGCGTCGGCGCAGATGCGTAAGGTCAAGGTTGCGACCGAAGGCGCCTATGCGCCGTGGAACTTCGTCAACAGCGCCGGCAAGCTTGAAGGCTTCGAGCTCGATCTCGGCGCCGAGCTGTGCAAGCGCGCCAAGTTCGACTGCGAGTTCGTCGCTCAGGACTGGGACGGCATCATCCCCTCTCTGCAGGCGAAGAAGTACGACGCGATCATGGCCGGTATGAACATCACACCGAAGCGGCTGGAGACCATCAACTTCACCACCGCCTATGCCGCCGGCGCGCACGGCTTTCTGATCCAGAAGAGTTCCTCGCTGGCGAAGCTGCCGGGCGGCGAGTTCAACCTGACCAAGGACCTCGCATCGGCCGAGAAGGCGATCGCCGATCTCAAGCCCATGCTCAAGGGTAAGATCCTCGGTGTGCAGGGCTCGACCACCAACCTCGCCTGGGCCGAGAAGTACTTCAAGGACGTCGCCGAGATCCGTGAGTACAAAACGACCGAGCAGCACGACCTCGACCTCGCCGCCGGCCGCATCGATGCCGCCGTAGTCGCCCACTCGGCCGCCAAGGCAACGATGGAGACCGCCACCGGCAAGGACATGGCGATCGCCGGTCCCGCCTTCTCCGGCGGCATGCTGGGCCTAGGCGTCGCGGTCGGCATCCGCAAGGAAGACAACGACCTGAAGGCGGCCTTCGACGAGGCGGTCAAGTCCGCCATCGCCGACGGCACGATCAAGCGTCTGTCGGAGAAGTGGTTCAAGGTCGACATGACGCCGAAGTCGTAAGATCTGTTCCCTCCCCCGGCTCTGCCGGGGGAGGGCTAGGGTGGGGGCGAGCGAAGCGAGGTCGACCGATGACGCCGATGATGAAGCCCCTCGCTTCGCTCGCCCTCTCCCTGCCCTCCCCCGCGTAGGACGCGGGAGAGGGTTCAGAAACAGCGCAGCCAGCACGCATGCCGCCGAAGTCGTTCCTTGAGCTCATGCAATGGGGTCCCCAGGGCTGGCTCGACGAGATGACCTTCGCGACCGGCCTGACGCTCGCCGTCGCGGTCTCGGGCTTCCTCTTCGGGCTTGCCTTCGGAACCATCGCTGCGATCGGCAAGCTCTCGCGGCACGCCGTCTTCCAGCGCGCGGCGGACGCTTACACCACGGTGTTCCGCGGCGTGCCGGACCTGCTGGTCATCTATCTCTTCTATTTCGGCGGCAGCGCCGTGGTCACGGCGATCGCGCAGAAATTCGGCGCGCAAGGATTCATCGGCCTTCCGGGATTCCTTGTCGGCACGCTGGCGATCGGCATCGTCTCCGGCGCCTACCAGGCCGAGGTGATCCGCGGCGCCTATCTCGCCGTGCCTCCGGGCGAGGTCGATGCGGCGCGCGCCTTCGGCATGTCCGGCTGGCGCCTGCTTCGCCGGATCATCGGCCCGCAGGTGCTGCGCTACGGGCTCCCCGGCATGGGCAATGTCTGGCAGCTCGTGCTCAAGGAGAGCGCGCTCGTCGCCGTGGTCGGGCTTTCCGTCTACCTCTATGAGATCAAGCTCGGCGACCTCGTGCTGATCTACGAGACGCGCTTCTCGGATCTGCTGCGCCAGGCCCATGTCGCCGCCGGCTCGACCCGCCAGCCTTTCGTCTTCTACATCACTGCCGTTGCCTTCTATCTCATCCTCACCACGGCCTCGACCTGGGCCTTCCGACGGGCCGAGACCTGGGCGACGCGCGGGCTTCGGCAGGCCTGAGCGCAAATGGACTTCGCCTTCCTCTATTCGAGCTTCCTCCGGCTCATCGCCGGCATCCCGCTGACGCTCCAGCTCGCTTTCTCCTCGATCGGGCTCGGCTTCTGCCTCGCCGTTCTGCTCGCGGCGATGATGCGAAGCCGCCTCCTGCCGCTCGCCTGGATCGCCGAGGGCTTCGTCTTCGTCTTCCGCGGCACGCCGCTGCTGGTGCAGATCTTCCTGATCTATTACGGGCTCGGCCAGTTCCGCCCCTATCTCGACGAGATGGGGATCTGGTGGTTTTTCCGCTCGCCCTATTACTGCGCGCTGCTGGCACTGACGCTCAATACCGCCGCCTATGGCGCCGAGATCGTGCGCGGCGGGCTGCAGTCCGTGCCGCACGGCCAGATCGAGGCGGCCCGCGCCTTCGGCATGTCGGGCTTCACGCTCTATCGGCGCATCGTCGCGCCGATCGCGCTACGCCAGGCGCTGCCCGCCTATGGCAACGAGATCATCCTGATGATCAAGGCGACCTCGCTGGTCTCGACCATCACGCTGATGGAGGTGACAGGGCTTGCGCACAAGATCATTTCGGAAACCTTCCGGGCCTTCGAGGTATTCTTCGTCGCCGGCGCGATCTACCTCGCGATCAACTTCGCGATGGCGCGGCTGATCGCGCTCGCCGAAGATCGGATCGCGCCCGACCTTGGCCGGGCGGCAGCCACGATCGAAATGGGCAAGCTGTCGCACTAGGCCCGTCCGAGCCGCCGCTCTCGCTCTCGAACGCTCGCCCGGGGTGGCCAGAGGAACCCGGCCTGGACAACCGCGGGGTGGCCAAGCGCTCAACCGCCTTCAGCGTTACTCAAGCCAGAATGCTGATCTCGCGCGCGTTGCGTGCAACTTTCAGACACGCGAACCTCTTGCCCTCTCCTGTTTGTGAGCGCACGTTTCTCAGGTCGAAGGACTACTCTTGGGCGACGAATTCCAGCCGGCGGGGGCCGGCTGAAAACGATGGGGAGTTCCACGCATGGTTGCGGTCACCGTCAACGGCAAGATCTACAATACGAACGCCGATCCCAGGACGCCGCTGCTCTGGGTCTTGCGTGACGATCTTGGCCTGACCGGCACGAAGTACGGCTGCGGCGTCGCGCAATGCGGCTCCTGCACCGTGCATATCGACGGCGTCGTCAACCGCTCCTGCCGAGTGCCGCTCAACGCCGTCGGCCGCCGCAAGGTGACGACGATCGAAGGCCTCGCCCAGGGCGGCACGCTAACCAAGGTGCAGCAGGCCTGGCTCGACAACGACGTGCCGCAATGCGGCTATTGCCAGAGCGGCATGATCATGGCGGCGGCGGCGCTGCTGAAGACGACGCCGAAGCCGACCGACGAAGAGATCGACGCGGCGATGACCAATATCTGCCGCTGCGGCACCTACCAGCAGATCCGCGCCGCCATCCACGACGCGGCGAAGGGCTAAGGGAGGGCATGGACATGACCACCACCACTCTCAACCGCCGCAACTTCCTCGCCAGCTCGGCCGCCATCGCCGGCGGCTTCTCGCTCGGCTTCGGGGTTCCCTTCTCTCGCGCCGAGGCGCAGACCGGCGTCCAGGAGATCAACGCCTGGGTTGTCATTCATCCCGACGACAAGGTCGTCATCCGCATCGCCCGCTCCGAGATGGGCCAGGGCACGCTGACCGGCCTCGCCCAACTCGTCGCCGAGGAGCTGGAGTGCGACTGGGCCAAGGTCACCACCGAGTATCCAACGCCCGGCCAGAACCTGGCGCGCAATCGCGTCTGGGGGAACTTCTCGACCGGCGGCAGCCAGGGCATCCGTCAGTCCAACCAATATGTCCGCCAGGGCGGGGCCACCGCGCGCGAGATGCTGATCCAGGCTGCGGCCAAGGAATGGAACGTGCCGGCTTCCGAATGTTCGGCCGCGAACAGCGTGATTACGCATAAAGGCACCGGCAAGACCACGACCTACGGCAAGGTCGCAGCCGCGGCGGCGAAGATGGAGCCGCCGAAGGATGTGAAGCTCAAGGACGCCAAGGATTGGAAGATCGCCGGCAAGGGCCTGAAGCGGCTCGATACCCGCGACAAGCTGACCGGAGCGCAGCTCTACGGTATCGACCTCAAGCTGCCGAACATGCTGACGGCGACCATCCGCGACACGCCGGTCAACGGCGGCAAGCTCAAGAGCTTCGATGCCGCCAAGGTCGAGAAGATGCCGGGCGTGAAGAAGGTGGTCGCGATCGACGGCCGTGCCGTCGCCGTGGTCGCCAATTCCTATTGGCAGGCGCGCACCGCGCTTGCCGCGCTTCCGGTCGAATGGGACCCCGGCCCCGGCGGCTCGGTCTCCAGCAGCGACATCGCGGCCATGCTGGCCGAAGGCCTCAACGCAACCCAGGCCTTCGTCGGCAACCAAGCCGGCGACGCCAAGGGGGCGATCGATAAGGCGGCGAAAAAGATCGAGGCCGTCTACAGCTACCCCTACCAGAACCACGCCACCATGGAGCCGATGAACTGCACGGCACTGTGGACGCCCGACAAATGCGAGGCTTGGGGCCCGACACAGAATGGCGAGGCGGCGCTGGCTGCGACCGCCGAGGCGGCGGGGCTACCGGTCAACAAGTGCGACTTCCGCAAGACGCTGCTCGGCGGCGGCTTCGGCCGTCGCGGCCGCTCGGACTATGTCCGCCAGGCGGTGCTGATCGCCAAGGAAATGCCGGGTACGCCGATCAAGCTGATCTGGTCGCGTGAAGAAGACATGACGCACTGCACCTTCCATCCGATCATGGCGTGCAAGCTGACGGGCGGTATCGATGCCGCCGGCAACATCGCCGGGCTGCATGTACGGCTCTCCGGCCAATCGATCCTGGCCGGGCTGCTGCCGCAGAACCTGCAGAACGGCATGGACCCCGTGGTGTTCCAGGGCTTCAATAACGGCGGCACCGAGAGCGCCTACGGCTACAACATCGACAACCTCCTGGTCGATCACGCGATGCGCAACCCGCATGTGCTGCCGGGTTTCTGGCGCGGCGTGAACACCAACCAGAACGCCATCTTCATGGAGTGCTTCATGGACGAGCTGGCGGAAGCGGCGGGCCAGGACCCGCTCGAGTTCCGCCGCAAGATGCTGAAGCCGCGCCATCTCCGCGTGCTCAACGCGGCGGTGGAGAAGGCGGGCTGGGGCAAGGCGCCGGCCGGCGTGCACCAGGGCCTGGCGCAGATCATGGGCTATGGCAGCTACGTCGCCGCCGTCGCCGAGGTTTCGGTCAGCGATGCAGGTCAGCTCAAGATCCACCGCATCGTCGCCGCTACCGATTGCGGCCATGCAGTCAACCCGGCGCAGATCGAGCGCCAGATCGCGGGCTCCTTCGTCTACGGGCTATCGGCGGCGCTCTACGGCGAGTGCACGGTCAAGGACGGCGCGATCGAGCAGACCAACTTCGACACCTACAACGTCATGCGCATGGACGAGATGCCGAAGGTCGAATCGGTGATCGTGCCCTCGGGCGATTTCTGGGGTGGCGTCGGCGAGCCGACGATCGCGGTCGCGGCGCCTGCGGTGCTCAACGCCATCTACCGGGCGACGGGCAAGCGCATCCGCACGCTGCCGGTGATGAACCACGATCTGAGGAAGGCGTAGCTGATCGCAAGCAGCCTCTTCTCCCCTCTCCCGCGTCGACGCCTTGCGTGTCCACTCTCCCGCGTCGTACGCGGGGGAGGGTCAGGGTGGGGGCCCGAGCGTAGCGAGGGTTGGCGGAGACGTGCCACGCCTGTATCAGTCACCGCTCCGCTGCGCGGAGCAACCCCCACCCCAACCCTCCCCCGCGTACGACGCGGGAGAGGGGGTACGAGGGCGACGCCACTCGCTGAAACCATCATTGCGTTGCTCGTCGCGGCGCTCGTCGCACCCGCTCTTGCCCAGGACGCGCGCCGCGCCTATGTCGTCGAGGACGATGCGATCCGCGAATCGCTGACCGGAAAACCTGGCGATGCGGAACGCGGCCGGGCTATCGTCGGCAACCGGCAGGTCGGTCTCTGCCTGCTCTGCCATGCGGGGCCGTTCCCCGAGGAGCGGTTCCAGGGAAACCTGGCGCCGGATCTTTCCGGGGCCGGCAGCCGTTGGTCGGAAGGGCAGCTTCGCCTCAGGATCGTCGATGCGGCGAGCCTCAATCCGGCGACGATCATGCCGCCCTACTATCGCACCGAGGGGCTCGACCGCGTCGCCCGATCCTTCGCGGAGAAGCCCATCTTCTCGGCCGAGCAGATCGAGGACGTGATCGCCTATCTGAGGACGTTGAGGGACTAGGCCCATGGATCCATCGCTGACCAGACGTCGCTTCCTTGCCGGTGCGGCCATCGTCACGTTGCTGCCGCTGCCGGTCGAGGCGGCGCCGGACGACCTCGCCAAGGCGATCAAGGAGGTCTTGGGCTCGGCCAAGCTCAATACCGGCAAGGTTACGCTCGACATCGCACCGTTGGTCGAGAACGGCAACACCGTACCGATGAAGGTCTCGGTCGAGAGCCCGATGACGGCCAAGGATCACGTCAAGGCGATCCACGTCTTCAACGAGAAGAACCCGCAGCCTTACGTGCTGAACGCCGTACTCGGACCCCGCGCCGGCCGCGCCAGTATCGCCACGCACATCAAGCTGCGCGAGTCGCAGAAGATTGTGGCGATCGCCGAGCTCTCCGACGGCAGCTTCTGGAGCGCGGGCACGGAGGTGATCGTCACCATCGCTGCCTGTGTCGAGGATCTCATGCAATGACCAACGCCCTTATCCGGCTGCCGCGATCGGTCAAGCGCGGCGAGGCATTCGAGATCAAGACGCTGATCCAGCACCCGATGGAGACCGGCTTCCGCGCCGGCACCAACGGCACGACGATCCCGCGCGACATCATCGAGGAATTCCTCTGCACCTATAACGGGGTCGAGATCTTCCGGATGAAGCTCTCCTCGGCGATCGCGGCCAACCCGTACATCTCGTTCCACACGGTCGCGACCGAGAGCGGCACGCTGTTCTTCCGCTGGACCGGCGACAACGGCTTCAAGGTCGAAGAGACCGCGCGCATCGCCGTCGCATGAATCGGCGGCTCGGCGCTCTTCTCCTCCTGATGGCAACCCAGGCGAGCGCCGAGATCCCGGAGGCCGAGCGCCGCTCCGGCTATCACGACATGGGCGCTTCGGTGCAGGCGATGCAGGACGACGACATGGCCAACCCGGCTATGCTCTGGGTCCTCGACGGCGAGAAGCTCTGGGCCCAGCGCCAGGGCGCCGCCGGAAGGTCGTGTGCCGACTGCCATGGCGAGCCGTCGCGCATGACCGGCGTCGCCGTCCGCTATCCCGCCTTCTCCGAAAGCGCGAGCCGGCCGATCAGTCTCGATCAGCGTATCAACCAGTGCCGCACCGAGCAGCAGAAGGCGCCGGCCTTCGACTACGAAAGCCGCGAGCTGTTGTCGCTGAGCGCGCTCGTCGCGATGCAGTCGCGCGAGCATAAGATCGCGCCGCCGGACGATCCGCGCCTTCGGACCTTCCTGGAGGCCGGCGCCGCGACCTTCAACCGGCGCCAGGGTCAGCTCAACCTCTCCTGCGCCCAGTGCCACGAGGACAATCGCGGCAAGAGGCTCGCCGGCGCCACCATCCCGCAGGCGCATCCGACCGGCTATCCGATCTACCGTCTGGAGTGGCAGAGCCTCGGCTCGCTGCAGCGGCGACTGCGGAATTGCCTGATCGGCATGCGTGCCGAGCCCTACGCCTATGGCGCCCCTGATTACGTCGCGCTCGAGCTCTACCTGATGAAGCGCGCTGCCGGCATGCCCTTCGAGGCGCCGGGTGTTCGACCCTAGATTTGGTCTATCCTGCTTCGCCTCCTTCTGTTTTCCGCGAGCCCCCGATGACCGAACCCTGCGATCTTTCCGCCGTCGAAGCCCGTCGCCTGATCGGCGCCAGGAAGCTTTCGCCGGTCGAGCTGCTGAAGAGCTGCAAGCGCCGCATCGACGAGGTGAACCACGCGGTCAAGGCGGTGACCGACACGATCTGGCCGCGCGCCGTCAAGGAGGCGAAGGCGGCCGAGAAGGCGGTCATGAGGGGCGACGACCTGCCTCTGCTGCATGGGCTGCCGCTCGGCGTGAAGGATCTCGACGAAGCAGCGGGGCTGATCAACAGCTTCGGCTCGCCGATCTTCCGCAACAATCGCTCGAAACATGATGACGCAATGGTGGCGCGCTGCCGCGCGGCCGGCGCCATCGTCGTCGGCAAGACCAACGTGCCGGAGTTCGGCGCCGGCGCGAATTCCAACAACCCGGTCTACGGCCCCTCCGGCAATCCCTTCGACCCGAAACGCACACCGGGCGGCTCCGCGGGCGGCTCGGCGGTCGCTCTTGCCACCAATATGCTGCCGATCTGCACCGGCTCCGATGGCGGCGGGAGCTTGCGTATCCCCGCGGCCTTCTGCGGCGTCGTAGGATTCCGTCCCTCGCCCGGCCTGGTACCGACCGACAAGCGCGGCCAGGGTTGGAATATGATCCCGACCCACGGGCCGATGGGCCGCACCGTCGCCGATACCTGCCTGCTGCTCTCCGCCCAGGCGGCCTTCGATCCGCGCGATCCGCTGTCGCGGCCGATCGAGGGCCAGATGTTCCTCGATCCTGCCGCCATCGACCTGTCGCAGCTTCGTGTCGGCTATACCCTCGACTGGGGCACCTGCCCGGTCGACACGCGCATCGCCAAGACCTTCCATCGGCGGGTCGGCAAGCTGAAGTCGTTCTTCCGCTCCTGCGAACGAATCTCGCCGGACATGAGCCGCGCGCATGAGGCCTTTGGCGTGCTGCGCGCGACCGGCATGCTGAATGCCCAGCGCGACAACTATGCCAGGCACCGGAAGCTGCTCGGCCCCAACATGATCGCCAACTACGAGGAGGGACTGCGCTACTCCGCCGACGACGTCTCCTGGGCCCAGGCGGAGCAGACGCGCATCTACCGCTCGGTCCAGGCCGTGTTCGAGGAGTGCGATCTGATCCTCTCGCCGACGCTGGCGATCCCGCCGTTCAAGTGGAGCCAGCTCTACATGAATGAGATCAACGGCAAGCGCCTGCCGACCTATTATCGCTGGTTCTCGCTCACCTACATGATCTCGCTGACCGGCAACCCCAGCCTGTCGCTGCCGATGGGGTTGGAACCAACCGGCACGCCCTTCGGCATGATGATCACCGGCCCCGCCGCCGCCGATCTGTTCACGCTGCGCGCCGCACATTCGATCGAGCAGGCCGTCGCCGACGATCCAGAGCTCAGCCGGCCGCTGCCGGACCTGAGGAAGCTGGCGCGCGCGCCGCGGATCACCGATGAGTACAAGGTGACGGCGCCGCCGCTCGCGCCCAACCTGGTCCTCCCCCTGAAAAGTGGTCCGCCCTGAACTATGTCTTTTGACAAGAAGGAGGACTGCAATGCCGAAGAAGAGGCACAAGCCTGAAGAGATCGTTTCGAAACTCCGACAAGCCGATGTCTTGATCTCACAGGGCCAGGATATCGCTGATGTCATCCGCCAGATCGGGGTGAGCGAGGTCACTTATTATCGGTGGCGCCAGGAGTACGGCGGGCTGAAGATCGAGCAG
>VGEN01000066.1 GCA_016869285.1 Alphaproteobacteria bacterium
AAGAACGACTACCGAAGTCCAAACGACGCCAGAACCGCTTGGGATCAGAGCGCGTTCAGGCTGGCCGCTTAACTCCTACCTTGTGTCCAGATATCCGGGTGCAGTACAGGCCGATCCCGATGCCACGCTGAAGAGGCTCTCCGCCGATCCGAACTGGAATGGCGGCCGCTACTACGACAAGGGCGGTATCCTTCCGACGATGATCAAGCTCCGCGAGGACACGCTGCGCAGCTACGGCACCGACGAGGAGCTGAAGCCCAGGATGCCGAACAAGGCCGACCGCGATGCGGAGATCACGCGCCAGGCCCGCGCTTGGGCCGAGGCCTTCGACGGCAACTCGCTTCTTGCGCTCGGGCGTGCGATGGACAGCTACGACGTCACGCCGGATCTCAAGAAGATCAAGGCCAAGGTGCTGTTCGTGATCTCGCGCACCGATGCGTATTTCCCGCCTTTGCTGAAAGACGAGGTGATGCCGGCGCTGAAAGCCGCCGGCGTCGATGCCCGCTACTTCGAGATCGATAGCGAACATGGCCACCTTGCCTCCGGAACCGATGCCGCCAAATGGGCGCCGGCGCTCGACCGTTTCCTAAAATCTCTCTAAGGGTCCGCCATGCCCGACAGCCGGCCTTCCGCCTATACCAGCGAGACCATCGAGCTTCTGTCGAAGCGCGTCAGCGTACGCAGCTACAAGCCTGATCCGGTACCGGAGGCGATGGTCGAGGCGATCCTCAAGGCGGCGTTCCGTGCGCCGACCTCGTCTAACATCCAGTCTTACTCGGTGATCGTCGTCCGCGACCGCGAGGTGCTCCGCCGCCTGGCGGCGATCACCAGCAACCAGAAGCATGTCGCGGAAGCGCCGGTGTTCCTCGCCTTCTGCGCCGACCTCACGCGCATCGCCTTCGCGCTCGAGCGGCGCGGCCACTCGATCGCCGACAACAACATGGAGACAGGACTCGTCTCCTCGATCGACGCGGCGCTGGTCGGCATGTCAGCCTCGCTCGCCGCCGAGTCGCTCGGCCTTCAGGGCGTGATGATCGGCGCCGTCCGCAACGATGCCACGGCGAGCGCGAAGATCCTGGATCTGCCCGACCGCGTCTATTGCGTCTTCGGCATGTGCCTGGGCTGGCCGGCGGAGGCGCCGGCGCAGAAGCCGCGCATGGACTACGCATCGATGGTCCACTACGAGCGCTACGGCGCGCAGCGCGGCGCGAGCGGCATGGCAGCGCATCTTGCCGCCTATGACGCCGCGCTGGCGAAGCACTACCGCGCGACGGGTCGTGCGACCACCGACGATTCCTGGACGCACGACATGGACAAGAAGTTCCACCCCTGGCTCCGCGACAAGCTGCGCCAGCAACTGAAGGAGCGGGGATTTGACTTCCGCTAGAGCGTCGGTGGCTTGATCCCTGCCTCGGCCGCAGCGGCGTTGAGCAGCGCGGTCACGTCCTTCTGGCCGAGCCCATGCTGCTTCCTGGCGCGCTCCATCGCATCGCGCGCCGCCTTGCCGACATGCGCCGGGGTGCCGGCATCAGCCGCGGCGGCGACGCCGATCGACAGATCCTTGAAGGCGAGGTCCAGCGCGAACCCTGGCTCGACATCGCCCTTCAGCGATTTGGTCGGCCAGTAGAGCTTCAGGTGATCGTTGGAGGCGAGCGAGGAGGTGACGACGTCGAACAGCGTCCTCGCCGGGATGCCGAGCTTGGCCGCCATGGTGAAGGCCTCGGCGTTGATCTGGCAGAGGCACATGGCGACGTAGTTGTTGACGATCTTGAGCGCGATGCCGCTGCCCGGCCCGCCGGCATGGATGATCTTGTTGCCCATCGCTTCCAGCAGCGGGGTCACGCGCTTGAGATCCTCATCGGATGCTCCGACCATGAACAGGCTCTCGCCGCGCTCGGCATGCGCGGGCGAGCGGCCGACGCCGGCATCGACCCAGCGCATCCCGGCCGCGTTCAGCTTCTCGGCCATGCGCCTGCTCGCGGCCGGCGCGATCGTGCTCATATCCATGTGCAGCATGCCTTTGCGGCCGCGTGCCAGCGTGCCGTCTGGGCCGAGCACGATGCCTTCGACGTCGGGCGTATCCGGCACCATGGTCACGATGACATCGGAGGCAGCAACTACCTCACCGACGGTCTTCGCCGTCCTGGCGCCGAGCGCAGCGAGCCTTGCAGCTTGCGCCGGCCGCGTATCGAAGACGGTGAGCGCGAACCCTTTGCGGGCGAGATTGGCGGCCATCGGCCCGCCCATGTTGCCAAGCCCGATGAAGCCGACGCGTTCGCTCATGACGTTCCGGTCCTTGCCAAGAGAAAGGGCCGGCGACAGCGCCGCCGGCCCTCAAGGTGAGACAAGCCTAGATCAGGACTTGCTGATGTTCCAGAACACCAGCACCGCGCCCTTGACCACGCCGTTGACGTTCTTCCGCCAGACGAAGGGCGGGTCGAACTGACCGAGCAGCGCGATCGGCTGCGTCTCCATCAGGCGCTTGTGCAGCGGCTCGAGCGCGGCCTTGCGGGCGGCGTCATCCGGCGCCTTCAGGAAGGCGTCGCGAAGCTTCTCGGCCTCGTCGTCGCAGGCCCAGCCGAACCAGTTGGCGCCGCCGCACCTCATGTTGGTGCCGATATTGGTCAGCGGCGAGTGCATGGTCGTGCCGGTGAACCAGGTGGTGAACATGTTCCACCCGCCCTGATCGGGCGGGTCCTTCTTCGGCATGCGGCTGACCACCGTTCCCCAGTCGCTGACCTGGAGCTCGACGTTGACGCCGATCTCCTTGAGATTGGCGGCCGCGACCTGGGCCATGGCGCCGATCTGCGGCAGCTCGTTGGTGGTGATCAGGATCAGCTTCTCGCCCTTGTAGCCGGCCTCGGCGAAGAGCTGCTTCGCCTTCGCCATGTCCTTCTTCTTGTACATTTCCGAGCCGGCCTCGGTAGCCCAAGGCCCGTCGCAGACATAGTAGGCGTGGCAAACCTTCCACCATCTCTGGTCGCCGTAGGCGGCGGCCATGAAGTCGCGTTGATCGAAGAGATAGGCGAGCGCCTGACGCGCCTTCACATTGTTGAAGGGCGGGTGCAGCGAGTTGACGCGAAGGCCGCCGTAGTTGCCGAAGGGCGGCAGCTTCTCGATCACGATGTCCCGGTTGTTGACGATCGGGCCGAGCTGATCGGTCGAGGGCGAGTCCCAAAGATCGACCTCGCCCTTGGTCAGCGCCGCGGCGACGGTGCCGGCATCGGGGATGATGTGCCACTCGACGCGGTCGACCCTCGCGACCTTGCCGCCGGTGAGCCCGTCGACCGGCTCGCTGCGCGGAATATAGTCGGGGTTCTTCTTGAAAGCGACGAAGGCGCCCGGCTTCCACTCGTCGCGATTGAGGATGAAGGGGCCGGAGCCGATGCCGCTGCTGATCTGCGTCGCGGCGTCAGTCTTGGCGTCGGACTCGCGGAAGATCACCGGCATCTGGCCGCCGGCCGATCCGAGCGAGAACTCGACGAAGCCGTAAGGCTCCTTGAGCTTGAGCGAGAAGGTGTTGTTGTCGATTTCGTTCCACTCGGCGGTGAACTGCGCCAGGCGCTGGCCGATCACGTCGCGCTTGGTCCAGCGTGTGATCGAGGCGATGGCATCCTTCGAGGTGACGGGCTGGCCGTCATGGAACTTGAGTCCCGGGCGAAGCTTGAAAGTCCAGGTCAGCTTGTCCGGCGAGGTCGACCAGCTCTCGACCATCTGCGGCTTGGCGCCGAGCTTGTAGTCCCAGGCGAATAGCGTGTCCTGGACCATCAAGGCGAAGATCTTGGTGATCTGGATCGAGGAAAAGTGGCTGTCCAGAACCTTGACGTCGGCCTGCGGCACCACGCGCAGCACGTTGTTTTGCGCCTCCGCCGGCGGCGCCGTCACGAGGGCGAGCGCGGCTGCGGCGAAGACGGATCCCCATAGTCTTTCGCGTTTCATGAAACGGCTCCTCTGTCTCATTGGGCATTGGGCCGCTGCGGGCAAGGCCTCCGCGCGCCGGCCATTTTCCAAACCCCGAGAAGTGTCGCTGATTGGAAATGATCCGCGCAAGACCGCACCGCGAGGAGGAAAGGAGGCTCGCGGCCTCGCGCCCCGTTGACGTTTGAACAACGCCCTTGACCGGGCGCCGGCGAAAGTCCATTTTATGACTGACCAGTCAGTCATAAAATGATCGAACCATCCTCCTCGCGCGCGCGCGGTCGCCCCCGCAAGATCGCGGGCCCCGACGATCTCCTGGCCGCTGCGCTCCGTGTTTTTGCCGAGAAAGGCTTTGCCGCCGCGCGTCTCGACGACGTCGCGCGCGAAGCCGGGGTCTCGAAAGCGGCGCTCTACCTCTACTTCGAGAGCAAGCAGGCGATCTTCGAGGCGCTGGTGCGGTCGGCGGTGCTTCCGAACATCGAGCGCCTCGAGCGGCTGGTTGCCGAATGGCGCGGCGGAGCTGGCGCGCTGCTGCGCAACCTGGTCGAGGCGATCGCCCGCGTCGTCGTCGAAAGCGAGATCGCCGCGTTCCCGAAGCTGATCATCGCCGAGGCCTCGAATTTTCCCGATCTCGCGCGCTTCTATCGGAGCCAGGTGATCGAGCGCATGCTCGGGCTTCTCGCCGGGATCGTCCGGCGCGGCATCGAGAGCGGCGAGTTCCGTCCGACCGATCCGCATCTTGCTGCGCGGCTGGTGATCGCGCCGCTGCTGTTCTCGGCGCTCTGGAAGACGAGCTTCGCCCGCCACGACGCCACCCCCTTCGATCCGGCGCCGCTGCTCCGGCTTCACGTCGATACCCTGCTGAGGGGGCTCGCATGAAACGCGCGCTCATTCTCGTTGTCGCACTCGCACTTCTCGCCTGCGAAGAGGCGCCGAAGAACCGCGGCTATTTCGGATATGTCGAAGGCGAACGCGCTGTCGTCGCGGCGCCCGATGGCGGCTGGATCGAGGAGGTCTTCGTCGCCGAGGGCGATCAGGTCGCGCTCGGGCAGAAGCTCTTCCGACTGGAGGCGCGGCGCGAGACGGCGCGGCGCGACGAGGCGAAAGCGCGGCTCGATCAAGCCGAGGCGCAGCTCGCCAATTTGCTGACCGGCAAGCGCGCCGACGAGATCAAGGCGATCGAGGCGCAGATCGCGCAGGCGGAATCCAATCACGGCTTGGCGCGGCGCGAGCTCGCGCGCCAACAGGAGCTGGCAAGCTCGCCTGCTGCGAATCCGCGCACCCTCGATCAGGCGCGCGCCGCCTTCGGTGCCGAGCAGGCACGCCTCGCCGAGCTGCAAGCCCAACTTCGCGTCGCCCGCCTGCCGGCACGCGAGGATGAGATCGCTGCCGCCCGCGCGCAGATGGAAGCGGCCGCGGCGCAGCTTGCCGAGGCCGAGACTCGGCTCGGCGACCGCCTCATTTCGGCTCGCGCCGCCGGACGCGTCGAGCGTCTGGTGCGGCGAACCGGCGAATTCGCGCCGGCCGGCGGCGGTGTGGTGAGCCTGCTGCCGCCGGAAGCTGTCCATGTGCGCCTCTACGTACCGGAGCGCGACCTGGCGCAGCTCCGCATCGGCGGCCGGCTTGCCATCGCCTGCGACGGATGCGCCAAGGATCTCGCTGCCGAGATCACATTCGTTGCCGGCGAGGCCGAGTTCACGCCGCCCGTGCTCTACGCGATCGAGAGCCGGCAGAAGCTGGTCTATCTGGTGAAGGCGCGTCCGGCCGCGGCCGGGCTCAAGCCCGGTCAGCCGGTCGAAGCGCGGTTGCTGCCGTGACGCCGCTCGCCATCGACGTGGAGGGCTTGACCAAGCGCTTCTCCGGCCGCGCCGTCGTCGACAAGGTGTCGCTCAAGGTGCCGGCGGGCGAGGTCTGGGGCTTTCTCGGCCCGAATGGCAGCGGCAAGACAACGACCATCCGCATGCTCTGCGGCCTGCTGAAGCCCGATGGTGGCCGCGGCACCTGCCTCGGCCTCGACATCCTGGCCGAGGCAGACGCGATCAAGCGCCAGGTCGGCTACATGACGCAGCGCTTCAGCTTCTACGAGGATCTGACGGTCCGGGAAAATCTCGACTTCGTTGCGCGCCTTTACGCATTGCCCGATCGCCGTCGCCAGGTGGAGGCGACCATGGATCGTGTCGGTCTGGCGTCACGGCGGAGCCAGCTCGCCGGCTCGCTCTCCGGCGGCTGGAAGCAGCGTCTTGCGCTCGCCGCCTGCATGATGCACGCGCCGAAGCTCCTGCTGCTCGACGAGCCGACCGCCGGTGTCGATCCCCAGGCGCGGCGTGAATTCTGGGCAGAGATCCACGCGCTCGCCCGCGACGGCGTCACCGTGCTCGTCTCGACCCACTACATGGACGAGGCGGAGCGCTGCGACCGCATCGCGTATATCGCCTACGGCAGGCTGCTGGCGGTCGGCACGGTCAAGGAGGTCGTTGCCGGCGCCGACCTCTCGACCTGGATTGCGACGGGACCGGGCCGTGACGACGTCGCACGGCGCCTTGCCCGAGTTCCCGGTGTCGCCACCGCCGTCTTCGGGCCGTCGCTGCATGTGAGCGCGACCGACCCGACCGTGCTGCGCCGCGCCATCGAGCCGTTTCGCGGCGACCCACGGCTGGCCTGGCGCGAGGCCGAGCCGAGCCTGGAGGACGTCTTCATCCACCTGATCGAGAGCGCCACCGCGGCGCGCGAGAAGGCCGCGTGATGCTTTCGGTGGTTGCCCGCGTCGTGGCGATGACGATCAAGGAGCTGATCCAGCTCCGCCGCGACCGGTTGACCTTCGGCATGATTCTCGGCGTGCCGGTCATGCAGCTTCTGATCTTCGGCTACGCCATCAACGCCGATCCCAAGCAGCTGCCGACGGTGCTCATCTCGCAGGATCGGGGACAGATCGAGCGCAACATCGTCGGTGCGCTTGAGCGCTCGGGCTATTTCCGCATCGTGGCTCAGGTCTCCGGCGAGACGGAGGCCGAGCGTCTCGTTGCCGAAGGCGCTGCCGCCTTTGTCGTGACGATTCCCGACCGCTTCACCAGGGACCTCCTGAGGGGCGAGCGCCCGCAGCTCCTGATCGAAGCCGATGCAACCGACCCGGCCGCGACCTCGAACGCGGTGGCGGCGCTCTCCCAGCTCCCGCGCACGGCACTGCGCCATGACCTGCCCGGCCTTGTCGCCGAGCCCGGTTTCGAGGTGGTGATCCACCGCCGCTACAACCCGGAAGGTCTATCGGCCTACAACATCGTGCCGGGACTGCTCGGCGTCATCCTGACCATGACCATGGTGCTGATGACCTCGCTCGCGGTCACGCGCGAGACCGAGCGCGGCACCATGGAGAACCTGCTGGCGATGCCGCTGAATCCGGCCGAGGTCATGGCCGGCAAGGTGCTGCCCTACATCGTCATCGGCTACATCCAGGTCGCCGTCGTGCTGCTTGCGGCCAGGTTCCTGTTCCAGGTGCCGATGCTGGGCTCGCTCGGCCTGCTGACGGTCGCGCTGCTCGCCTTCCTCCTCGCCAATCTCGCCGTCGGCCTCACCTTCTCGGCGATCGCGCGCAACCAGCTCCAGGCAATGCAGATGACATTCTTTTTCTTCCTGCCCTCGATCCTGCTTTCAGGCTTCATGTTCCCGTTCCGCGGCATGCCGGGCTGAGCGCAGGCGATCGGCGAGGTCCTGCCGCTCACGCATTTCCTGAGGATCGTCCGCGGCATCCTGCTCAAGGGTAATGGCGCGTACGAGATCTGGCCCGAGGTCTGGCCGCTGCTCGCCTTTGCCGCCGCCGCCTGGACGCTCGCTACTCTCCGCTATCGACGGACCCTGGATTGACCTCGGTCGCCTCGAAATGCGCGACCAGCCGGGCGAGCAGCTTGAGGAATTGCGCTCGCTCTTCCTGATCGAGCGCCGCCAGCAGCGTGCTCGACGTCCCCGCCGACTTCTTCTGGATCTGATGCAGCATGCTCTCGCCATCCGCGGTCAACTCGAGAACGCGCCGGCGGCGGTCGGCCTCGCCGACATCGCGGGCGACGAGGCCGCGGCTCTCGAGCGTCTGCACCACGGTGCCGGTGGTCGAGCGGTCGAGGCGGAGCAGCTTCGCCAGCGTTACCTGGTCGATCCGGGGGTAGCGCTTCAGGATGTAGAGCACGCCGAACTGCGTATTGGTGAGGCCGAGCTCTCCGGCATGCGCCTGGAACACCGAGATGGCGATCTGGTGTGCGCGCCGGATCATGAAGCCTGGGCGGCCGTAGAGCTCGGCCAGCCGCTCGGCCGCGGTCGTCAGCGGATCGTCGTCAAGGTCGATCGACATCGCCGGAACCTAGCCGAGGTGTCAACGCAGGATCAACAGAACGACGCTGCCGGCGACGAGCAGGATGCCCAGGGTTTCGCCGGCCGTTGCCCGCTCGCGGAAGAGCAGATGCGAGGCGAGGTAGGTGAACACCAGCTCGACCTGGCCGAGCGCGCGCACCAGCGCCGCGTTCTCCAGCGTCATGCCGAAGAACCAGCCGCAGGACCCGGCGACCGACATGAGCCCGACCGGAACGGTCTGCGGCCAAAGGCGGAACACATGCGCCATCTGGAGAGGGTCGCGTAGCGCGAGATAGGCCGCCATCATCATCGTCTGCATGGTCGTGATCGAAGCCAGCGTCACCGCGGCGCGTTCGAGCTCGTCGCCCGAGGGCAGCGACAGCGCCGAGGCACGGATGGCCACCGCACAGATGCCGAAGAGCGTGCCGGAGCCCAGGCCCACCAGCGCCGCTTTCCGCGTGCCCTCGTCTTTCCAGGAGCCCGCGCCGGCCGCGGCGGCACGCGACATCACCACGATGCCGACGAATCCCAGCACGATCGCGCCCCAACCCCAGAAATCGAGATGTTCGCCCAGGATGAGCACGGCGAGGAGGGCCGCCTGGATCGTCTCGGTCTTGGAGTAGGTCGTGCCGACGACGAAGCTCCGATAGGTGAAGGCGCGGATCAGCAGCGAGGTCGCGGCGATCTGGGTCAGGCCCCCGACCGCGCCATAGATCAGCGAGGCCGTGTTCGGCACCGGCAGGTCCCGGCCGAAGCCGCGTGACAGCAGCACCAGAAGCAGCAGCGCGACCGGGAAGCCGTAGATGTAGCGGATGAAGTTGGCGCCTTCGGCCGACAGCGACTTGGTCAGACGCTTCTGCAATGCCGTCCGCAGGCATTGCAGAAACGCCGCCGCGATCGTCACCGGTATCCAAAGATCCGCCATCAGCCGCTCCCGGGAAGGGGCGGCAGACTAGACGTTTCTCCGGCTCTTGAAAGCGCGGAGGTCAGCGGCTGAACAGGTTCCTCAAGGGCGCCAGCGGATTCTGCTGCGCCGGTGCCGGCTGCTGCTGACCCGAGGCTGGGGGCTGCGCCGGCTGGCTCGCCGCGCCCGGCAGCGGCACGCCGGGAATCGCCGGGATCGCCCCTTTGAGCGCATCTATGGCCCGCGACGGGTCGATGCGGATCAGCGCCGCCAGGTCCGGCCGGTAGCTGAGATCGTCCCACGGCCCTTTGATGTCGACCGGGACCATGATGCCGGAGGCCTGCATCTGGCCGCCCTGGCCCTCGGTGCTCATCACCGCCTTGGGCTCGACCCGGTAGTCGAGCGACTTCTTCGGCAGATCGACCGTCCCCTTGCCCTCGACCCTGAGCAGCGGCGACTTGAGCGCGAAGTCGCTGTTGCGAACGATGCCCTGCTGGATCGTGTAGGTGCCGCCGAGCTCGGCGAAATCGGTCTTCTGCGTCTCGCGCGCCTTGGGGTCGGTGAAGGCGGCGGCGATGTTGCGCACCATCGCCGCCAGGTTGATGCCCTTGATCGCACCGTCCGTGAACGCGGCTTTGCCTTGCCCCGCCAGCGCCGAGATCATCTCTTTCTGGCTGCGGCCACGGGTGGTGACCTGTGTCTCGGTGCCGAAGGCGCCGCTCAGGCGCTCGAAATCGGCAGCGGCCTTGAGGATCGGTTCGGCCTGCACGCCTGCGAGCGCGAGCCGCGCTTCCACCGCCGGGACCTGCCCCGACCCATCGAGAACGACGCGGGCCTGGCCGCTTCCCCGGTAGAGGGCGAGCTCCGTCAGGTCGAGCGCCAGCTTGCCGTCGCGGAGCTGCGCTTTCACCGCGCCCTTGCCGATCTCGATCTTGCGTATGACCAGGCCGCCGACCGTGAGGTCGAGGTCGGCATTGGCGGCGCGCAGGGGCGAGAGGTCGATCGGCTCCTCGCTCCAGCCCTGCTGCCCGCCGGGCGCAGCCGGCGTGCCGCTCTTCTGCGCCGGCGCCTCCGGCGGCAGGTAGGGGTTGATGTCGAGCTTCTCGACCGCGAGCTTGGCCGCGAGATGCGGCTTGGCGCCGCCGGTGTCGACCGCGATGTCGCCGGAACCCTTGAGCTGGTCGAGCGAGACCTTGGCGCCGGTGAAGGACGTCTTCGCCCCCTGGCGGTCCAGCTTCCCGGAGATCGCGAGCGCGCCCATCGTGTTCGGCCGCGCCTCGATCGGGTTGCCGACCCAGGCGGCGAGGTCCTTGACCGACGGGATCGCGAGGTCGACGTCGCCCTGGGCGCGGCCCGCGGTCGTCGCCTGGCCCTTGAAGCTCAGCTTCACCGGATCGCCGCCGAGCGCCAGCGAGATGCCTGCCGGCTGCCCCGCCATGAGCGCGCGCGGCTTGTCGACATCGAGCTTCACCGTCAGCGGCTTGCCGCGCCAGGTGGCGCCGCCGTCGAGCTTCATCGGCTTGTCCAGATCGGGCAGGTCGAGCGTCGCGTTGATTGCCGTCAGCTCTTCCTTGGCATTGCTCCGCGCATCGATGTAGGTGATGCGGCCGTTCTTGAGCTTGACCTCGCCGAGGCGGATATCGCCCGGAGCGCCGGACGGCGCGGCGGACGAGGCCGGCGCCGACGGCGCCGGGGTGGCGCCGAATACCCAGTTGCCGCGGCCTTGGCGATCGATCTCGAGCACGATCACCGGATCTTCGAGAACGAAGCTGTCGATCTCGAGCCCTCCGCGCAAGAGCGGCATCACCTTGACGGCGACCTTGAGGCTCTTGAGCTGCGCCATCTGCGGCGTCGAGGCCCCTTGGGCATTGGCGAACGCCACATCCTTGGCCTCGATCGCGACCGAGGGGAAGAACGAAAGGCTCATGCCGCCGTTGATCCTGAGCGCGCGTCCGGTGGCCGCCTGGGTGCGTGCTTCGATTTGGTCCTTGAAGACGGACACGGGGATGAAGAAGGGCGCAGCGATTGCGGCCGCGATCACCAGGACGACGAGCCCGGCGAGGGCGATGAGAAGCTTCTTCATGGGCATCTCCTCAGGCGGCGCGAAGCCCGGCGGCGGTCAGCGCGGCGCGAGCCTCGAAGTTGACGGCGAATTGGGTCGAGAAGAAGGCGCGCGCCGGCGCCCAGTAGCGGAGCGCTAACGTCACCTCGGTCGAGGAGAAGGACTTGACGCCGACTTCGGGCGCCGGCTCCTTGAGGACCTGCGGCACCTGGGCGAGCGCTGCCTTCACGGAGCGGATCGCCGCGGGGATGTCCTGGTCGGGCGCGATGCCGATCGTGTGCTCGACGATGCGATGGCCACGCGAATTGACCAGGATCTCGCCGACGATCTGGCGGTTCGGGACCATGATCCGCTCGCCGTCCTCGCCGATCAGGAAGGTGGCGGCAAGCGTGATGTCGTCGACGACGCCGGATACGCCCTTGACCGACACCGTGTCGCCGATGGCGAAGGGTCGGGTCAGGATCAGGGTCAGCCCGGCGCCGTAGTTCGACAGCGGCCCCTGGATCGCCATCGTGGCGCCGAAGGCGCTGGCGCCGAGCAGCGCGATCAGGGGTGCTATGGAGATGCCGAAATTGCCGAGCGTGGCGATGATCACCATCGCCAGGATCAGGATTCGGATGACGTTCGCGGCGAAGTTGGAGATCGTCGCGTCGAGCCCGTTGCGCAGCGCGAGGCGGACGACGAGCCCGGCGACCCATTGCGCGACCTTGAGGCCGATCAGGAAAAAGAGGATCGCGCCCAGGATCTGGAAGCTGTAGGCGACGAGAAAGGCGGCGGCGACGTCCCACCACTTGGTGATCGTGGCGATCTGCTGGTCCATGAACGCGTCGCTCCCGGCCTGCTATGCGTAGTGGCGCGGGTTGTGGCCTCGCGCTGCAGAGAGGTCCAGGCGTCCCGTGGGCCGGTCAGGCTCGGCCCACCCGCCGGGGTTGCGCCGAGCCCGGCTCTGCCTAGAAGTCTGGCCAGAATTCGCCGAATCCCTCGTGATTGGCGCCGCTGCCGATGAACATCCGCAGCATCGCCTGCTCGGCGAGGCTACGGATGACCGGAGCGTCCGCGCGGTCCGGTCGCGCGCCCCAGGCTGCCATCGACAGGATCGGCCGGGCGTGGTCGCAGAAGGTCACCAGCGCCGTCAGCCGGGTCGCGCTCTCGCTCAGCGGCACCGGGCGTGAGGCATCGCACACCGCGGCCGAGCTGATTCCCGCGGCGGGCGAAAACTGCACGACGATGCGTCGTTCCGGCTTCGCGGCGCGGGCACGATCGGAGGTGAAGCGGACCTGGAAGCCGATGCTGGTCGCGCTGGCGGCGTCGGCGAGGATGCGGGCGACGTCGTCGTCGGAGAACGGGCTGTCGCGAACCTCGAGCAGCACCGGACCCTGCGCCGCCGCATCCTGCAGATTGCCGCGCGCCGTATTCACAGTCTGCGGGTACTCGTTGGTCATCGTCTGCAGCGCCCCGGCGCAGCCGCCGAGAAGCGTAAGCGCCAGCAAAGCGGCGGGAGCGTAACGTAGCATGGAATCCCTTGAGAGTGGTCGCGGTCCCGACTATAGCCGAGGCGCGCGCGGCGTTCGAAGGGCCGGGTTGTCGTTGCCGGACGGGCTGTCGCTGCCCAGCGGCTCGCGCGTGAACATTCTCAGCATCGACTGCTCGGCGAGGTCACGGATGACCGGCGCGTCCGCCCGGTCCGGCCGCGGCGCCGCGGCCGCGATCGAATGGATCGGCTGGAACGCCTTGCACAGGACGAGGATCGCCCGGATTGGCCCGCCGACCGCGCGGGGACCGCCCGGTCGGACGGGGTCGCAGGAGTTGAAGCCGGAAACGCCCTCGGCCGGATCGAACTGTACGATCAGCCGAACATCGGGCTTCGCGGCAGCGGCGGAGTCGAGGGTGAACTGGGTCAGGAAGCCGACGCTGGTGCGACTCGCCGCATCGGCGAATGAGGCAGCGCCTCGGCCGGCGAAGGGATCGTCGCGAACCTCAAGCAGGACCGGGCCAAAAGCGGCGGCGTCCTGCAGGATGCCGCGTGCCACCGAGGGCGGATGCGGAGAAACATCGGAGACCGTGCTGACGCCGTTGGCGCAGCCGCCGAGCGTGCCGAACGCCAGGATCGAGACGAGGAAGGAAGCGCGCATGAGGAATCTCCCCGCTGAAAGCACCGCCCCCCATGGCGCCATTCTACATCATCGGGCCGCCTACATCACCAGGCCGCCGTCGACGATGAAGGCCTGGCCGGTGGCGAAGGCGGCTTCGTCGGAGGCAAGGTAGACGGCAAGCGCGGCGATCTCCTCGGCCGTGCCGAGCCGGCCCATCGGCTGGCGCGCGATGAACGCCTTTCGCGCCGCGACGGCATCGGCATTGGCGTTGATGCGGTCGTCCAGGGACGGCGTCTGGATCGTGCCTGGGCAGATCGCGGTGCAGCGTATGCCTTTGGCGACATAGTCGGCGGCGACCGACTTGGTGAGCCCGATCACCGCGGCCTTGGAGGTGCCGTAGACGAAGCGGTTGGGCACGCCCTTAACCGACGAGGCGACGGAAGCCATGTTGATGATCGTGCCTCGGCCTCTCTCCAGCATCGCCGGCAGGAAGGCCTTGATCATCCGGAACATCGAGCGGACGTTCAGCGTGACGGCCTGGTCGAAGTCCTTCTCCGAGGCTTCCAGGATCGAGCCGTTGTGGACCATGCCGGCGACATTGAAGAGCACATCGACCGCGCCGATGGATTTCGCATAGGCCTCGATCGCGGCTGGATCGGTGGCGTCGAGCTTCCTGACTGACACGCCCCTCAGCTTGGCGAGGTCGGCGAGCTTCGCCTCGTCGAGGTCGGAGGCGTGCACGGTGGCCCCTTCGCGCTGGAAGGCCTCGACCGAGCTGCGGCCCATGCCTTGGCCGGCGGCTGTGACGACGCAGATCTTGCCCTGAAGGCGACCGGCCATGGTGATGCTCCGATTGGAATAGCGTTGGATGGCCCGCTACACTAGGAACAGCCCGCGAGGCCGCCAAGGCCCTCTATTCGAGGACGAAAGATGATCCAGCCGACCCTGACGATCCGGCTCAACGCGGCCGATACCGTCGTCGTCGCCCGCGCCGACATCCTGCCGGGCACGCAGATCCCGGGCGAGAGTGTCGCCGCCAACGGGCACATCCCCGCCGGGCACAAGATTGCGACCCAGGACGTCGCCGAGGGCGCGCCGGTCCGGCGCTATGGCCAGATCATCGGCTTCGCCAGCCGGCCGATCGCCGCCGGCGACCATGTGCACACGCATAACTGCGCCTTCCAGACCTTCGAGCGGCAGTACGAGTTCTGCGTCGAGTCGAAGCCGACACCCTACGCCACCGGCACGGCGCAGGCGACGTTCCAGGGGATCAAGCGCAAGGACGGCCGCGTCGGCACGCGCAACTACATCGGCATCCTGACTTCGGTGAATTGCTCGGCGCATGTGGCCAAGATGGCCGCGCGGAAGGCCGAGGCGCTGCTCGAAGGGTACCCGAACGTCGACGGCGTCGTCGCGCTGACCCACGGGCTCGGCTGCGGCATGGCCGCCGAGGGCGACGGTATGGATGTGCTTCGCCGCACGATCGCGGGCTACGCCGTGCACGCGAATTTCGGCGGCATCCTGATCATGGGCCTAGGCTGCGAGACGAACCAGATCGGCGGCCTCATGCGCGCCCACAAGCTCGAGTCCGGTCCGTTCCTGCACACGATGACGATCCAGGAATCCGGCGGCTCGCAGGCGACGATGCAGAAGGCGCTGGCGGCGATCCGCGAGATGCTGCCGGTGGTCAACGACGTGCGCCGCGAGACCGTGCCGGCGAGCCACATCACTATCGGCCTGCAATGCGGCGGCTCCGACGGGTATTCCGGCATCTCGGCCAACCCGGCGCTCGGCGCCGCCTCGGATCTGCTGGTCAAGCACGGCGGCTCGGTGATGCTCTCGGAGACGCCGGAGACCTACGGCGCCGAGCATGTGCTGGTGCGGCGCGCGTCCTCGCGCGAGGTCGGGCAGAAGCTGGTCGACCTGATGCGCTGGTGGGAGGACTACACCGAGAAGCACAAGGGCTCGATGGACAACAACCCCTCGCCCGGCAACAAGGCGGGCGGGCTCACCACGATCCTCGAGAAGGCGCTGGGGGCGGCGACCAAGGGCGGCACGACGAACCTCGTCGACGTGCTGCAATACGCGGCGCCGCTCAAGAACCGCGGCTTCAACTTCATGGACTCGCCCGGATACGACCCGGTCTCGGCGACGGGGCAGGTGGCCTCGGGCGCCAACATGATCTGTTTCACCACCGGACGCGGCTCGGTCTTCGGCTGCAAGCCCGCGCCCTCGATCAAGCTCGCCACCAACACGATGCTGTTCAAGCGCATGCCCGACGACATGGACATCAACTGCGGCACGATCATCGAGGGCTCGGAGACGGTCGAGGCCTGCGGCGAGCGCATCTTCAGGCTGATCCTCGATACCGCCTCCGGCAAGAAGACCAAGAGCGAGGAGATGGGCTTCGGCGAGGACGAGTTCCAGCCCTGGTCGATCGGCGCGGTGATGTAAGGAGCCGATCAGTCCCCATGGCCAAGCCTCCCGTGCTGCAGAACGGCCCGGTCTCCTATGCCGGGACGATGAAGAAGATCGACGAGCTGTTCGTCGCGCATAAGCTCTGGCTCGCGCCGGACAAGCTGGCGCTGGCGAGGAGGATCGCGCCCGAGATCACCTGCGCCTTCACCTCGGGCCACGACCCGATCCCGAACGAGATCCTGGACGCTCTTCCGAACCTGAAGCTGGTTGCCTGCTTCGGCGTCGGCGTCGACGGCGCCAACGTTCCGGAGCTGGCCAGGCGCGGCATCGTCGTCACCAACACGCCGGACGTGTTGACCGAGGAGGTCGCCGATTTCGGCATGGCGCTGTTGCTTGCGACCGTCCGCCAGGTGGTGAAGGGCGACCGCTACGTGCGCTCAGGCGACTGGGTGAAGCGCGGCAACATGGAGATGACCTGGTCGCTGACCGGCGGCAAGACCATGGGAATCATCGGTCTCGGGCGCATCGGCAAGGCGATCGCCAAGCGGGCCGAGGCCTTCAACCTCAAGATCGCCTATCACGGCCGCACCAGGCAGCCGGACGTCTCGTATCGCTATTACGCCGATCCGGTGTCGCTGGCGAAGGACTCCGATATCTTGATGGTGGTGACGCCGGGCGGGCCCGGGACGAAGCACCTCGTCAACGCCGCGGTTTTGGAGGCGCTGGGGCCGAGCGGCATCTTCATCAACGTCGCGCGCGGCTCGGTCGTCGATCAGGCGGCTCTGGTCGCCGCGCTCAAGGCAAGGAAGATCGCCGCCGCCGGCCTCGATGTCTTCGAGACCGAACCTTGCGTGCCTGCAGGCCTCGCCGACATGCTCGACAACGTCGTGCTCCAGCCGCACCAGGCTTCCGCCACGCACGAGACGCGCGGCGCCATGGGCGACCTCATGATCGCGAACGTCCAGGCGTTCCTGGAGGGTAAGCCGGTGCTGACGCCGGTGAAGGTCTGAGCCGCGTCCGCGGCCTTCACGCCGCCTTCACCATATCCTCGTCGATGAACGCCTGGATGATCTCCTCGATCGAGCTGTCGGCCTTGAAGCCCAACCGCTTCGCCTTGTCCCAGCCGACGGTGCCCGGCCAGGTGGCGACGATCTTCTGGATCACCGGGTCGGGCACCCAGTCGATGCGCTTGACCGGCTCCGAGCCGGCGAGCTTCTCCATCGCCTTCACCACCTCGTCGATCGAATAGGTGATGGCCGGCAGCATGCATGACCGCCACGGCCCCCAGGCTTCGCCCGACAGCTCGTGGGCGTGGATGAAGGCGTCGATCGTGCGGCGCGGCGAGAGGAACGCCATCTTTACGTCCCGCGTCACCGGGCAGACCGCGCGCGTGCCCTGCAGCGGATCGCGCACGATCGAGGAGGCGAAGGTGGAGGCCGCCTTGTTGGGCTTGCCGGGGCGCACGAAGATCGTCGGCAGCTTGAGCGAGCGGCCGTCGATGAAGCCCTTGCGCGAATAGTCGTTGATCAACAGCTCGCCGATCGTCTTCTGCACGCCGTAGCTGGTCTGCGGCGTCTGCGGCGTGTCGTCGCTGATCGACTTGTTGTACTCGCCGCCATAGGTGGCAAGGCTCGAGGTGAAGACGATCCTCGGCGCATGCGGCAGCTTCCGCATCGTGTCGAGGACCGCAAGCGTGCCGTCGAGGTTGACATGGTATCCGAGGTCGAAGTCCGCCTCGGCGCCGGCGCTGACCACGCCCGCTAGGTGGAAGACGCTGTCGGTCTCCTCGTCGATCAGCTTGCTCATGAGCGACCGGTCGGCGACATCGCCGGTGGCCTTGGTGAATCGCTTGTCGCTCGGCCCTTCCGGCTCGACCACGTCGAACAGCGTGACCTTGGTGATCGCTTCGGGCTTGCCGGAGCGTCCCGTCAGCGTGACGTTGCCGGCCAGCCGATGCGAGAGCTTCTTGCCGAGAAACCCGGCAGCGCCGGTGATGACGACCTTCATTCAACCTCTCCTTGAGAACCAATCGGCAATGGCGGCCTTGGCTTCCGCGTCGAGATGCAGGCCGAGCTTGGACCGCCGCCACAGCACGTCCTCGGGGACTCTCGCCCATTCCCGCTCGACCAGGTACTCAAGCTCGCGCTCGGTGAAACCGCGGCCGAAATTCCGGCCGAGATCGGCCGCCGATCGGGCGTCGCCGATCAGGCGCTCGACCTCGGTGCCATAGGCTCGGGCGAGCCGATACGGCTCCGGCAGCCAGGGGCAGCGCCGCCCGAGGTCGGCAAGAAAGGCCTCGAAGTCGGCATTCGCCATGGCACCGCCGGGCAGCGTGCTCCCCCCCGTCCAGGCCATCTCGCTGCGACGGAGATGCGGCAGGAGCTTGTCGAGCGCATGCTCGGCGAGCTTCCGGAACGTCGTGATCTTGCCGCCGAAGATCGACAGCAGCGGCGTGCCGCCTGCCGCGTCGAGATCGAGATCGAAGGCGTAGTCGCGCGTCACCTGCGAGGCGACGGCCTCCGCATCGTCATGCAGCGGACGCACCCCGGCATAGCTCCAGACCACATCTTCCGGGGCGACGCGCGTGCGGAAATGCCGCGTGACTACGTCGCAGAGATAGGTCGTTTCCGCCGGCGAGATCTCGACCTTGGCCGGGTCGCCGTCGAAGGGCTCGTCGGTCGTGCCGATCAGGCTGAAGCGGCCCTCATAGGGCAGGACGAAGACGATGCGGCGGTCCTCATTCTGCAGGATGTAGGCCTGCGGCCCGTCATGCAGCCTGGGCACGACGATGTGGCTGCCTTTGATCAACCGTACATGCTTCGGGCTGTTGGTCCGGACGACGCTGCCAAGCACCTCGTTAACCCAGGGGCCGGCGGCATTGACGACGGCGCGGGCCGTGACATCGCTCGCGGCGCCGGTTTCGTCGACAAGGCGGATGCGCCAAGCGCCGCTCTCGCGCTTCGCCTCGGCGCAGCGCGTGCGCGTCCTCACCTCGGCGCCGCGGTCGGCGGCATCGCGGACATTGGCGACGACCAGGCGCGCATCGTCGACCCAGCAATCGCCATAGACGAAGGCGCGCGAGATGGTGGAGGACAGCGCTGCGCCATAGGGATGCGTACGAGTGTCGATGGCGTGGGAGCCCGGCAGCGTCTCGCGGCCGCCGAGATGGTCGTAGAGGAAGAGGCCGAGCCGGATCATCCAGGCGGGCCTCAGATGGGGCCGGTGCGGCAGCACGAAGGAGAGCGGCCGGACAAGATGCGGCGCCATCCTGAGCAGCACCTCGCGCTCGATCAGCGCTTCGCGGACCAGCCGGAACTCGTACTGCTCGAGATAGCGCAAGCCGCCATGGATCAGCTTGGAGGAAGCGGAAGAGGTGGCGGAGGCAAGGTCGCGGGCCTCGGCCAGAAGCGTCTTCAGGCCGCGGCCCTGGGCGTCGCGGGCGATGCCCGCGCCGTTGATGCCGCCGCCGATGACAAGAAGGTCGTACAGAGATTGCCCCGCGGAGAAAGCGCACAGCATAATTGATCGGCTGCAGCGAAATTTCCACGTTTGGGGACGACATGGCCGATAAGGCGATCCTGGCGATCGATCAGGGCACCACCAGCACGCGGGCGATGATCTTCGACTCGCGCGGCGGCGTGCTCGCCCGCGCGCAGGCGGAGCTGCGCCAGCACTTCCCGAACGAGGGCTGGGTCGAGCACGACCCCGAGGACATCTGGGGAGACACGCTCCGGGTCTGCCGCGAGGCGTTGAGCAAGGCCGGGTTGAAGCCGGGCGAGCTCGCCGCGATCGGCATTACCAACCAGCGCGAGACGACGATCGTCTGGGAGCGCGCGACGGGCAAGCCGATCCACCGAGCCGTCGTCTGGCAGGACCGGCGGACGGCGGAGGAGTGCCGGAGGCTCGAAGCCGTTCACAGCCTCGCCGTCGCGGCCAAGACCGGCCTCGTCATCGATGCGTATTTCTCAGCCTCCAAGATCGCCTGGATTCTTGACCATGTGCCCGGTGCGCGCGAGCGGGCCGAGGCGGGCGAGCTCGCCTTCGGCACCGTCGACTGCTTCCTCCTGTGGCGCCTGACCGGCGGCAAGAGCCACAAGACCGACGCGACCAACGCGGCGCGCACGCTGATCTACGACATCGGTAAGCAGCGCTGGGACGAAGAACTCCTCAAGCTGTTCCGCGTGCCGAGGGCGCTGCTGCCGGAGGTCATGGACAACGCCGCCGATTTCGGCATGACCGACGCCCAGGTCTTCGGCGCCAAGGTGCCGATTGCCGGCATGGCCGGCGACCAGCAGGCGGCGACGGTGGGCCAGGTTTGCTTCGAGGCTGGCCAGATCAAGTCGACCTACGGCACCGGCTGCTTCGCCCTCCTCAACACCGGCGAGACCTTCGTTCCGTCGAGGAACCGGCTGCTCACGACCATCGCCTATCGCCTGGACGGAAAGCCTACCTATGCGCTGGAGGGCAGCATCTTCGCTGCCGGCTCGACCATCCAGTGGCTCCGCGACGGGCTCAAGCTGATCAAGTCCGCCGGGGAGACCGAGGCGCTGGCGCGCGGCGGCGGCGGTTCCGGCAGTGTCTATCTGGTGCCGGCCTTCACCGGCTTGGGCGCCCCCTACTGGGACCCCTTCGCCCGCGGCGCGATCATGGGCCTGACGCGCGACACCGGCATCGCCGACATCGTCCGCGCCGGCCTCGAGGCCGTCTGCTACCAGACCGGCGACCTGATGGGCGCGATGGCCGATGATTTCGGCCGCGCCCCGACGACGCTTCGCGTCGATGGCGGCATGACCGTCAACGACTGGGTGATGCAGCGCCTGGCCGACCTGCTCGGCGTGCCGGTCGAGCGCCCGGTGGTGACCGAGACGACGGCGCTCGGTGCCGCGTTCCTGGCCGGGCTCAAGGTCGGGGCGTTTCCATCGCTGGAGGCGCTGGCCGGGCTCTGGGCGCGCGACCGCCGCTTCGAGCCCTCGATGCCTGAGGAGGAACGTCGCCGCCGGCGCCAGGGCTGGGTCGATGCGGTTAGACGGGTGCGGAGCGCGAATTGAGCAAGGCCTTCACCAAGGAAACCGAGGCGGAAGACGAGGAGCTGGAGGGGGCCGAGCCGCTGCCAGCCGGCGTCAAGAACTACATCACGCCGGAGGGGCTCCGGCGGCTTCAGGACGAGTTCAAGACACTCAAGCAGGTCGAGCGGCCGAAGGTGGTCGAGATCGTCTCCTGGGCCGCCGGCAACGGCGACCGTTCTGAGAACGGCGACTATCTCTACGGCAAGAAGCGGCTTCGCGAGATCGACCGGCGTCTGCGCTTCCTCACCAAGCGGATGGAAATCGCCGAGGTTGTCGATCCGGCACTGCAGAAGAACCGCAATCAGGTCTTTTTCGGCGCCACTGTTACTTTTGTCGATTCCCAGGACCGCGAACGTACCGTCCGCATCGTCGGGGTCGACGAAGTCCGCCACGACCGGGGAGAGGTGAGCTGGCTCTCGCCGGTGGCCCGGGCCCTCCTCAAGGCCGCTGTCGGTGACACGGTCGAGGTCCGTACCCCCGCCGGGTGGGCGCCGATCGAAGTCCTCCGGATCGGCTACGGCCCAGCCTAACCTTCCAAGAAGGTGCAGGCCCTTTGCGGTTTAGGTCTTGCGCAAGTGTCTTCGGTCATGTCTGCTGGCCGCGATAATACTGCGGCTGGTGGTCTGAGGCCGAGAACCCGGGCACGCCAAAGTAAAGTCCGCTGCAGAACAGGGCAGTGCGCTATCCCAGATCTGGAGTTCGACCATGCCGACCGGCACCGTGAAGTGGTTCAACAGCACCAAGGGTTACGGCTTCATTCAACCCGATGGCGGCGGCAAGGACGTCTTCGTCCATATCTCCGCGGTCGAGCGGGCGGGCCTCCGCACGCTGTCCGAGGGCCAGAAAGTCTCCTTCGAAGAGCAGGCCGACCCGAAGCGCGGCAAGTCGTCGGCCGAGAATCTGAAGCCCGTCTAAGTCGTTCAGCTTAGGCACTGTCGGCGCCGAGGTGCTTCGCCTCGGCTGGGTTCGTCTCGGCGCCGGCTCGATTCTCTCTCGCGGACGCAATGTCATTGAAATCAAGGGGCTGTCCCAGATAACTCGGTTATGGAGTTGGGGCTGTCCCAGATAACTCGGTTATGGAGTTATCATGGGACGGATACGACGGAGCCGATTGGGGGTCTCGAAGCAGGATCGCCTGATCGAACATTTCGTAGCAGGAACGA
>VGEN01000067.1 GCA_016869285.1 Alphaproteobacteria bacterium
CCGCCGTGGCCTCCGTCACACCCGGTTCCAGCCCATTATTTCCGTCCATGCTCTACCTCCGTCTTTACGATCGGTAGCGCAGTGCGCTGTCTCAGGAAACCGTGCCCCACCCCAGAGGCTGGCTGTTCACCATCATGCACAACCTTCACATCGACCAGGCTCGCCGGCGGACCTCAATGCCCCCTGAGGTTCCGCTGGAGGCGAGCGGCCCGCTCGCCGAGCCGGCCCGGCAGACTGACCGGATCGCGCTCGGCGAGCTGGCCGCAGCACTGGACCGCCTTCCCGACGACCAGCGGCAGGTGCTGCTGCTGGTCGGTCTCGAAGGCATGAGCTATCGCGACGCTGCCGAGGTGCTGGGTGTGCCGATCGGCACGGTGATGTCGCGGCTCGCGCGCGGGCGCGACCGGCTGCGCCAGACGCTGGCGGGCGAGTCGACACCTCCCTTGAGGAGGATCAAGTGACGACGCCTCCGCGCCCGACGGAAGCCGAGCTCAACGCCTATCTCGATGGTGAGCTGGGACCCGAGGCCCAGGCTCAGGTCGAGCGCCATCTCAGCGGCGATGCCGAGGATGCGCGTCGGGTCGCCGACCACCGCGCGATCGGCGAGGCACTCCATGCCCTCTACGACCCGATCCTGCAGGAGCCGGTGCCGGAGCGGCTCGTGGCCGCGACCGAGCGGCGGCGGTCGACGGCGGCCGCCTGGACAATGCGGATCGCGGCGGCGCTCGTGCTGCTTGCGGCCGGCGCGACAGGCGGCTGGCTCGCACGCCAGAACGTTTCGACCGAGGCAGGCCGGCAGATCGCGTTCACGCGGCAGGCGATCGATGCCCATCGCCTCTATTCGGTCGAGGTCCGCCATCCCGTCGAGGTCGCGGCGGATGACGAAGCGCATATGTCGGCATGGCTGACGCGCCGCCTCGGCAAGGCGATTGCGCCTCCGCCGCTCGGCGGTGCCGGCTTCAAGCTGGTCGGCGGTCGCCTGCTGCCTTCCGAGAGCAAGCCTGCGGCACAGTTCATGTACGAGAACGCAGGCGGCCAACGACTCACCCTTTTCTTCACAGTCGCGACCGGCGGCGGCGATGCGGCTGCCTACCGCTATGTCAGGGATGGCGGCACCCAGTCGCTGTTCTGGTACATCGACGGCTTCGCCTGCGCGCTCACCGGCGAGTTCGAGCAGAAAGAGCTGATGGCCTTTGCCCGCGAGATCTATCGCGCACGCGGCGGCGACACCAGCAGCGGAGTCTATTCCGGCTGGTAGCGAAGGTGCGGTGGCGTTCCGCTCGGCCTTTCGGTCCTCTTCCCCTCCGGCGCCGGCCTTGCCATTCTGAGGTCCCGCCTTCGTGCTTCTTCCGGGAGAGAGACCGTGCTGACCTGCTTTGCTCCGCGTGCCGGGGCCGACACCGTTCCAATCGTCCCTGTGACCCGAGACGGCATCGCCAGATGGGCCAAGACGCTGCCAGCAACGCAGCGGACTTGGCTCGATCAGAGCGGCTTCACGGGTGATGTCGGTACGCATGCCCTGATCCCCGATGAGAAGGGGCGCCTTGCGCGCGTTGCGGTCGGCGTTGAATCGGCCGGGCACGTCTTCGCTCTCGGCGGGCTCTCGCGTACGCTGCCGGCGCGCACATACTCGCTCGCCGCCGATCTCGACGACGCTGCCGCGACCAGGGTCGCACTGGGCTGGGCGCTCGGCGCCTATGTGTTCAGCCGCTACAAGAAGCCGAAGCGCGAGGCAGCAAGGTTGGTCTGGCCGAGGGGCGCCGATCGAGACCAGGTCGAGGCGCAGGCGCGCGCGATCTACATGGCGCGCGATCTGATCAATACGCCGGCCGACGACATGGGCCCGAGCCACCTTGCCGAAGCCGCCAAAGGGATGGCGCGTCGCCACAAGGCCCAGGTCGAGGTCATCGTCGGCAACGCTCTGCTCAGGCGGAACTATCCGTCGATCCACACGGTCGGCCGCGCCGCCGACAACGAGCCGCGGCTGATCGACATCCGCTGGGGCTCGCCGCGCAATCTCAAGGTGACCCTGATCGGCAAGGGCGTCTGCTTCGACTCCGGCGGCCTCGATATCAAGCCTTCGTCCGCGATGAAGATGATGAAGAAGGACATGGGCGGCTCGGCCGCGGTGCTTGCGCTCGCCGACATGGTCATGTCTGCCGGTCTCAAGGTGCGCCTTCGCGTCATGGTCCCCGCGGTCGAGAACGCGATCTCGGGCAATGCCTTCCGCCCGCTCGACGTGATCCGCACGCGCAAGGGGCTGACCGTCGAGATCGGCAACACCGACGCCGAGGGGCGGATCATTCTCTGCGATGCGCTGGCCGAGGCGGACTCCGAGAAGCCGGAGCTGATCGTCGACTTTGCCACGCTGACCGGGGCGGCGCGCGTTGCGCTCGGCCCGCAGCTTCCCGCCGTCTTCACCAATGACGACAAGTTCGCGGCGGAGTGGGAGAAGGCGGCGGCGCGCAGCGCCGACCCGATCTTCCGCATGCCGCTCTGGCAGCCCTATCGCAAGATGATCGAGTCGAAGGTTGCCGATCTTTCGTCGACCGGCGACTCGCCTTTCGCGGGGTCGATCACGGCGGCGCTCTTCCTGGAGAGCTTCGTCTCTAAGGGCACCTCCTGGGCCCATGTCGATACCTTTGCCTGGAACGCGACTACCCAACCCGGAAGGCCGGAGGGCGGCGAGGCGCTCGGCGTGCGCGGCCTCTTCTCGCTGCTTGCCGATCGCTACGGACGCTGAGGGGACCTCTGATGAACATGCTCAAGGGCAAGATCGTCTGGATCAACGGCGCCGGCACGGGCATCGGCTTCGCCGGCGCGGAGGCGCTGGCCGATGCCGGCGCCAAGGTAATCCTCTCCGGACGCCGCGCCGATGTAATCGAGACGGCAGCAAAGAGGGTCAAGGGCGCGGTGGCGCTGCCGCTCGACATCGCCAAGGAGGCTGACGTCGCCGCGGCGCATGCGAAGATCGAGAAGGATCACGGCATCGTCGACATCCTGGTCAACTCGGCCGGCGGCAACCTGCCGAAGCGCAAGTTCGACGAGCTCAATCCCGAGAGCTGGCGGATGATGATCGACATGAACCTGAACGGCGCCTTCTTCTCCGCGCGCATCGTGCTGCCCGGCATGCGCAAGAAGAAGGGCGGGCTCATCATCAACATCGCCTCGATCGCCGGAAAGCGCGTCTCCCAGGTCAGCGGCATGGCTTACACGGCGGCCAAGCACGCGATGGTCGCGATGTCGGATGCGATCAACCAGGAGGAGTGCGGCAACAACATCCGCGCCTGCGCCATCTGCCCCGGCGAGGTGGCGACGCGGATCCTCGACAAGCGGCCGATCCCGCCGAGCGCGGAAGAGCGGGCGCGCATGCTGCAGCCCGAGGATCTCGGGCGCATCATCCGCTTCGTTGCCGAGACGCCGGCCCATGTGTCGATTCAAGAGCTTCTGGTAGTGCCGACCTGGAACCGCTCGGTCCTCGGAGGCGCCGATCTCAAGGGCCGGCTGTAGGCCGTTCGGGAGGGCCGGCGATGACCCTCTCCGCACCGCAGGCGCTCAATCTCTGGCGCGTCACGCTGGTGGAGTCGCTGCGCCGCGGCGGTCCCGACCTGACGACGCGCCAGGTCGCGGTGCTGCTGACCGTCTACATGACCGCGCCGCCGCACACCGTGCGCGGGCTGTCGGCGGACCTGAAGGTCTCCAAGGCCGCCATCAGCCGGTCGCTGGACCGCTTGAGCCGGCTCGAGCTGGTCCGCCGCAAGGTCGACGACGCCGACCGGCGCAGCGTGCTTGTGCAGCGGACGGTCCGGGGCTCCAACTTCCTGTCGGAGTTCGCCGATCTGGTGATTGCCGCCGAGAGCGCCGTCAGCGCGAGGCCAGCCCCGTCACCCTGATCGCGAGGTCGACGATCCACAGAACCATCGAGGCCGACAGGGTCATTCGCGCGAACCTGACATAGGTCGAGCGGAGGATCTCGCCGAAGATGGCCTGCGCGCGCGCCTCCGGCAGGTCGTGACGTTTTCCCAGCAAGATCCAGACCTCCGTCCGTCGGTAGTTGCGGCGAGGTGCCTGAGCTGCCTTCAGCATCAGGATGGCCGTCGCCATGAGGAATAGGATGGCGCCGGAGCGCATGGCGAGGTCCGGCCAGCCCATCATGCCCATCATGAAGGTGACGATACCGAGCAGGCCGAACATGCACCCACGGCCGACCGAGTAGTGTGCCAGGTCGCGGATGGTGTCGTAGCCGTTCATCGTTCCTCCCGACGCCGCTCAAACCGTGCCGGAGGGGCTTTCGATCTGCAACATGCCGAACGTCTCTTCACGATCACAAGACCGAGCATGTGGGTCGGCAGGCATTCCGCTTGGGTCGCCGGCGTCGGGGCAGCCTTGGGTTTCCCTCGGCTCCAAGCTATCGTGCATCAACCGAGGTGCAGCGCGTGCCGGTCCTGGGGATGGGTTAGGCTATGGGTCTATTTGATCTTTTCCGGCCGCGCCCGCCCATCCGTGACGCCGCAGCATTGGCCATCTTCATCGACGAGAATGCCGCCTTCGTTGCGCAGAAGGGCATCTATGAGTACTCCCGCGCGCGGGCGGGGCACTATGCCAAGGTCCTGTTTCGGGAGGCAGAGTTCCGAGATGCCTGCGACCGGTCGCGATGGCGCACCTTTCCACTGGGACTCGCCATGGTCGCAGAGGTGGTCGAAAGCGTGCTGTCCGCTTCACGCCCGGAGGAGCGTCAGGCCCTGGTAGAGGCGGTTCGCCGGACGGCGCTTGTCGTATTCGATCGCCACCCGGTTCATGCCGGGCTTGGGGCGGTCGCGTGGAAGGAGTTGCGCGAGGAGTTGGATCGAAACCTGGCCAGGATCGGGCTGCACCCGCCGAAGCGGGCGATGGACATCCCGGCTCCCTATGCCGAGAGGTATGTCGGCGAGTTGCCGATCCACGAGACACTGCGTGGCCGCGATGCGCCGACCATCCATAACTACCTGCGCGTGACGATGTGCAACATCCACGACGAGCTGACCAAGCGGATCGACGTCGCCGCAGTTGCCGAAGCCATGAAGCCGCCTGGTCACGCCGCGGCGTGAACCGGCTCAGAGCTTGAATTCGAGGAAGTTGCCGGCCGCCGGCAGCGCGAGCAGGCCGGTCCCGGCGAGCCAGATCCACAGCGAGGTGTCGGTCGAATCCGACGTCGCGCCGATGGACCTTTCATAGAGCGCCGCCGGTATGCCTCCCAGGATGATGGTTGCGGTCGACACCATCAGCGAGGAAAACATCAGCGTAAGCCCGACGCTGCCGAACAGCAGGGCTGGTGCAAGGATCTGCACATGGATGAGCGCGAACAGCACCCAGAGCTGATTGAACAGGCCATTGATCACGCCGAACGCCGCGATGCCGACGAAGTAGAGATTTCGCTCCACGATGGGGGCCTCCGATCGGTCTTTCAACCGGCCTTGGGCATGAGGCCCAGCAGCAGGAAGAGGTAGAGCAGACCCACACGCAGCCAGAAGAGCCAGACCACGCCCAGCAGCCAGAGCACGATCGGAGGCACCGCCTTCGGCGTCACGACGGCGATGACCGCTACGAACGGGTCGGTGATGCGGCAGAAGAATCGCCAGATATAATTCTTTGAGGCTGGATCGACGACCAGGCTCAAAAGGACCCGCCCCAGCAGCGTGTACATCAGCGCGGCCAGGACGAAGTTCGGCAGATGGTAGTGCAGATTCGAGAGGAACGGGTTCGACGGGTCCACGGCGACGTTTGCTTCCGATTTGTGCGGGCGGCATCCAATCACAGCATGCGACCAACGGCACGCCAAAAGAGGAGCGGGGCCCGTAGGGCCCCGCTCCCTCGTCATATGACGATTCGGCTCAGGTCCTTTCTTCGAGAACCGTCCTGCCGCGAGGCTTGCGGATCTCGTCGACATAGGCCTGCATCTCGGCCGACGGCTCCTTGTCCATCAAGCTGACGACATAGATCACCAGGAAGCCAAGCGGCGCTCCCAGCAAGCCGCAGTTGATGTTGTTGAGGTTGAACCAACCGACCTTGTTGGCCATCGGATGAGCCAATGTCGGCCAGGACTCCATTGCGTTCGGCAGGGCCATGGCCGCCTTGATGTCGACCAGCGGCAGGCCGGTGGTCGCATTCAGCAGCGAGGTCATGCCGAAGTACTTCACGCCGACGCCCGGGAAGTACCGGGTGCATACGAGATAGAAGATGCAGAGCCCGAAGCCGGCGATCATGCCGGCAATGGCGCCCTTGGTCGTGGCCCGCTTCCACCAGATGCCCATGACGAGCGCCGGGAAGTTGCCGGCCATGGCGAGCGAGAACGCCCAGCCCACCATCGCCAGAATGTCCGACGGCCTCGTCGCAGCGGTCGCTGCCGCACCGACGGCGACGATGACCAGGAGGACACGAGCGACCGTGAGCCGGCGGATCGTCGCCGCATTCGGATCGATCATCTTGTAGTAGATGTCGTGGCTGAGCGCGTTGGCGATGGCCAGCAGCAGGCCGTCGGCGGTGGAGAGCGCGGCGGCAAGGCCGCCCGCGGCCACCAGGCCCGAGATCACATACGGAAGCCCTGCGATCTCCGGTGTGGAGAGCACGATCACGTCCGTGTTGATAACGAAGTCCTGCAGCCGGACGACACCGGGATGACCGGCAATCGCCTTGCAGGCCGCGACGATCGCATCGATGCTCGCAGCGGGCTTGCCGCAAACCTGGATCAGGCCGAGCTCTCCCCAGGCGAACATCCAGGGACGAACCGCGGTCAGATCGCGGCCGATGATGTTGGTATAGACCTCCAGCTTGGAGAACGCCGCGTAGGCTGGCGCCGAGAAATAGAGCAGGAAGATGAAGAACAGCGACCACGCCACCGATTGGCGCGCTTCGCGCACGCTGGGCGTGGTGAAGTAGCGCATCAGGATGTGCGGCAGCGAGGCCGTGCCGACCATCATGCAGAGGATGATGCCGAAGAAGTTGAGCGGCGAGTAGTTGATGAAGGGCTGGGTGTGCGGCTTGAGGCCCGCCGCGGTTGCCAGACCCGTCGCCAGCATCTCCTGCTCGCGCGCGGTGATCGCCGCGATCGCCTTGCCGTAGGTCAGCTCGGGGATCGGAATCCCGTAGTTCTTGGTCGACAGGATGATGATCGGCGTCAGATAGGCGATGATCAGCACGATATACTGGGCAATCTGCGTCCAGGTGACGGCGCGCATGCCGCCGAGCATGGCGCAGAGCAGGATGCCGACGAGACCCGCGAACACCGCGAGCTCGAACTGCATGCCGAGGAAGCGCGAGGCGATGATCCCGGTGCCGAAGATTTGCGCCGTCACGTAAGTGAAGGAGCAGGCGACCAGCACGATGACGGCGACCATACGGGCGACGTTTCCGCCGAACCGAAACGCCATGAAGTCCGGCACGGTATAGGCGCCGAACTTGCGCAGATAGGGCCCGATCAGGACCGAGACCAGCACATAGCCGCCGGTCCAGCCCAGCACCCAGGCCAAGCCGTCATAGCCCAGCAGGAACAGCGTTCCGGCCATGCCCACGAAGGAGGCCGCCGACATCCAGTCAGCGCCGGTCGCCATGCCGTTGTAGAAGGCCGGGACGCGTCGGCCGGCGACGTAATATTCGGAGATTTCGGCCGTCCGCGTCATCACGCCGATGATCGCGTAGACCGCGAGCGTGAAGAAGACGAACAAGTAGCCGAGAATCTTATTCGGCACGCCGACCATTTCCATGATCGCGAGCAGCACGATGAACGCGAGGAAGCCGCCGGTATAGGTTCCGTACATGCGGCCGAGATTACGGATGAAATCCGAGCTGGCGCCCGATGTGTTCGTAGCCATGGTGTTTCCCCTCAGATCCGCTCTTTAGTCTTCAGTCTTCTTCGGCGTAGCCGTGTTCGCGATCGATCTCGTCCTGCTGGCGTGCGAAGACGAACAGCATCACGACGAACACGATCAGCGAGCCTTGCGCCGCCATGTAAAAGCCGAGCGGGAAGTCAAGGATCGGGATGACGATCTTGTTGAGCGGGACGACGAACATATGGATGACATAGCCAAAGAAGATCCACACGCCAAGATGCGTGAACATCAGCCGGGTGGTCTTGCTCCAGTGCTCTTCCTGGTTTTCTTTGCTGTCGGGTCGGGTCATGGACGCTAACTCCCCTTAATGTCTGGTGCTGAGCGGCCCGCCACCGCATCTCTTGCGGATGCATGGTGCCGGGCGGCAGGAATCAAGTCTCTGCGACTTCTTGCTTTCCCCCTGGTCGGACTTACAAAAAGTCCAACATATCGTAGCTTAGCCCGCCTTATTCACAGCGATCATGAATAGCTGATTTTTCGCGGCAATTGAGAATCGAGGCTGCCACGGTTTCAAAGGCTTGCGATATCAGCCATGTGAGCGCCCACTTAGTTTTCTTGAGAATAGCTAAAATCATCGTGAATAAGCTCGGTTAGCCGTAGCATAGCCGCCGGCCCGCTCGCATTCGACTTAGGTCGAATTGACCAGGGAGGGTTTTGGAAAGCCCTGATTCCTGGCCTTGAGCAATGACACCGAGGGACGGCGGATGCCTCCGCGGCGCTCGCCCGGGCTTTTCCGCATCTGCCCCTGCGGTTGCGTCCCGCACCGGGCCGGGCTAAACCCGGGCGCTTCCCACTCGATTCAGGACGCCGCGGAGCGCATTGATGGCCGCCTATCAGTACATCTACGTCATGAAGAGCCTCTCCAAGATCTATCCGGGGGGCAAGGAGGTCTTGAAGGACATCTGGCTGTCGTTCCTGCCCGGCGCCAAGATCGGCGTGCTCGGGGTCAACGGCTCGGGCAAGTCGACGGTGCTCCGCATCATGGCCGGCATCGACAAGGAGTTCGGCGGCGAGGCCTGGGTCGCCGAGGGCGCGAAAGTCGGCTACCTCGCCCAGGAACCGCAGCTCGACGAAACCAAGACCGTCATGGAGAACGTGGTCGAGGGTCTGGGCGAGGTGAAGAACCTTGTCGACCGCTTCAACGAGGTCTCCGGCAAGTTCGGCGAGGAGATGACCGAGGACCAGATGAACGCCTTGCTTGCCGAGCAGGCCGAGCTTCAGGAGAAGATCGACGCCGTCAACGGCTGGGAGCTCGAGCGCACCATCGAGATCGCCATGGACGCGCTCCGCTGCCCGCCCGGCGACACCGAGGTCAAGACGCTCTCGGGCGGAGAGCGCCGCCGTGTCGCTCTCTGCCGGCTTCTGCTGCAGCGCCCGGACCTTCTGCTGCTCGACGAGCCCACCAACCATCTGGATGCCGAGTCCGTCGCCTGGCTTCAGCGCTTTCTCGCCGATTTTCCGGGCACGGTCGTCACCGTCACCCACGACCGCTACTTTCTCGACGAGGTCGCGGGCTGGATCCTCGAGCTCGATCGCGGCCGCGGCATTCCCTACGAGGGCAACTATTCCGGCTGGCTCGAGCAGAAGAAGAAGCGCCTCGAGCAGGAGGGCAAGCAGGAGCAGGCGCGCATGCGCACCCTCGATCGCGAGCTCGAATGGGTGAAGCAGGCACCGCGCGCCCGCCAGGCCAAGTCGAAGGCGCGTCTTACCGCCTATGACGCGTTGGTCGCCGAGAACCAGCAGAAGGCACCGGAAACCGCGCAGATCGTCATCCCGCCGGGCCCGCGCCTCGGCAACGTCGTGATCGAGGCCGACCACCTGTTCAAGGGCTATGGCGACCGTCTGCTGATCGAGGATCTGGACTTCCGCCTGCCGCCAGGCGGCATCGTCGGCGTCATCGGCCCCAACGGCGCTGGCAAGACGACCCTCTTCCGCATGCTGACGGGCCAGGAGCAGCCTGACAAAGGCGCGCTCCGTCTTGGCGAGACTGTGATTCTCAATTATGTCGACCAGTCGCGCGACACGCTCGACGGCAGCAAGACGGTCTGGGAGGAGATCTCCGGCGGCGCCGAGGAGATCGATCTCGGCCGCCGCAAGATGCCGAGCCGCGCCTATTGCGGCCTCTTCAACTTCAAGGGCGCCGACCAGCAGAAGAAGGTCGGCATCCTATCCGGCGGCGAGCGCAACCGCGTGCACCTCGCCAAGATCATGAGGAAGCCGAGCAACGTGCTGCTGCTCGACGAGCCGACCAACGACCTCGACGTCGATACGCTCCGCGCGCTCGAGGAAGGCCTGCTCGAATTTGCCGGCTGCGCCGTGGTCATCAGCCACGACCGTTGGTTCCTCGATCGCATCGCCACGCACATCCTCGCCTTCGAAGGCGACAGCCATGTCGAGTGGTTCGAGGGGAACTACCAAGCCTATGAGACCGACCGGAAGCGCCGCCTCGGCGCTGATGCCGACCAGCCGCACCGGATCAAGTACAAGCCGCTGACTCGAAGCTGAGGCGGCACGGAGGAGGGAAGGCACATGGTCGATCTCGCCTTCGAGCCCGCCCATGTGCTGGCCCGCAAGCTGCGCCGGCGCGAGATCTCGTCGGAAGAGCTGATGCGGCTCTACCTCGACCGCATCGCCCGTCACAACCCGAAGATCAATGCCGTTGTCGTCATCGACGGCGATAAGGCGCTCACCGAGGCGCGTGAGGCCGATCGCGAGCTCGCGCGCGGCGAGGTAAGGGGGCCGCTGCACGGGCTGCCGATGACGGTGAAGGAATCCTATGACGTCGCCGGCTGGAAGACGACCTGGGGCAACCCTGCCTGGAAGGACAATGTCGCAATCGCCGATGCGGCTGTGGTCGAGCGGCTGAAGCGTGCCGGCGCGATCGTCTTCGGCAAGACCAATGTGCCGCTCCTGCTGGGCGACTTTCAGTCGGCTAACGAGATCTACGGCCGGACCAACAACCCCTGGAATCTCGAACGCGTTCCCGGCGGTTCGTCAGGCGGCTCCTCGGCGGCGCTGGCGGCGGGCCTCACCGGCCTTGAGGCCGGCAGCGACATCGGCGGCTCGCTCCGCAACCCCGCGCACTACACCGGAACCTACGCGCACAAGCCGAGCTACGGCATCGTGCCGACGCGAGGCCAGATGCCGCCGGGCATCGTCGGCGCCGGCGACCTGTCGGTCGTCGGACCGATGGGGCGTGCGGCCGAGGATCTCGATCTCGAACTAGGCCTGATCGCAGGCGCCGACGGCGCCGAGGCGAGCGTCTGGAAGCTCGACCTGCGGCCAACCGTTGCCGACGGCTTCAAGGGGCTGCGTGTGGCGGTCTGGGCCGACGATCCGCGCTCGCCGGTCGATGCCGCGGTGGGGGACCGGCTTCAGGCGGCGGTCGAGGCCATCGCAAGAGCCGGTGCCACGGTCGATGACAAGGCGCGGCCCGACTTCGATGTCGAGCTGGCGCACACTACTTATCTCCGCCTGCTTCGCGGCACCACGGCGGCACGGCAACCGAAGGACGTGTTCGAGGGCTATCTGAAGAAGCTGCCGACCCTGAGCGACGGTGATCGCGGCTACTACGCGACGGTCATCAGAGGGGCAACGCTCTACCACCGCGACTGGATCGGCTGGAACGAGACCCGCGCCAAGCTGCGCCGCGCCTGGGCGCGGTTCTTCGAGAGTTGGGACGTGCTGATCGCCCCGGTGGCGCCGACCACCGCCTTTCCGCACAACGGCGAGCCCGACCGCGACAAGCGGTTCCTTCCGATCAATGGCAAGCCGGTCGCCTATTCGAACCAGCTCTTCTGGGCCGGGCTCCCGATCATGCCTTTCCTGCCGGCAACCGCCGCACCGGCGGGGCTCGCCCGTGACGGCCTGCCTTCCGGGCTTCAGATCATCGGCGCCTTCGGCCAGGACCGCACGACGATCGCAGTCTCGCAATGGCTGGAACGCCTGATCGGCGGCTTCGTGCCGCCGTCTGGCTGGAGTTGACGAGGTTGAGCTGGATCAAGGCGAAGGCCAGCCCTACGCCCTAGAAGCTCTCCTTGTTGCCCAAGGAGAGGTCGAGTGGCGGAAGTCGCGATCATCGTCGGCAATCCGAAGGCCGGCACTTATGGCGAGGCGCTGGCCGAGGCCTATCGGAGCGGCGCCGCGGCCGGAGGCCATCGCGCTCGCGTCTTCGCGCTCTCGCAGATGCGCTTCGATCCGATCCTCCATGAAGGCTTCAGCCCACCGCAACCGCTCGAGCCCGATCTCGAGGTAGCGCAGCGGGCGATCGGCGCCGCCGATCATCTCGTGATCATCTTTCCGCTTTGGTACGGGTGCCTCCCGGCGTTGCTCAAGGGCTTCCTGGAGCGCGTCCTGCAGCCGGGCTTCGCCACGGTCAAGGCCAACACGCGGATGGGCTTCCGGCCGCTCCTGACCGGCAAGTCGGCGCGCATCATCGTCACCATGGGCATGCCTGCCTTCATCTATCGATGGTACTTCGGGGCCCACGCATTGAAGATGCTGAAGCGCAACATCCTGGGCTTTGTCGGATTCGCGCCGATCCGCGACCTTGTGCTCGGCAGCATCGAGACCGTCTCGAACGAGCAGCGGCGGCGCTGGCTTTCCGAGGTCGAGGCGCTGGGGCGCCTCGCCCGCTGATTCTAGCCGACGACGGCGAGGTAGAAGCCTTGGCTGAGATAGACGACTGAGATCGTCACGATGATCCGCTGGCTCCAGGCGCGAAAGTTGGCGTCGGACATACCTTCGAGGACGCGCCTCGACAGCCAGGTGCCAACGATCGCGGTCGCCACCGCGACGACCATCAGCTCAGGCGCGACGTAGTTCTCGTCCGAGACGACGATGCCGCCGAAATACACCAGCTTGACGAAGTGGCCGAAGGTCTGGGCGACAGCCTTGGTCGAGACCTGGGCCTTCCGGCCCATGCCGGACTTGACGAAGAAAGCGTCGAAAATCGGCCCCGAGACGCCGGCCAGAAGTTGGAGGACCGTGCAGACGAAGCCGCAGGCCGCGGCGTGCGTCGGCTTCAGCAGGTTCGGCATCAGCCGGTCGGGCATGGCGAGCGCCATCAAGGGCGCGAGCCCGATAAAAATCAGAACGACGGCCTTGCTCGGGATGAACTGGATCGCGGCGAACAGCGCGAGGGCCGCGACCGCGCCGGCCATGTAGCCGATGAACAGCTTCCAGATGATGTGCTCGCGCCAGAGCCAGGCACGGGCCCCGTTTGAGGCTACCTGGGTGATGCCGTGCAGCACCATGGCCGCCGGCACCGGCATGAACAGGAGCAGGAGGCCCATCAGGACCATGCCGCCTGCCATTCCGAAAAGGCCTGAGAGGAACGAGGTCGCGACGATCGACGCAGCGAGGCCGAGAGCCAAAGGTACGCTCAACATTTCAGCGGCTCCACCATCGGATCGCGCGTGGCCGCTGACGTTGCGGCTATGCGCCGGCCGGCGGATTCGGCGAGTCGACGCCGTCGACCAGAAACAGCCGGCCGCTTGAGGCAGAGAGCCGGATCTTCAGGATCTCCTGGTACTCGGGCGATCCATAGAAGCGCTTTGCGGTGGTGCGGTCAGGAAACTCGATGACGACGACGCGCTTCGGCGCCGCGCCTTCGACCGCCTCGCCATTGCCGCCGCGCACGATAAAGCGGCCGCCATGCTTGGCGATCACGCCGGGTGTCTGGGCGGTGTAACGTTTGTACGCTTCGGGATCGGTGATCTCGATCTCGCCGATGATGTAGGCCGCCATTCGCCTATCTCGTCTGCAGGCTCTTCGTCTTGTCGCGCAGCGCCGCGAGCAATCCTGAAACCCGTCCGCCGCCGCGCTGGATCACCGAGGCGAATTCGGAGCGCTGGGTCACACTCATGCTGACGGCCTCGACGACGACGTCGACGATCTTGAAGCCACTGTCGCGCTCGACGACGCGCCAGTCCAAGCGAATCGGAGGGCCGGCAATGCGGTTGACGTGGCTCGTCACCAGGAGGACGCGATCCTCTTCCGGTCGCACATCGAGCACGGTCAGCGTCTCGCCCGAGTACTCGCTGAAACGGCCTGCGTAGGTGTGCACGATTAAATCCTCGAACAGCCGGAGGTACTCCTGCCGCTCGACCTCCGTCGCGTCGCGCCAATAGCGGCCCAGAACGAAGCGGCCGATCGCCTCGACGTCGAAGCCACGCTTGAACAATTCGCGGAACTTGGCGATCCGCTCGGGATTCGGGGTTCCCTTGCTGCCCATGACCTCGATCGCCTCGTTCGCGAGGTTGCGCACGAAGGTCTTCGCTGCCTCGGGATTGGCCGACGACGCGACGCTCGGCGCGCTCGCGATCGCAGCGACGATCGCCGTCGCAAGAAAAGAACGACGATCGATCATCTCAGTTGGCGACTGCCGTCCTGCTCGGCGATCCTTCGGAGGCAAGCGCCTTGCTGCCGCCATCGAAAAACGAGCGAGGCGTCGGACCCGTTGCCCGATTACGAATCTCGTCGGCACGGCGCTGGCGGTAGATGTCGCGGATCGCGGCATAGTAGTCGAGCGAGGTACGCTCCAGGTCGTCGGTGATCTTGAGCGTGTCGACGCGCGCGGTGATGACCCGGGCAGCTGTGCGTCCGTAGATGAAGCCGTCCCATTGGTTCTCGAGGGCGATCCAGTAGACGGGATCAATGAACCAATCGACGACGATGCCGACGCCGTCGCGCGGGTTCGACGGGCCGATCAGCGGCAGCACCAGATAAGGACCTTCGCCAACGCCCCAGACCGCGAGGGTCTGTCCGAAGTCCTCGTCGTGGAACGGAATATGTGTCGCTACATCGACCAGGCCGAGCGACAGCGTGTTGTAGAGGAAGCGCTCGGTCGTCTCGCCGGCCCGCCTCCACTCGCCCTGCATCAGGTCGTTGGCGAGAATGACCGGGGACTTGAGGTAGTTGAGGAAGTTGTTGACGGCCTTCTTGATCTCTTCCGGCACCACCTCGCGATAAGTGACCGCGATCGGCCGCACCAGGGCGACGTCGACCGCCTGGTTCAGCGCGAAGATGTGCCGGTTGAGCGGCTCGAGCGGGTCGCGCGCCTCGTCGTTCATCGATGCGCAGCCGCCCAGCAAAGCGGCGGCCGATAGCAGGGGAGCTAGGCGAGAGAGCACGGAGCGGGCGCGGGCCATATAGGAATCTCTAAGGGGGCTTATAGCGCGCAGATGATTGCCGAACGGTTAATCCGAGCGAACCGTTCGGGTATCACAGGCTCGGTGAAAACGCCACACGGTAAGCCCCTTCAAGGGACTAGGGGCTCCCGGCTGTGGCCCTGAAGCGACAGTTGCGCTCATAGACGCTTTCGCATATAAAGATGTCCTTATATCTTTAGAAGCACCTGAAACCGTGGAACGTATCCTCACCATCCTCCGGGCAGCAGCCGAGCCGACGCGGCTAAGGCTGTTGGCTTTGCTCGCCGAGGCCGAGCTGACGGTCAGCGAGCTCACCCAGGTACTCGGACAAAGCCAACCGCGGATCTCTCGTCACTTGAAATTGATGGGCGAGGCGGGCCTGCTTGAGCGCTACCAGGAAGGCAGCTGGGCCTTCTTCCGGCTTGTCGGGGGTGGGACGGCGGCGGGTCTTGCGCGCGAGCTGGTGGCGGCCCTGCCGGCCGAGGACCCGACGCTGCAGCGCGACCGGGCCCGGCTTCGGGAGATTCGCCGAGTCCGTGCCGATGCGGCATCTGCGTATTTTCGGGTCAACGCGCCCGACTGGCACCGGGTCCGCTCACTTCACATCGACGAGGCAGAGGTCGAATCGGCCTTGGTCCGCGCGCTGGAGCCCGACGGCCATGGCGGGCTTCTCGATATCGGCACTGGCACCGGCCGGATGCTCGAGCTGCTCGGACCCAAGATCGAGCGCGGGCTCGGCATCGACTCCTCGCGCGAGATGCTCGCGGTCGCCCGCGCCAACCTCGACAAGGCGGGCCTCCGCCACTGCTCGGTGCGACTTGCCGACATGTACACGCTGCCGATCGCCGATCGCAGCTTCGAGCATGTCGTCATCCATCAGGTCCTGCACTATTCCGAGCGGCCGGACCAGGCGACGGCTGAGGCTGCCCGCGTGCTCGCGCCCGGCGGCCGCCTCGCTATTGTCGATTTTGCCCCGCACGACCTCGAAGAGCTGCGTCAGAGCCACGCGCATCGCCGCCTGGGATTCTCGGATGCCGAGATCCAGGGCTGGCTGAAGGCTGCGGGGCTCTCGCCTGAGCCGCCGATCCACCTCGCCGGGCGGCCGCTGACCGTCGGCATCTGGCTCGGCCGCCGGCCAGCCGAGCAGCAGAGCGCGCGCCGGCCGCGCAGCTCACCCGCCAACGATCCGGCGCGCAGCCCGCAGAGAGGGCAGCGATGATCCCGCTTGTCTCCTTTGAATTCTTCCCGCCCAAGACGGAGGCGATGGAGCAGGCGCTATGGCAGGCGATTCAGCGGCTGGCGCCGCTCAATCCGCGCTTCGTCTCCGTCACCTACGGGGCCGGCGGCACGACGCGCCAGCGTACGCATGCCACGGTACGCCGGATCCTCGATGAGACCGGCTTGACGCCGGCCGCGCATCTGACTTGCGTCGGCGCCAGCCGCGACGAGGTCGATGATGTTGCCCGCACCTACGCCCGGATGGGCGTGAAATACCTGGTGGCGCTCCGCGGCGACATTCCGGCCGAAGGCGTCGGCGTCCATCCCGATGGTTATCGCTACGCTTCGGAGCTGGTCGAGGGGCTGCGCAAGGTCTCCGACTTTGACCTCAGCGTCGCGGCCTTTCCGGAGGTGCACCCGGAAGCGGCCTCGCCCCAGGCCGACCTCGATGCGCTCAAGCGCAAGATCGACGCCGGCGCGACGCGGGCGATCACCAATTTCTTCTTCGATGCCGATGTCTATCTGCGCTTCGTCGACCGCGCGCGCAACGCCGGGATCAACGTGCCGATCGTCCCCGGAATCATGCCTGTTACCAACTTCGCCCAGATGGTGAAGTTTGCCACCGCCAACGGCATCGCCGTGCCGGCGAAGTTCGCCGAGCGCTTCGCCGGGCTCGACGACGATCCTGAGACGCGGCGGCTGGTTGCCATCACGACCGCGGCCGAGCTTTGCCAGAAGCTTCGGTTCAACGGCGTCAGCGAATTCCATTTCTATACGCTCAATCGCGCCGAGATGACCTACGCGCTGTGCCATCTGCTCGGCGTCCGGCCGCAACCCGCAGGACAGGCCGCATGAGCGCCAATCGTTTCCTGGCGGCACTCAACGAGCGCGTGCTGCTTTGCGATGGAGGGCTCGGCAGCCATCTGCAGGCCCTCGATCTCGACGTGCAAAAGGACTTCCTCGGCGCCGAGAACTGCTCGGAGGTGCTGAACGAGTCACGCCCCGACGTCGTCAAGGCGTTCCACCGCGGCTTCCTCGAGGCGGGCTCGGACTGCGTCGAGACCAACACCTTCGGCGGTTCGCCGATCACGCTTGGCGAGTTCGGGCTCGAAGACCGCGCCTTCGACTACAACAAGCGCGCGGCCGAGCTCGCGCGCGAAGCGGCCTCCGCCTTCGCCGACGAGCGCTTCGTGCTGGGCTCGATCGGCCCCGGCACCAAGCTGCCGAGCCTGGGGCACATCGACTACCAGACGCTCGAGGACGCGCTGGCCATTCAGGCGCGCGGTCTCGCCGCCGGCGGCATCGATGCCTACATCGTCGAGACCTGCCAGGACCCGTTGCAGCTCAAAGCTGCCGTCAACGGCGCCAAGCGGGCCGTCGCCGAGGCCGGTCTCGACCTCCCCATCCTGTGCACGGTCACGGTCGAGACGACCGGCACGCTGCTCGTCGGAACCGACATCGCCGGCGCAGCGACGATCGTGCGCGCCCTCGACGTTCCGGTAATGGGGCTCAATTGCGCGACCGGTCCGCAAGAGATGGCGGAGCACGTCCGTTGGCTTGCCGAGAACTGGCCCGGACCGATCGCGGTCCAGCCCAATGCCGGCCTTCCTGAGCTGGTGGAGGGCAAGACACACTATCCGCTGACGGCACAAGAGCTGGCGACCTGGCACGAGCGCTTCGTCACCGAGGACGGGGTCTCGTTCATCGGCGGTTGCTGCGGCACGACGCCGATTCATACACGCGCGGTCGACGCGATGCTCAGGAAGCTCGATGCCAAGCGGCCGCGGCCGCGGGCGCGCTCGGTCTTCTGGGTTCCGGCGGTCGCCTCGCTCTACGGCCAGGTGGCGCTCCGCCAGGAGAACGCCTATTTCGCCATCGGCGAGCGCTGCAACGCCAACGGCTCGAAGAAGTTTCGCGAGCTGCAGGAGGCGCGGAGCTGGGAAGGTTGCGTCGAGATGGCGAAGGAGCAGATCCGCGAAGGATCGCACGCCCTCGACGTCTGCACGGCTTTCGTCGGCCGCGACGAGATTGCCGACATGACCGAGGTGGTGAGCCGCTTCCGCGGTGCCGCCAACGCGCCGCTGGTGATCGACTCGACCGAGCTGCCGGTCCTGGAGTCCGCCCTCAAGCTCTATGGCGGTAAGGCCATCTTGAACTCGATCAACTTCGAGGACGGCGAGGGACCCGCCGAGAAGCGCATGGAGCTCGCCAAGCGCTTCGGTACGGCAGTGATCGCGCTGACCATCGACGAAGTCGGCATGGCCAAGGATGCCGACGGCAAGGTTCGCATCGCCAAGCGCCTGTACGACTTCGCCTGCACCCGCTTCGGCCTCGATCCGGCGGATCTGATGATCGATCCACTGACCTTCACCATCTGCACCGGCAACGAGGACGACCGGGAACTTGGCGTTGCGACGCTGGAAGCGATCGAGCGCATCTCTCGCGAGATGCCGGCGGTGCAGATCGTGCTCGGCCTCTCCAACATCTCATTCGGTTTGAGCCCGGCGGCGCGTCAGGTGCTGAACTCGGTCTTCCTCGACGAAGCGGTCAAGCGCGGCATGATCGGCGCGATCGTACATTTCTCGAAGATCCTGCCGCTGCACAAGATCGCGGCGAAGGAGGTCGAGACTGCGCTCGACCTGATCTACGACCGCCGGCGCGAAGGATATGATCCGCTGCAGGCCTTCATCGCCCTGTTCGAGGGCCGCGCGTCCGGCGCCAAGGCGAAGAAGGAGAGACCGGCAACGGTCGAGGAGCGCCTGAAGCAGCGCATCATCGACGGCGACCGCATCGGTCTCGAGGAAGACCTCGAGCTCGCACTTGCGAGCTACAGCCCGCTCGACGTCATCAACGTCCACCTGCTCGGCGGCATGAAGGTGGTCGGCGAGCTGTTCGGTTCGGGCAAGATGCAGCTTCCTTTCGTGCTGCAGTCGGCCGAGACGATGAAGAAGGCGGTCGCTTTTCTCGAGCCGCGTATGGAGCGCGTCGAGGGCCAGCACAAGGGCACCGTGGTGCTGGCGACGGTCAAGGGCGACGTTCACGACATCGGCAAGAACCTCGTCGACATCATCCTGACCAATAACGGCTACAAGGTCGTCAATCTCGGCATCAAGCAGCCGATCTCCGACATCCTGAAGGCGGCCGAGGAACACAAGGCGGACGCCATCGGCATGTCCGGCCTGCTGGTCAAGTCGACCGTGATCATGAAGGACAACCTGGTCGAGATGACCAAGCGCGAAATGCGGACGCCGGTGCTGCTCGGCGGCGCCGCCCTGACCAAATCCTATGTCGAGGATGATTGCGCCAAGACCTATGCCTGCGGCCGCGTCGCTTATGCGCGAGATGCCTTCGACGGGCTCGCGCTCATGGACAAGGTGATGAGCGGTAACTTCGACTCGCTCGTTGCCGAGCGTTCGGCTGCGCGCGAGGGCAAGGCATCGAACAAGAAGCGCAAGCTCGGCCAGGCCGCAGCCAACGACCAAGCCATCGATCCGGCCTGGATCCTGAACCGCCGACGCGAGCTGACGCGCGGCCAGCCGATCCCGGTAGCGCCCTTTTTCGGTCCGCGTTTCCTGGAGCAGGTCGCGGTCAAGGCGCTGGTGCCGTTCCTGAACGAGATGACGCTCTACCAGTTCCAGTGGGGCTTTCGGAAATCCGGCAAGACCCGCGGCGAGTATCGGCGCTTCGCCGAGGCAGAGCTGAAGCCGATCCTGCGCCGCATCTTAGGATTGGCGCAGGAGCGCGAGATTCTTCAGCCGCAAGCGATCTACGGCTACTGGAAAGCGGCCGCGGAGAACAACGACCTGATCCTGTTCCGGGAGGACGGCGTCACCGAGGCGGGGCGCTTCACGCTGCCCCGTCAGGGCGATGGCGAGCGTAGCTGCATCGCCGACTTTGTCCGCGACGTGACCGACAACGAGCGAGACGTCATCGGGCTCCAGGTCGTCACCATGGGCGCCAACGCCTCGACGGTCGCGCGCGACTGGTTCGGCAGGGACAAATACCAGGACTATCTCTACCTGCATGGCCTCTCGGTCGAGATGGCCGAGGCGATGGCCGAGTACGTGCACAAGCGCATCCGCGCCGAGCTCGGCTTCGCAGGCGACGAGGCGCGCGACATGGAGGGTCTGCTGAAGCAGGAATATCGCGGCAGCCGCTATTCCTTCGGCTACCCGGCCTGCCCGAATCTTTCCGATCAGCGGAAGCTGCTTGACCTGCTGGGTGCGGATCGCGTCGGCGTCACGCTGACGGAGGAGGATCAGCTCGATCCGGAGCAGTCGACCTCGGCGCTGGTGATCTTGCACCCCCGCGCAAAATATTTTTCGGTCTGATCGGCGAAGACGCGGTCGCGCCGTTGGGGCGTCTGCGGCTTGAGCAAAGCGCTGGGGAACGACCGCGTCGCTCCCTTGACGGCCGCGTCCGTGTATGATGGCCCCATGCCCAGCCTCGACCTCCTCCTCCCATTCCTCCTCGCCACCCTCGTCTTTGCGGTCATTCCTGGGCCCGCGATCCTTTACACGGCGGCGCAGACGCTCGCGCGCGGAAGGCGCGGCGGTCTGCTCGCCTCGCTCGGCATCCATGTCGGCGGCTTCGTTCATGTGATCGCCTCGGCGGCCGGTCTCTCCGCCGTGCTGCATCTGATCCCGGACCTCTACGCCTCGGTGAGGCTCGTCGGCGCGGCGTACCTGATCTGGCTCGGCTGGACGATGATGCGTCAGCGCTTCGATGCGCAGGCGCTGCCGCAGATCCGAGACCACGATGCTCGTCGCGCCTTCCTGGAAAGCATTCTGGTCGAGGCGCTGAACCCCAAGGCGGCGATGTTCTACCTCGCCTTCTTGCCCCAGTTCGTCGATGCCAGCGCAGCCTGGCCAGCTTGGGTGCAGTTTCTGATCCTGGGTTGGATCGTTAACCTCATCTTCAGCATTGCCGATCTAGTAACCGTGGCGCTCACGGACCGCCTGCTTACGGGTCTGCGTCGCAGCCAGTCCGGGGCGCGGCTCCTCAGGATGATCGGTGGAGCAACGCTGATGGGCCTCGGTTTCCACCTTGCGGTGTCTCGACAATAGGCACGCGTCGTCCTAACGATAGTCGATGTGGACCGGCCAAAAGGGGCGGTCTATACGTTACAAGGCAAATTTCAGGCGCACTGCCTAAAAAGGCGCGCTTGGACGCTTGCCCCGGGGATCATGATCGATGTTCAGCTTCCTGTTCAACAAGAAGAAGGATGAAGCCGGTCAGTTGCCGCCAGGCAAGATCGCGGCCGCCATCAAGTCGAGCAAGGCGAAGATCGATTCCACCGTCTACCATCTCTTTCAGTGGGACGGATTCGGCTTCATCCTGAAGCCGTATACGGGCGAGCTTATCGCTACCCAAACCTTCTATCCCAAGATCACCATCGAGCTCGATAACGACTCTATTACGATCGGGGCTGTCCCAGATAACTCGGTTATGGAGTTATCATGGGACGGATACGACGGAGCCGATTGGGGGTCTCGAAGCAGGATCGCCTGATCGAACATTTCGTAGCAGGAACGACGGCGCGTACCGCATCGAGTCTCTGCGGAGTGAACCGCAAGACAGGGGCGTTTTTCTTTCATCGCCTTCGTGAACTGATCGCCCGCGAGCTGGAAGCCGAGAGCGAGGCGATGTTCGGCGGCGAGATCGAAGTGGATGAGAGCTACTTCGGCGGCCGGCGCAAGGGAAAGCGTGGAAGGGGCGCGGG
>VGEN01000068.1 GCA_016869285.1 Alphaproteobacteria bacterium
CAGCATCGACTTGCAGGAACCGCAATTGCCCGACTGGCAGCCGAAGGGATAGGGGATTCCGGCATTGAGCGCGGCCTCGAGGACCACCTGACCGGGCTCGAGCCCGATCGGCTTCGGCCATTGCCGGATACGCACGGTCGCGACCATTTTCGCTCGTCTTGCGAGTGTTGGGAATGCGACTTATTCTATGTCCAAACGTTCGACTGTCAAATTGTTCGATCGTCTAACAATATAGGGAGGTAGCGATGCTCGCACGCATTCTGCTCGGCCTTCTGGCGCTCTCGGCCCTGCCGGCCTCGGCGCAGGAAGTCACGCTCAAGGTTCAGCACTTCCTGCCGCCGCCCTCGCCGGCGCATGCGCAATTCATCAAGCCCTGGGCCGACGCGGTCACCGCCGAATCCAACGGCCGCATCAAGGTCGAGATCTTCGCGGCGATGGCGCTCGGCGGCCGTCCGCCGCAGCTCTACGACCAGGTGAAGGACGGCGTCGCCGACGTGGTGTGGACGCTGCCGGGCTACACCGCCGGCCGCTTCCCGAAATCGGAGGTCTTCGAGCTGCCGTTCATGGCCGCCTCGGCGACGGCCACCGCGCAGGCGACGCAGGAATTCTACGAGAAGCACCTTCGCGACGAGTTCAAGGACGTGCATGTGTTGGTCATGCATGCGCATGCGCCCGGCAGCTTCTTCATGGTCTCGAAGCCGGTCATGGCGGTCGACGACCTCAAGGGCCTCAAGATCCGCGCGCCTACCCGCGTCATCAACGAGGCCCTGAAGGCGCTCGGCGCGACGCCGGTCGGCATGCCGGTGCCGGAGCTGCCGCAGGCGCTCTCGCGCGGCGTCGTCGATGGCGCCACCATCCCCTTCGAGGTGGCGCTGCCCCTGAAAGCGCATGAGATGGTCAAGCATGTGACCGAGGTCACCGGTGCCCGCGGCTTCTATACCTCGGTCTTCCTCTACGCGATGAACAAGCAGAAGTATGACGGCCTGCCGGCCGACCTGAAGAAAGTCATCGACAACAATTCCGGCATGGCGCTGGCGAGGAAGGTCGGCAAAGTCTGGGACGATGTCGAGAAGCCGGGCCGCGATGCGGCGATGGCCGCGAAAGTGCAGTTCCACACCATGCCCGCAGCCGAGGTCGCCAAGATGCAGACGGCGACGCAGCCTGTCATCGACGCCTGGATCAAGGACATGGACGGCAAGGGCGCCAACGGCAGGATGCTGGTCGACGACGCCCGCGCGATGATCGCGAAGTACGCGAAGTAGTGGCGGACGCCTCCGCCGAAGACTCCCGCCTTGGGCGGGTGCTGGAGCAAGGTTCGACGGCTCTGGCACTCGCGGGCGGGCTCGTGCTCACCCTCCTCATGCTGATGTCGATCGCCTCGATCGGCGGGCGCCGGCTGTTCTCGCGGCCGCTGCCCGGCGATTTCGAGATGGTCGAGATCGGCACCGGGCTTGCGATCTTCCTCTTCCTGCCCGCCTGCCAGCTTCGCGGCGCCAATGTCATCGTCGACTTCTTTACGACCGGCCTTAGCCGCCGCGGCCAGGCCTGGCTCGATGCCTTGGGTGCGCTGCTCTACACCTTGGTCGCGGCGCTCTTCGCCTGGCGGCTGGTCTTCGGCGGCATCGATTATCTCCGCTACGGCGAGAAGACGATGATCCTGGGCGTGCCGCTCTGGTCGAGCTTCGTCCTGATCATCCCCGCCGCCGCCTGGCTTGCGCTCGTTACCGCCTACACGACCTTGCGTCACCTGCGGGCGGCGCGACGGTGAGCGGAATCTGGATCGGCGTGCTCGGCTTCGTCGGGCTGCTCGCGCTGATGGCGCTGCGCGTTCCGATCGCGGTCGCGATGATCGTCTCGGCGCTGCTGGGCTATGGCTGGCTCGCCGGCCTGACGCCGCTGCTCGCCCATCTCAAGACCGCGCCTTATGCGCTGTTCTCGGGCTACTCGCTCTCGGTCATCCCGCTCTTCGTGCTGATGGGCATGTTCGCCTCCGAGGCCGGGATGTCGGCGGCGCTGTTCCGCGCGGCGGACGCCTGGCTTGGGCGTCGCAAGGGCGGGCTCGCCATGGCGACGATCGTCGGCTGCGCGGCTTTCGGTGCGATCTGCGGCTCGTCTGTCGCGACCGCTGCGACCATGGCGCAGGTGGCGTTGCCGGAGATGCGGCGCTACGGCTATTCGGGCGCGATCTCGACCGGCACGCTCGCGGTCGGCGGCACGCTCGGCATCCTGATCCCGCCCTCGGTGATCCTCGTCGTCTACGGCCTCATCTGCGAACAGAACATCGCCAAGCTGTTCGCTGCCGCCTTCGTTCCCGGCATCCTCGCCACCATCGGCTATCTGATCGCGATCGCGATCTATGTGCGGCGCAACCCCTCGGCAGCGCCGGCGGCGGCGCCGTCGACAGCGGCGCAGCGCCGGCAGGGCCTCTTCGAGACCTGGCCCGTGCTCGCGATCTTCGTCACCGTCGTCGGCGGTCTCTATGCCGGCATCTTCACCCCGACCGAGGGCGCGGCGGTCGGAGCCTTCCTCACCTTCCTGCTCGCGCTGATGAAGCGGGCGCTCGGCTGGAGCCGGCTCAAGCGCGCGCTGCTGCTGACCGCCGAAACCACGGGCATGATATTCCTGATCCTGCTCGGCGCCGACCTCTTCAATTCTTTCCTCGCCTTGAGCCATCTCCCGGATGCGCTCGCGGCGACGATCGCGAGCCTGGATCTCCCGCCCTATGTCGTGATGCTGGCGATCCTGGCGGTCTATGTCGCGCTCGGCTGCGTCATGGACGAGCTGTCGATGATCCTCCTGACCTTGCCGATCCTGTTTCCGATCGTTATGGGCCTCGACTTCGGCCTGCCCAAGGCCGAGGTCGGCATCTGGTTCGGCATCCTGGTGCTGACCGTGGTCGGCATCGGCCTGGTGGCGCCGCCTGTGGGTCTCAACGTCTATGTGATCTCCGGCATGGCGCGCGACGTGCCGATGAGCGAGACCTTCCGCGGCGTCATGCCCTATCTCTGCGCCGATGCCGTCCGCGTCTTCTATCTCGTTGCCTTTCCGTCGATCTCGCTATGGCTCGTCCGGCTTCTCGGTTGAACGCCGGCGACGGCATTCTGCCGGAGCTGCTGGGCTACCATCTGAGGCATGCTCAGCTCGCCGTCTTCGCCGACTTTGCGCGCTCGATGGCGGGTATCGACCTGACACCGGGACAGTTCGGCGTACTGGTACGCATCGCCGCCAGTCCGGGCCTGACCCAGAGCGCGCTTGGCCGCGCCGTCGGCATCGAGCGCTCGACTGTGGTCGCGGTAATCGACCGGCTGGAGAAGCGCGGCCTCGTCGTCCGTGGCGAGGCGGCGGGCGACCGCCGCGCCAATGCGCTCAGCCTGAGCAGCGAAGGCCTGAAGCTGCTGCGCGAAGCGACCCGTCGCGTGCGCCGACACGAGCGACGGATCGCGCGCGGCCTCTCGCTCGCCGAGGTGAGGCTGATGATCGGCCTTCTGAGGAAAGTCGCCCGATCCTAAGCGCCGGCGAATCAGAAGTTGCTGAAACGCGCGAGCGGGATCTGCCGCCCGCTCGGCAAGGTCATCGTCGCGGCGATCTGGCTGGTGAACTGCAGTGTGACGCTGCCCTGATCGGCCGTGCAACCGGGCGCGCGATAGCTGCCGGTCAGGCTCTGCCCGCCGGAGCAGCGCTGCAAGGTTCCTGAGTAGAGCGAGGTCGAGGTCATGTCGCCGGTCGAGATGTACCAGGTGGCGACGCCGGCGTCGTCGTACATATAGCCGCTGAAGAACAGCTTATTGCCCTGGACCTCGACGATGAAGCCCCGTCCGCTCTCGGACTCGTTCCACCACCATCCGGTCTCGGGCATGCCGCCGACCGGACCGGCGGCGGAACCGCCGGAGACGATGTCGTAGCGCTCGATCGAGGTCGTGCCGCCGGCCCAGGTTAGGGTCGCCGTCGTCGGCGTCGTGAAGGTCAAGGAGAAGGGGCTGACGCCGGCGATCCACTGCGCCGCGCGATAGGAGCCGAGCAGCGACTGGCCGTTGCCGTACTGGTTGAGCGTGTTGCTGAAGCCCGTCGTCGTCGTGCTGCCGTTGGCGAGATACCAGATCGGCGTGCCGTCGTCCTGGTAGAGGTAGGTGCTGACGAAGATCTTGCCGTTCTTCGCCTCGAGCCCGTAGCCGCGGCCGGACTCCGCGGGGCTCCACCACCAGCCGTTCACCGGCACGATCGGCGGCGGTACCGCGATGGCGCTGGTGCCGGCGGTCATGGCCAAGGCGTTCGACTGGGTCAAGACCGTCGGGTCGAAGGCGATAAGGCGCCCGCCGGACGAGTCCGTCGCATAACCGGTGATGCCGGTGTCGGAGAGGGCGACCGAACCGGCGCCGCCGATGCCCGAGAAGGCGCCGGCGGTCGCGAGATTGGCGACGTCGATGGTGTCGATCGTTCCCGCCGCGGTCGCGACGTAGACGGTCGCGCCGTTGGGAGAGAGCGTCATGGCGATGCCGTTGCCGCTCAGCGTGATGCTCCGGAGCCTGGTTCCGAACTGCAGCGAAAGCACGTCGACCCGGTTGGTGTCGCTCAGGACCAGGAGAAACTGGCCGTCCTGGGAGGCGACGACGTCCTGCGGATAGTCGGTGACAGAGATCGTATCGACAACCGCGTTGGTCGCGGTGGCGATGACCGAGATCGAGCCCGAGGCGCTGTTGGCGACATAGAGGAACCGGCCATCCTTGCTGAACGCCATGCCGCGCGGGCCGGACTGCACAGGAATGTGCCGGATCAAGGTTGCGGAGGTGACGGAGATCACGCTGACGCTGCTCGAGGCGTTGTTGGAGACGTAGGCCACGAGGCCGTTCGGTGAGATCGCGATGCTGTAGGGCTCGCTCTCGACGGCAATGGTCGCGACCAGCTCGAGCGTGTCGGTGGTCAGAACCTCGACCCGTCCGAGGGACGTCAAGACGACGAAGGCACGGTGGTTGGTGCCTGGCGCGATCGCGACGGCCTCGGGCGACGGACCGACCTCGACCACCCGTGTCACCGTGACGGTGAGCGTCGAAAGATCGACAACCGAGATAGTCTTGGCGGTCGAGTTGGCGACGATGGCCGAGCTCTGGGTCGCCTCGGCGGAGCTGCCGGCCAGGATCGCGATCGCAGTCAGCGCGATTGCCCAGATGCATGTGGAGACCAAGGGCCTTCTGATGCGGGTCATGGCGGTGCTCATCGGGTAGTGATGACGAGAGGGGCGCTGCCGGTGAACGAGATCGGCACCGACGGCGCGGTGAAGTTGGGGATCGTCGGCGACATCGCGCCGGAGAAGGCGGACGACAGGTTGGGAATGCGGCCGGAGCTGGTGTCGATTGGCAGTGTCAGATTGACGCTGCCGCCGAAGCTCTGATCGCCGCTGGTCGAGGTCCAGTTGCCGGTGAATTTAAGATTGTTGCCGGCCGACGAACCGAACAGCGTGCCGCCGAAGCTGCCGGCGATGTCGAAGCTGATCGGCACGGCAATCGTCTGGCCGCCGACGACCACCGAGCCGGTGGCAGTGACCGTGCGGTCGCCGCTGAAGGTCCCGCTGGCGTGGCCGCTGAGCGTCCAGGCGCCGCCGGTGCCGGGGACGACCTGTACCTCCCAGCTTCCGGAGACCCTGATGTTCATCGGGATGCTCTCGTTGACGTTGATCTGCGGGATGTTGAGCGGGATCGTGATCGACTGGGTCTGGTTGATGGTGCCGGTGAAGCGCAGGTCGCTGAGGTCGGCGCTGGCGCGATAGGCGTCTGCCGGCAGCGCGAAGGAAACGGTGAGGTCGTAGGCGCGGGATCCGCTGCTCGTCGATGTGCGGCCGGTCATCCGTCCTTGCCACTGCAGATCGGTGCCGGTGGCGGTGAAGGTGATCGCTTCCGAGCTGCCGCCCGAGGCGTCGGTGTAGGTGCCGGAAAAGGTGCGCGTCGTTGCGTTGTAGGTGCCGTTGACGTTGATGTAGAGATTGTTCGCACCCGAACAGCCGACGGCCCCGGTGATCGTGACGGTGCCGGTCGCCGAGGCGTTCTTGTGCTGCATGTTCCCCGAACAGGTGACGGCCTCGGCCGTGCCGCTGCTGTTCGCGATCGTGCCGCTGACGCTGACATTGGCCGGGCCGGTATAGGCCGGAGCCGCAGTGGTCACCTTGAGGTTGGTGATGCTGGCGCTCTGCACGCGGCCGGAGTCGTAGAGGCGCGCGCCGACGATCAGGCGCATGTTCGAGTAAGGCGCCGCGCCCATATCGCCCGATGAGACGGTGGTGCCGTTAACCGTCCAGGTGAAGACGCCGCGCTGCACGGTGAAGACGTGATGCGCCGCCGCACCGCCATTGAGGCCGGAAAATGAAACGCGCCCGGCATCTTGGTTTCCGATGCGGCCGCGGCGGCCGACTGCCCCCGCCGTCCCCTGATATTCCCAGCGATACCAAGTCTGCGCGCCGATCGGCTGCCGGTAGTTCCATCCCTTGCCGGAGTCCGCGGTCAGCAGCACGAACGGTCCGACATAGCCGAGCGAGGTGCCGACCGTGCCGGTCATGTCGAACTCGACGCGGATTCCTTCGACCGCGAAGGTCTCGTTCGACTGCATGAAGTCTTCGATGTAGCTGCCGACGCCAGTGGCGCTGAACGACAGATTGCCGCCGCTCGCATTCCACACATTCGCGGCCTGGGTAATCACCGCCGTGCCCGTGGTGTGGCGCTGCGTGTAAGAAACCCAGGTGAAGGATGTATAGGTGTCGGCGTAGGCGCTGAACGACAGCGTCAGCGCGCTGAGAAGGAGGAGTAGGAATCGCATCGGAGCCCTATCGTGGACATTTGACTCAGGATAGGCGCCGCTGCACGGCAGGGCGTTGACTTGCGTCAAACACGCACCATCTCATTCACAGCGACGTGGTCGAAACGTGGCGCTGTCGACCTTGCGGATCTTCGTGAGCCTAGACAGCTCCGAGCGGAATTGCGCTTTGTCGCCGCGCACGAGTAGCGCGTCTTCGACGACGTTGTGCGCGACCTGTCGCGGCCCGCAGAAGCTCTTTCTCATCGCCTTGAGCGTCTCGATGCAGGAGGTGTCCGTCGCCACCCGTCGTTTCGGCGACCCTCCGGCCCAGTTGCGGATGGGCGGCGGCCGTCCCATACTTAGGCTCGCCATGCATCTCTTGAGGCTCGCCCTCGCGCTTCTCTTCCTCGGGCTCGCCGTCGCCGCGCCGGCTCTTGCCGGACCGCGCGAGGACCAGCTCGACAAGATGTTCGCGCGCCTCAAGGATACCCAGTCCGAGACCGAGGCCTCGGCGCTGACCCAGGCGATCTGGATCTTGTGGACCACTTCGGACGATTCGAACGTCAACGACATGATGCGCCGGGGCATCCGGCTGATGAATGCCCAGAGCTACGATCAGGCGCTCGACATTTTCGATCGCATGGTCAAGTACGCGCCGGAATTCGCCGAGGGCTGGAACAAGCGGGCGACGGTCCACTACATGCTCGGCAACTTCACCGAGTCTGTTGCCGATATCCAGAAGACGCTGGCGCTCGAGCCGCGGCACTTCGGCGCGCTCTCGGGCCTCGGCATGATCAACATCGAGCTCGAACGCGGGGCCGAGGCCCTCAAGGCCTTTGAGGCGGCGCTCAAGGCGAACCCCTTCCTGCCGGGTGCGCGCCAGCAGATCCAGGAACTGAAGAAGAAGCTGCAGGGCTCGCCGACGTGAGCCGGTACGAGCTGGTCATACACGGCGGGCATGTCGTCACGCCGTCGGGCGTGCTTGCAGTCGATGTCGGCGTGCGCGACGGGCGGATCGCCGCGATCGGCCAGCTCGATCCCGGCAGCGCCGCCGAGGCGATCGACGCGACTGGCCTGTTCGTGCTGCCGGGCATCATCGATACCCAGGTGCATTTCCGCGAGCCCGGCGCCACCCACAAGGAGGACCTGGAGACCGGCACCCGCGCCGCGGTGCTCGGCGGCGTCACCTCGATCTTCGAGATGCCGAACACCAACCCGCTGACGCTGACCGCGGACGATCTCGCCGCCAAGTTCGCGCGCGCCAGCGGCCGTGCCTGGTGCGATCACGCCTTCTTCATCGGCGGGGCCGCCGAGAACGCCGACAAGCTCGCCGAGCTCGAACGCATACCGGGCTGCGCCGGCGTCAAGGTGTTCATGGGCTCCTCGACCGGAAACCTCCTGGTCGAGGATGACGCGACGCTGGAGCGCATCGTCCGCAACGGCACGCGGCGCATGGCCGTCCATGCCGAGGACGAGCCGCGCCTCAAGGAGCGCAAGCACATCGCCGACGAGGCGAAGCATCCGCGCGCGCATCCCGTCTGGCGCGACGAGACCGTCTGCCTCAAGGCGACGCAGCGCCTGGTCGCGCTCGCGCGCAAGCATGGAAGGCGCATCCATGTGCTGCATGTGACCACGGCCGAGGAGATGGAGTTCCTTGCCGGCAACAAGGATATCGCCACGGTCGAGGTGACGCCGAACCATCTGACGCTGTCGGCGCCGGATTGCTACGAGAAGCTCGGCGCCAAGGCGCAGATGAACCCGCCCGTGCGCGAGATGAGGCATCAGAACGCGCTCTGGCGGGCGATCGCGGAAGGCGTCGTCGATGTGATCGGCTCCGACCACGCGCCGCACACGCTGGAAGAGAAGGCGAAAACCTACCCGGGCTCGCCCTCGGGCATGCCCGGGGTGCAGACGACGCTGCCGCTGCTGCTGACGGCGGCAAGCCGCGGCAAGCTCTCGCTGGAGCGTGTCGTCGACCTCCTCTGCCACGGTCCGCAGCGCATCTACCAGATCGCCGGAAAGGGCCGGATCGCGCGCGGCTACGACGCCGACTTCACGCTGGTCGATCTGCAGGCGTGGAAGACGCTCGAGGACAAGGATATGGGCAGCAAGGTCGGCTGGACGCCCTTCGCCGGCATGCGCGTCTGCGGCGTGCCGAAGCTGACGATCCTCCGCGGCTGGCCGGTGATGCGCGACGGCGAGCTGCTGGGCGCCCCTTCGGGCCAGCCGGTTCGTTTCGCCGAGACGATCAGTCCGGCTTCCTGAGCGCCTTCGCCGAGGCTTCCCAGTGGTCGGGATGGACCCAGGCCTTCGCGAAGGCCTCGGTCTCCGCCCGGTCGACCGCCTGCCTCGCCTCGCGTTCGTAGGATCTAGCGATCGCCTTGAAGCCGCGCAGCACATGCGCGCTCTGCGCCAGCATCGGCGCCAACAGGCTTTCGACCGCCGCATCGGCGTTGTCGTCGACGGCGTCGGCAAGGCCGAGCGATCGCGCCTCCGCCGCGGAGAGCACAGCCGCGTGCGACAGGAGGCGCAGTGCGGTCGCCGAGCCGACGCGCTTGAGAAGATCGTAACCGCCGCCCCAGCCGGTGGTGACGGCGAGCTTCGCCTGCAGAAAGCCGAACCGAGCGTGGCTGGCCATGGCACGGAGGTCGCAGGCAAGGGCCAGCTCGGCGCCGCCTCCCAGCGCATCGCCGTTGAGCCGCGCGATCACCGGCGCCGGGAAGTCGCGCACCGCTTGGAGGGCTGCCTTGGAGGCAGTCGAGAAGGCACGGGCCTCCGCCGCTTCGCGCACCGTTTCCAGCTCCTTCAAGTCGCCGCCGGCGGCAAAGCACCTGTCGCCGGCGCCGGTCAGCACTGCGGCCTTGATCGTCTCGTCGCCGGCCGCGGTCCCGAAGGCGCTCGCGATCTCGGCCAGCACCTCGCGCGAGAGCGCGTTCCGCTTTTCGGGCCGGTCGATGGTGACGTGCAGGACCTCGCCGCGGCGATCGACGATCAGATGAGGCATGCGGCGCTTCAGGGGCTGTTGGCGGCCGCGGCGATCTTGCCGCCGGCGACCATCGACATCGGCTCCGGCGGCGGCGGCCGCGTCTCGATCGGCGGCGGGTCGCGGTCGAGGAAGTCCGGCTGACGGCGCATGAAGGCCGGCGCCATCGAGGTCCACGGCACGTCCATGAAGAAGTCGCGCTCCCAGGGCAGCCTGGCGCCGGAGGCGCGGCGGAGCGCGGACTCCGTCCGGCAGAATTCCTCGAAGCGCGGCTGGCGCACCGGGCCGCTCTGCAGCGTCTGGGCGAATTCGAGGCAGGCTTCGGTGATCTCCTCCGGCGTGTTGTCGACCAGGCGAAGGCCCTGGTTGTCGAGCTGCGTCTGGTGCCAGAGCTGCGTGAAACGGCGCGCGACGATCTCGGCGAAGTCGAGCCGGCGCCCGGACGATGTCTCCTCGAACTTCTTGAAGACGTAGACCTGTCCCATCTCCGGCGGGTAGGTGTCGCCGGGATGGCAGTTGATGCCGAGCGCCGGGCGGCCATAGGCGCGGGCGAGCTCCAGCGGGTCGGAGAAGCAGTGAATGAAGAAGGCGCAGTGCTGCACCAGCCACGGGTGCAGCAGCGGGTGCCTGTCCGTCACAGCATCGTGCACGTGCGCCAGATCCAGGCCGATCGGCTTCATGCTCGGGTCGCCGATACGCACGACCGAGTAGCCGCTCTCGACCAGCGCCGCGATCGCCGGCCGGTATGTCGCGATGTCGCAGTCGCGAAAGGCGTTATGCCAATGCGCGGGGTTGTAGCCGGTCTCGCGCGCATGGAGGACGGCGAAGGGCCGGCTGCGGTCAAGCCCGAAGGGCTCGACGAGACGGCCGCCTTCCTCCTTCTCCCCGTCGGTGAGCGTCATGGTCGCGCGGTAAGGGCGCGTCTGCGCGTCCCGCCGGTAGAGGTGGCGCGCGCCGTTGGAAGCGCCGCCGAAGACGAAGGTAATGTCGCCGAAGGCGAAGTCGGGGCGCTCGTAGAAGACGGTGGCGCTCAGGCGGAAGAAGATATCGAGCGGAAAGTCGTCGACCTCGACGATCTCGAAGCCGCGGCAGGGCAGATCGAAGAGCGTTCCTCGGAACTTGGGCGGCAGTGGCGGCCGGAAGAAGAAGACCTGGCAGTCGTCCTTGGGATAGACAGCATGCAGCGCATGGGCGTCGAACCAGACATGCCCGTACATGTCGACGGCGCCGAAGGGATAGACGACGGTCCGGCGGCCGTCGCGGCACCCTTGGATCTTGCGCCGGGCATATGACGCGAACAGGCCGATCTCGGCGTAGCTGCGCCCGAGCGTGTTCTCGAAGGACGGCACCTAAGTTCCGGCCTCTTTCGGGTCGCGGATCGAGGCGAGGAGCACGAGGCCCACGGCGAAGAAGACGAGGATGGTCGCCATGCCCCAGCGCTGGCTGCCGGTGGCGCGCGTGATCTCGGCGAGCAGCAGCGGCCCCAGGAAGGCCGTCGCCTTGCCGGAGAGCGCCATCAGGCCGAACAGCTCGGCCCGTTGCTCGTCCGGCGCGTAGCGCGCCATCCACGTACGGGATGCGGCCTGCACCGGTCCCAGGAACAGGCCGATCAGGAGCGCAGCGATCCAGAAGACGGGCTTGGAGGTGCTGATCAGCACAATCGCGCCACAGACGAGAAGACCGACGAGACCGGCAGCGATCGTTGCCTTGGCGCCGAGCCTATCGTCGACCCAGCCGAAGGCGACGGCGCCGATGGCGGCGGTGACGTTGAGCGCGATGCCGAACTGGATGACCTCGGCGAAGCTGAAGCCGAATGTTCCGGCGGCGTAGATGCCGCCGAAGGCGAAGAGCGTGGTGAGGCCATCGGTATAGAGCATGTGGGCGAGCAAGAAGCGCCAGAGATCGGGATGCTGCCGCGCCTCCCTGAGCGTGCGGCCCAGATGGGCGAGCCCGATCTTGATCGCGGCCCTGGGCGGATGGCCCAGGCCCGGCGCATCCGGCGTCATGAACACGAAAGGCAGCATGAAGGCGAGATACCAGAGCGCCACCATCGGTGCAGTCGCGCGGATATGGGCCGCCTCGTCCTTGCCGACGCCGAACCAGGGCTGATCGGTCTGCACGAAGCCGACCAGCGCGACCGCAAGGCAGCCGAGACCGCCGAGATACCCGATGCCCCAGCCGAGCCCCGACAGGCGCCCCAGCTGCTCCTGCGGAACCAGACCCGGTAGCATCGCGTTGTAAAAGACGAGCGCGAACTCGGCGCCGAGGGTGGCGACGACGACGAGCGACAGCGCAAAGGTCGCGTCCGAGGACATCGGCCGCACGTTCCAGAGCCAGGCGGTGCAGAAGACGCAGAGCAGCGAGAACAGGATCGCCCAGAGCTTCCGCCCGCGTCCCTGATCGGCGACGGCGCCGAGGATGGGCGCGAGCAGCGCGATCAGAAGACCGGCGATGCTGGTCGCATGACCCCATTGCACGGTGCCCGCCGTCGGATCGGTCGCCACCGCCTCGGTGAAGTACGTCGCGAAGACGAAGGTGACGATGACGGTGAAGTAGGCCGAGTTGGCCCAATCGAACAGGCACCAGGCAGCGAGCGCGGGCTTGGAAGCGGGGGTCATCTCGCCGGCGATCACGCCAGAGAGCGACCCAAAGAGCAAGGTGACGGGAGGCTTGCATCTAATTCAACGTTGAACTATATAGTTCAATATTGAATTAGATGGAGTCGACGATGGTCCTCACCCGGCGCAGCGCCCTCCTGGGCGCGGGCACGACCGCCGCGGCCGTTGCAGCCGCTGGCGCATTCATTGCGACCCGCACGCCGAGCCGCGCGCTTCGACCTTGGGACGAGGCGCTTCGCGGCGCCTATGGCGACCCGCGGCTGCGGGCGCTCGCCTATGCGGTACTGGCCCCGAATCCGCACAACCGGCAGCCTTGGCTGATCGAGCTGCGCGGCACCGACCGGATCTTGCTGTTCTGCGACCTCGACCGCCGCTTGCCCGAGACCGATCCCTTCGACCGGCAGATCGCCATCGGCTTCGGGTGCTTCCTCGAGCTGCTGCGCATGGCCGCGGCGCGCGAAGGTCTCGCCGCGACGATCGAGCCTTTCCCCGAAGGCGAACCCCGACCGAGGCTCGACGACCGGCCGGTCGCGCGCATCGGCTTCGCGCCCGCGGAGCGGTCATCCGATCCGTTGTTCGCGTAAGTGATCCGACGCCGCTCCAACCGGAGCCCCTTCGATCTCTCCCGCCCCGTCGCGGCGGCAGCCCTCGCCAGCCTGACCGCCGGCATCGCCGGCGCAGAAGGGACCGTCGCGCCTGAGCGCGTCGACGCCTTGCGAAACCTGACCTGGCGGGCGTTCGAGCGCGAGTTCACGGTCGAGCGGACGCTGATGGAAAGCGTCCGGTTGATGCGGATCGGCAAGACGGAGATAGAGGCAAACCCTGACGGCATCTTCCTCGGCGGGCCGGCGCTCGAGACGATGCGTCTCGTCGGCGCCCTGAGCCGCGAACGGATGGCCGATCCCGGAAGCCTGGCCCACAGGCGAGGGCTCGACACCTACCGCGGGATCATGGCGTCGGCGATGGGCTACGTCTGGCTCGTCTCCGGGGACGGATCGCGTCGGGCCGAGCTCGCCGCCGGCCGTGACTGGGTGCGGCTCAACCTCAGGGCTGCCTCGCTCGGGCTCGATCTCCATCCGGTCAGCCAGGCGCTGCAGGAGTTCCCGGAGATGGCCGCGATGTTCGAGGAGGCGCACGCTCGTCTTGGCGTCGGCGCCGGCATGCGACTACAAATGCTCGGACGGGTCGGATACGGATCGGCGGTGCCACCGAGCCCGCGCTGGCCGCTTGAAACCAGGATCAGGATGACGTGAGCGCGAAGAAGCGAGGCCCCGACGGCGACCCGATCCTGTTCACGTTCTTCAACGAGATCGGGATCATCGACCAGCTTGCCCGCGCCCGCCTCGATAGAGGGCTACCGGACGAGTTGCGCGCATCTCATTTCATCGTGCTGAACCATCTCGTGCGGATGGGAGACGGGAAGAGCCCGGTGGCGCTGGCCCGCGCCTTCCAGGTGACCAAGGGCGCGATCACCAACACGCTGCAGCGACTCGAAGCGAGGGGCCTGATTGCGCTATCGGCCGATCCCGACGACGGGCGCGGCAAGCGCGTGACGCTGACCGCTGCCGGCCGTCGTATGCGCGACCAGTCGATCCTCCAGCTCTGGCCGGCTTTCGCGGATCTGGCGCCGGTCGCCACCGCGGCTGAGATCGAGGCGGTCCTGCCGCTCCTGCGCCGAATCCGCGAGCACCTCGACCGCGCACGCGACCGCGATCCGGCCTAGACCGGTCAAGCGCCGGCGAGCTCGCCGAACCTCCGGTTCGCCACTGCGAGCATCGCGAGATCGACCGCAGGTGCAGCGCGCATCTCGGTCAGAAGCTGGTCGACGCGCTCGACGGAGGGCTCGCGGCCATCGACCCACTTTTTTAGCTCGCCGGAGTCTGCGAGGACGCGGCGGGCGAGCATCGCTTGATGGCCGTAGAGGTCGTCGAGGACGGCGGCGGCGGCCTGGCGCTGCCAGTCGGTCTGCGGCTTGAGCTGGGCTGCCTGGCTCTTGAGCCAGTCGAGCCCGAGGCGCTGGCCGAGCGCATAGTAGACGCGCGCGACCGCAAGCGGATCGCCGCCGAGACGGACGATGTCCGGAGCCGCGGCGAGCCGGTCGAGCTGCGAGACCGCATGCGCCAAGTCTCGCGGCACGCCGGCATCGGCGAGCGCCTTGGCCTGGCGGTCGAGCTCGGCGCGGTCGCCTTCCGGCAGCGCCTGGCCGAGACCCTTGGTCAGCGCGCCGATGCCTGGGCGGAACTCGGCGAGCGCATCGGCGATCTTGAGCGGGCGCTTGCCGTTGTTGAGAAACCACAGGCTCGCCCGCTCCGACAGCCGGCGGATCGAGCGGTGCATCTGGGTCTGCACCTCGGCCCGGACCTTGAGGTCGAGCGCCTGCACCTGCTCCCACATCGGCCCGAGCGCGAAGGCGTCGCGCGCGATCAGATAGGCCCGCGCGATCTCCGGCCAGGCGCTGCCGGTCTTGTCCGCCAGCGTCGAGACGAAGGCCTGGCCGGCACGATTGACCAACGCGTTGGTGACGACGGTGGCGACGATCTCGCGCTTCAGCTTGTGACGCGCGATCTCGGTCTTGAAGCGCTTCTTGAGCTCGTCCGGGAAGTAGCTCTCGAGGTCCGCGGTCAGGGTCGGATCGTCCGGCAGATCGGAGGGCAGCAGGTCGTTGTAGAGGGCCATCTTCGCGTAGGCGAGCAGCACCGCGAGCTCCGGCCGCGAGAGGCCGCGCTCGGCGGCCTGTCGCTCGGCGAGCTGAGGATCGCCCGGCAGGAACTCGATGGCGCGATCCAGCAGCCCGATCCTCTCCAGCGTCCGCATCAGACGGGCCATCTCCTCGATTCCCTGCGGTCCGTCGGCCTCGGACAGCGTCAATGCGAGCGACTGGTCGATGTTATCCTGGAGCACAAGCTCGCCGACCTGCTCGGTCATCGAGGCGAGGAGCTGGTCGCGCTGCTTGATCGTCATGTCGCCATTGGCGCAGACATCGCCCAGCAGGATCTTGATGTTGACCTCGTGGTCGGAGCAGTCGACGCCGGCCGAGTTGTCGATCGCATCCGTGTTTAGGTGGATGCCGAGGAGACCGGCCTCGATGCGGGCGCGCTGGGTCATGCCGAGATTGGCACCCTCGCCGATGATCTTGGCGCGGACGTCCTTTGCGGTGATACGGAGCGCATCGTTTGCACGATCGCCGACCTCGGCGTTGGTCTCAGAAGAGGCGCGGATGAAGGTGCCGATGCCGCCGAAGAAGATTAGGTCGACCGGCATCCTGAGGATCGCCTGGATCAGCTCGGCAGGCATCGCCGCGTCGCGGTCGAGGCCGATCAGCTTCTTCATCTCCGGCGAGAGCTTGATCGACTTGGCCGAACGCTCGAAGATGCCGCCGCCGGCTGAGATCAGCTTCGCGTCGTAGTCCTTCCAGCTCGAGCGCGGCAGGTTGAAGAGGCGCTCGCGCTCGGCGAAGCTCGTCGCCGGGTCCGGGCTCGGGTCGATGAAAATATGCATATGGTTGAAGGCGCAGACGAGCCGTGTCGCCTTCGAGCGCAGCATGCCGTTGCCGAAGACGTCGCCAGCCATATCGCCGACGCCGACGCAGTCGAAGGCCGTGGTCTGGCAATCGCGGCCCATCTCGCGGAAGTGCCGCTTGACGTTCTCCCAGGCGCCGCGCGCGGTGATCGCCATCTTCTTGTGGTCGTAGCCGGCCGAGCCGCCGGAGGCGAAGGCGTCGTCGAGCCAGAAGCCGTATTCGCGGCTGATGCCGTTGGCGATGTCGGAGAAGGTGGCCGTGCCCTTGTCGGCAGCGACGACCAAATAAGGATCGTCCTGGTCCAGGCGCGCGACATCCTTGGGCGGCGCCACCTTGCCACCAACGGCATTGTCAGTGATGTCGAGGAGGCCGCGCATGAAGGTGCGGTAGCACTCGATGCCTTCGGCCTGGAACGCCTCGCGGCCGCCCTCGGTCGGCGGGTTCTTGACGAAGAAGCCGCCCTTAGAGCCAACCGGAACGATGACCGCGTTCTTGACCATCTGCGCCTTCATCAGGCCCAGGATCTCGGTGCGGAAGTCCTCGCGCCGGTCCGACCAGCGGATGCCGCCGCGGGCGACGCGGCCGCCGCGCAGATGCACGCCCTCGACGCGCGGCGAATAGACCCAGATCTCGACCAGCGGCCGCGGCAGCGGCAGGTCTTCGATCTTCTGGCTGTCGAGCTTGAAGGAGAGATAGGGCTTGGGCTGGCCGCCTGCGCCCATCTGGAAGAAGTTGGTCCGCTGCGTTGAGCGGATCAGGTTGATGAAGCGCCTGAGGATGCGGTCCTGGTCGAGATTGGTGACCGCGTCGAGCGCATGCTCGACCTCGACCGCCGCGCCGTTGGCACGGAGCTCAGCGTCCTTGCGGTCCGCCGGGCTGAAGCGGGTCGTGAAGAAGAGCACCAGGAGCCTGGTGATCTCCGGATGGTCGGCGAGCGCGTCCTCGATGTAGGTCTGGCTGAAGGTGAAGCCGGTCTGGCGCAGATACTTCGCATAAGCGCGAAGGATCACGACCTCACGCCAGGTAAGCCCGGCGCCGAGCACGAGGCGGTTGAAGCCGTCATTCTCGGCCTCGCCGGTCCAGACGCGCCGGAAGGCGTCGTGGAAGGCCTGCTTGACCCGGCTCACCGGCACCTGGCCGCCGGCCTTGAGCCGCATCGAGAAGTCCTGAATCCATACCCGCGTCTCGGCGCCCTTCGGCTTGACGCGAAACGGGACCTCCTCGAGCACCTTGAGGCCCATGTTCTCCAGCATCGGCAGGATGTCGGAGAGCGCGATCGGCTTGCCTGGATTGAAGACCTTGAAGTGAACCTCGTCGCCCTCGGCATCGAGCGGCGTGTAGAGGTTCATCGCGACTTGGCCCGACGCCAGCGACTCCTCGACGCGATCGATATCTGAGACTGCGATCTGGCCGGGGAAGCGTTCGCGATAGGCCGAGCCGAACGCGTCGCCGTAGCGATCGAGGATCGAGAGTCCCTTTTCCTCGCCCTTGGCCTCGATCAGCGCCTGGCTCAGATGGTCACGCCAGGAGCGCGCCGCCTCGATCAGCTTGGTCTCGATCGCCTTCGCCTCGACCTCCGGAAACTTGAGCTGGTCGGTCCGGACGATGAAGTGCAGGCGGGCGAGAACGGAATCGGAGATCTGCGTGTAGAATTGCGTCACCGGGCCGTTCAGGCTCTGTTCGATGATCGCCTGGAAGCGCCGTCTAAGCTCGGTGTTGTAAATGTCGCGCGGCACGTAGACGAGGGCGGAGATGAAGCGCCGAAAGGTGTCCGGCCTGAGGAACAGCGCGATCCGCTGGCGCTCCTGCAGGTTGAGGATGCCCATCGCGACGTCGAACAGCAGGTCCTGGTCGATCTGAAGCAGTTCGTCGCGGGGATAGGCTTCGAGGATGGTGGCGAGGTTCTTGCCGTTGTGCGAGCCGGGCGTGAATCCGGCGCGCTTGAGCGTCTCCGCCACCTTGTGGCGGAGCAGCGGAATGGCGCGGACGCTCCCGTTGTAGGCGACCGAGGTGAAGAGGCCGACGACCTGCCATTGGCCGACGACGGCCCCCTTCTTGTCGATGTCCTTGATGGTGACGACATCGAGCAGCACCGGACGATGGACCGAGGAGGCGCGATTGCCCTTGGCGATGCTGATCAGCAGCGGGCGCTCGGTCTCGGCGCGCACCTCCGGCGGCAGCTCGGAGATGTTGCGCATGCCGCCGAAGACGTGAAAGGCCGGATCGCGGACGACGCCGAGGCCGGAGTCAGGATTGACCGCCATTCGGCCCGCCTTCGCCTCGTAGGTGAAGTCACGGTAACCCAGGAAGGTGAAGTGGTCGGCCTCGAGCCAGCGCAGGAACTCGAGCCCTTCCTTGACCTCTTCGGCCGGCAGCGGCGGCGGCTTCTTCTCGATCTGGGCGACCACGTCGAGCAGCTTCTTGCGCATCACGCGCCAGTCGGTGACGGCTGCCCGGACATCGGCGAGCACCGAGGCGAGCCCCGATTGAATCTGCTCAAGGGTCTCGGCAGAGCTCCGGGCCGAGACGCGGATCTGCATCAGCGACTCGGCCAGACCGTCCTTGGCATCCTTGGCAAGGCCCTTGCGCTTGCCCTTGGCGTCGCGGGCAAGATGGGCGACCGGGTGGATGACCAGGTGGACGCCGAGCTCACGGCGATTCAGCTCGGCCGTGACCGAATCGACCAGGAAGGGCATGTCGTCGTTGACGATCTCGACGACCGTATGAGTTGAATGCCAACCGTCTTCTTCAAACTTCGGATTGTAGGCGCGGATCTTCGGCTGGCCGGGTGCGCGGGTTTCTGCAAACCGCCAGAGCGCCATCGCTGCCCCGAAGAGGTCGAGCGGGTCTTCGGCCTGCACATCTTCGGCCGGAACATTCTTGTAGAACAAACGGATGAGGGCTTCGGCCTCGGCTGCCTTGCCCGAGTCGCCAAGCCGCTCCCGGGCAAGCTCGGCCACCCGGTCGATGGTCTCGGCCTTCCGGCCCTCCAGCTTCTGGCGCATGCCTTTGGGCTCCCCTCCTTGGACGCGGCCCGGCCGGGTTGTTCTTCCCGGGTCCGGTCAGTCCTCTAAGCTACATCCAAACCGTGTCGGAACAAAGGCTTGTCAGGTAGAGTCGGAGCGGCATCTTCACCTATCCATAATTCAAGAGCGCTATGTCTACGGCCGATCAGCCCCGCTATTCGCCCAAGGTCTTCGATGTCGCGACCGAGAAGGAAGCCCGCGAGATCATCCTGCAAGGCCATGCACCCGACGAGATCGAGGAGCGTTGGAGTCGCGAGACGCCGTGGTTCGGCGCGCTCATCCGGCATTCCCTGGGCCTGCTTCCCGAGTCGCGGGTTCTCGACCTCGGCTGCGGCATCGGCCGGTTGTCGAAATGGCTGATCGACGCCGTCGGCTGCCGCGTCGTCGGCGTCGACATCAGCGAAGGTATGCGCAAGCTCGCGGTCGACTATGTCGGATCGCCGCAATTCACTGCGGTTTCGTACGAGTCCTTCAGCGCCGACCCCGCCTGCGGCGAGGGCTTCGATGCCGCTTATGCCGTTTATGTCCTCCAGCATGTCGAGAGACCGGACCTCGACATCCCAGCGATCGCACGCGGGATGCGTTCCGGCGGCCGGTTCCTCCTGGTGAACTCGAGGAGCCGCTGGGTCCCGACGACGCAAGGATGGGCGCAGGACCAGTTCGACGTATTCGCGCTGGCAGCGAACAGCTTTGTCGGCATTCACGGCTATGTCTTCCCGAAGGAGCTCGCCGTGCTCGATGACCTCAACAACGAGACCGCGATCAACCTGTACCGACGGCCCTGAGGCGCGGATGGCGCTGAACCGCACGATCGTCCGCTTGCTCGTGCAGATGCGAAAGGCTGGCCTGTTCGACCTCGGTACAGCCCGGGTCATCGACCTCGGTGAGCAGAACCTCTACGGCAACGTCGCTGCCGGAGACCTGGTGGAAACGGCACGCCTGCTCAAGCTGGATGAGCGCCGCGTCGCCGAGGTCGAAGCCGAGGTGAGAGCCGTCACCGCGACGCCGACGCCGACGCCGACGCTGGCCTTCGATCTGGCGAGGGTTCTTTATCGAGTCTTATTCGACTGCACCACCTATCGCGCGATCGATCTCAACGGTACAGAAGCGGCGTGGCGCTACGATCTGAATCGGCCGCTGCCGGTGAGCGAGACCTTCGACGTGGTCACCAACTTCGGCACCTCCGAGCATGTCTTCGACCAGGCCCAGCTCTTCCGCTCGATTCATGCGCTTGCCCGGCCGGGAGGCTTCATGCTGCATGCGGTCCCGCATCAGGGCGGGCCGGATCACGGCTTCTACAACTATCATCCGACATTCTTTCACGACCTTGCCGCGGCCAACGCCTATCGCCTCGTCATGATGGTGCTGATGAGCGGCGACGCCGAGCGCGACCGCCTGGACTCGATCAAGGAGCGGGACAGCTACGCTTCGCTCCTCGCCAAGAACGAGATATCGCGAGACAGCGGACTGTTCGTGGCCCTGATGCGGTCCTTCGAGGATCGGCCGTTCGAGCTCCCGATGCAGGGCTACTACACGGGCGGACTCTCCGAGCAAGGCCGGGCCGCGTGGGAGGATCGCCGGTGAGTTCCGCCACTGGCCGGTTTGCGCTTGGCTCCGACGATCAGGCGGCGCATGTGGTAAGGGCGGCGCGCGAGGCGATCGTCGTTGCGCCTGAGGGCTTTGCCATCTGGCACGACCTGGCGCTGGCGCTCTGGGCCGACGGCCATCACAGGGACGCGTGGCGCGCATTGCGACGCGCCGAGGCGGCGGGTTACCCTCGCGAAGCCAAGGCGCCGCCGCGCAGCATCGTCATTCCGGTGCTCGACTACTCGCCCGATTCACCCTTCGACATCGTCGGGCTGCTCGCCGACCTCGAAGATTTCGCAGGGGAGGTCATCTGTGTCTTCAACAGCGCGGAGATGTTCGCCGATCTGCGCGAGCATCCCCGCATCGACAAGTTCAGCTTCAACAAGCACAACGTCGGCGTCGCCCGCTCCTGGAACATCGGCCTGAACCAGGCGGAAGGCGAGATCGTCTTCATCCTCAACGCCGATCTGCACCTGTCGCTGCCGGCGCTCGGGTCGCTCGAACGCCACCTCCTGAGCCTGCCGAACGCGCTCGCCGTCGGCCTTTCCGGCGACATCTACGACTTCGAGCGGCTGAAAGCTCGGATCAAGTATCCGCCGGGAAGCCTCTCGGCGCCGGTGGTTGTCGACAAGCCGAGCGGATTCGCTTTCGCGCTCCATGCGCGCCGCCTGCACGATGCCGGTATCTGTTTCGATCCCAGGCTCTCGCCCTATTTCTACGAAGAGCTCGACCTGACCCTGAAAGCGCGGCAGGTGGGGCTGGAGATCTATGCCGCGCCGGTCTCGGGCATCGAGCACGTCGACGGAATCTCGTCCAACCGCCGGCCGATCAACTGTCTCGGCCGCGAGGTCGATCGTATGCAGGTGCTGGTCCGCAACGCCAACCTGATTCTCGACCGGGTCGAGCGCTCGACCAAGCAGGTGCCGGAATGAGGCATTCTGCCGAGATCCGCGACCTGACCTGATCGGCCCCCATCGAGTGGTCCAGATAGAATGTTAGTTCAGAGTTGGCCGTTGCGCTAGTACCCGGAATCACAATTGGCTGATACGTCGGTCTTTG
>VGEN01000069.1 GCA_016869285.1 Alphaproteobacteria bacterium
GCGTCGTTCCCTGGCCAGGGAACACATGGCCAGGAGACTGCCCGGACGAACTGCGCTCGACCCTGCCGACCTCGGTATCATCATTCACATCGTTGGTTTCGATTTGGTTCATGCTCGACTTCATCATGAATGCCTCCGGTTGGACAAATCGGTGTCCAAAAAATCCGGGGGCAGCTCAACTATAGGCACGGGCGGATCTGAAGTCGCGACGGCAAGGACTCCGCGGAACTTGGAAGACTCTTTGCCGGATGCTCGCCATGACTCGACGCTGCGGGCGCAATTTGCAGTGTGGAGCGCAAGCATTGAAGCGCCGTACGGGTCTTGTCGGCGCCAATCGATATTACAGTGATACTTTAGCCCTTCATTGAGGGCGCAGGGCCGATTTGCTGTAACAATCGAAGATGAGACCAAGTGCGCCCATGGGAGCACTGCCAGTTCATCAGTATTTATGGCGGTTCTATACGAGAATCCGAGTCAGAAAGTCTTTACAAGGGAGATCACCCCCAGTATGTAGGGGGCGGGTCCGCAATCGGTGCCCAAGTTCTTGTCCGCCCTGTCCAAGCGAAGTTCGATCCGGTGATGGGATTTTCGGAAGGTCAGGTCAGGAGCCGGGGTGGCTCCAACAGGGTGGGACGAGTCGGCTTGAGCGCGAAGCCGTTTGCGGACGCTGACTGACCACTTCCTTCCGGAGCCTTTCATCCCATGCCGAACGACGCCGAACAGCCTCCGAGTACCATCCACACGCGCGGCTGCGATTCAGGCAACGCCGCGGCCGTCGAGGCCCTCACCCGCCGACTGATGTCGGTAGGGAAGAAGAAGCGCGCCTCCGCGCCCAGGTTTCCGATCAGCGATCGCACCAACGCTTTTCGCCGGCGGTTCTTTCCGCAAGCCACGCTCGCCGAGTGGAACGACTGGCAGTGGCAGATTCGCAATCGTATCCGATCGCTCGACAGCCTTGCGCGCATCCTCACCCTCTCCGAAGATGAGCGCTCGGCGATCTCGCGGCATAGCGGTTCTCTGCCGGTCGGCGTCACGCCCTACTACCTGAGCCTCTTCGATCGCGACGATCCGCAGCATCCGCTGCGCCGGACGCATATCCCGGTCGGCACCGAGTATCTGAAGACGCCGGGCGAGGCCGACGATCCTCTGGGCGAGGACCACGACACCGAGGTCGAGGGGCTGGTCCATCGCTACCCCGACCGCGTGCTGTTCCTGACCACCGGCTTCTGCTCGACATATTGCCGCTACTGCACGCGCAGCCGCATGGTCGGCGAAACCGGCGGCGAGTACAGCTTCAACTACAAGCAATGGGAGAACGCGCTCGCCTACCTCAGGCGCACGCCGCAGGTGCGCGACGTGCTGCTCTCGGGCGGCGACCCGCTGACGCTTTCCGACGACCGGCTCGACTGGCTGCTCTCGCGCCTGCGCGAGATCCCGCACATCGAGTTCGTGCGCGTCGGCTCGAAAGTGCCTGTGGTGCTGCCGCAACGGATCACCGGCAAGCTCGCCAAGATCCTGCGCAGGCACCGCGCCTGGCTCTCGATCCACTACACCCATCCGGACGATGTGAGCCCGGAGGTGCGCTTCGCTGCCGACCGCCTCGCCGACAACGGTATCCCGATGGGAAGCCAGACGGTGCTCCTGAAGGGCATCAACGACGACACTGAGGTCATGAGGAAGCTCATGCACGAGCTCCTCAAGATCCGGGTGAAGCCCTACTACCTCTATCAATGCGATCCGATCACCGGTTCCTCGCATTTCCGCACCTCGGTCGATAAGGGCCTAGAGATCATCGAGGCTCTGCGAGGCCACACTACCGGCTACGCGGTGCCGCATTACGTGATCGACGCGCCCGGCGGCGGCGGCAAGATCCCGCTGCTTCCCGATTACGTCGTCGGCCGTGAGGGGGATGACCTGCTGATCCGCAACTTCGAAGGAAACGTGTATCGCTACACGGACCCCGAGGGACGGGTCGGCACGAACCGGCAGGTCGCGCTCCAGCAAGCGGCGGAGTAGACCTCCGGCGTTTCCATGCGCGTCGGCTTCACCTACGATCTGCGCGACGACTACCTCAAGGCGGGATACAGCCTTGAGGAGACCGCCGAGTTCGACAGCGTCAATACCGTCGAGTCGATCGAGGGGGCGCTGGCAGGACTCGGCCACGAGGTCGAGCGCGTCGGCAATGTGAAGGCTCTCGCGGCTCGCCTGGTCGACGGCAAGCGCTGGGACCTGATCTTCAATATCTGCGAGGGCATGGGTGGCATCGGCCGAGAAGCGCAGGTGCCGGCTCTTCTCGATGCCTATGCGATCCCCTATACCTTCTCCGACACGCTGGTGATGGCGCTGACGCTGCATAAAGGCCTCACCAAGCATGTCGTCCGCGCGCACGGCATACCGACCGCCGACTTCGTCGTGGTCGCGACGCCGGAAGAGGCGGAGCGGGTCGCGCTGCCCTTCCCGCTGTTCGTCAAGCCGGTCGCGGAAGGTACGGGCCGGGGCATCGGGGGCAAATCGCGGGTCGAGAGCACGGCCGACCTGATCGAGGGCTGCCGCGACATCATCGCGACCTACAAGCAGCCGGCGATTGTCGAGACGTTTCTCCCTGGACGCGAATTCACTGTCGGCCTCGTCGGCGAAGGCGCCGAAACACGTTCGATCGGAGCCCTTGAGGTTGGTTTTCTCGGCACCGCCGAGAGCACGATCTACGGCCTCGTGAACAAGGAAGAATGCGAGACCCGCGTCACTTACACCTTGGTCAAGGACGAAACCGCTCGCGCGGCCGAGGAGGTGGCGGTCCGCGCCTGGCAGGTGCTGAGCTGCCGCGATGCGGGCCGCATCGACCTCCGCTGCGATGCGCTGGGACGGCCGTCATTCATCGAGGTCAACCCGCTCGCCGGCCTCAACCCTCTTCATTCGGATCTCCCGATCCTTGCGACACAAGCCGGTATACCCTATCAGACGCTGATCGATATGATCGTCCAATCCGCGAGCCGAAGGGTGGTGAGGCGCGCATGAGGAGTGGCGGGCGAGCCGTCGCCGTGGTCCATGGCCGCGTCGCTCCCGACGCACCGCCGGACGAGCAGGACACGCTGCTGCAGGTGACTGAGGTCTCGGCGCAGCTCGCGGCTCTCGGCTGGAAGCCGGTGCCGATTCCGGTCGACCTCAACCTGCAGCGACTCGCCGACCGCCTGAAGCGGCTCAAGCCCGCCTTCGCCTTCAACCTCGTCGAGTCCCTCGACGGCAAGGGGGCGCTGATCGGCGTGGTGCCGCAGCTCCTCGACTCGATGGCGATCGCCTACACGGGCTGCTCGGCCGACGCGATCCTCGCGACCGCGAGCAAGCTCGTCGCCAAGCGTGCGATGTCCGTCGTCGGCATCGACACCGCGGCCTGGATCGAGCCGGAGGACCTTGCCGCAGGCCGGATCCCGGAGGGGAGATTCATCGTCAAGTCGGTCTGGGAGCACGCCTCGATCGGCCTCGATGCCTCCTCGATCGCCGAAGGAACGGCGCTCCGGGCGATTCAGGCGCAGCGCATGGAGCGTCTCGGCGGCGACTGGTTTGCCGAGGCTTTCATCGACGGGCGCGAGTTCAACCTCGCGTTGGTCGGCCCAGCGGAGTCGCCGCGGCTCTTGCCGCCGGCGGAGATCGAGTTCGTCGGCTTTGCCCCCGACCAGCCGCACCTGGTCGATTACGCGGCGAAGTGGGACCCGCAATCGCACGCCTACAACAACACGCCGCGCCGCTACGACTTTGACGGCGACGATGTGCTGCTCGCGCGCCTTGAGGCGATGGCGCGGCGCTGCTGGCGGCTCTTTCGTCTCTCGGGTTGTGCGCGCATCGACTTCCGCGTCGACCGGCGCGGGCGGCCCTGGGTGCTGGAGGTCAATGCCAACCCCTGCCTCGCCAGCGATGCCGGCCTTGTCGCCGCCGCGCGCCGCATCGGTCTCGATCAGGCTGACATCGTTCGCGAGATCATCCGCCCTCTCGACCTCGAGCCGGCTCGCCGGGCCGCTGTCGGCTGAACCGATGCCGGTCTCGCTGCGCGCCGGTGTCAGGCCGGAAGATCGGATTGCCGTCCGCCGCCTCGTCGCCTCGACCGGCTTTTTCTCGCCCAGCGAGGAGGAGATCGCGGTCGAGCTCGTCGACGATGCTCTATCGAAGGGCGAGGTAGCGAGCGGCTACCGCTTCATCTTTGCCGAGGATGCCGGCCAGCCTGTCGGCTATGTCTGCTTCGGTCCGATCGCCGGCACGCGGGGGAGCCACGACCTCTACTGGATCGTCGTCGACGATACACGTCGCGGCCGCGGTGTCGGTCGGGCCCTCGAGCAGGCCTGCGCCGAAGCGGTGCGCCGGCTCGGCGGACGGCGGATCTATGTCGACACCTCCTCACGCGACCAGTATTCGCCGACCCGTGCCTTCTACGCAGCCTGCGGTTATCGCGAGGCAGCACGGCTCGACGGCTTCTATGCGGACGACGACGGCAAGGTCATCTTCGTCAAGTCGCTGGACTGACACACTGTTTCAGGCGCAGCCTTGGCCTCGATGAATCGCATAAACTTCTACGCCGGGGGCGGGCTTGACCGGCTCGCCCACCTCCGCACCGAGGAAGGCTGGGTCGAGCGCGTGCTCGGCGAGCCGCGCGCGCACATCGTCGCCGTCTGGCAGACGCGAAGTCTCGTGATCGGCAGCGAGCAGCCGCGCGCAGTGCTGCTCTCCGTCGATGCGGTGCGCGGCTGGCTCGACGAAGCGCGTGTGCTCGCCGTGCTCGGCGAGAGCGGCGAGCGCCTGCATCTCGCCGTCGACGTTTCGCATTGGAGCGAAGAGGAGGCGCAGCGCCGCGTCGCCGGTTTCGGCGAGTGGATCGACTTGAGACGCGTCGGACCGCTGATGGGACGCGAGGAAGGATCTCTGCTCGCCTATGCGCGTGGGCTCATGTGGTGGCATGCGCGGCATCGCTTCTGCGGCGTTTGCGGCTCGCCGACAGAGAGCGTCGAGGCGGGTCATGTCCGCCGCTGCACCGCGCCCGGCTGCAAGGCGAGTCACTTCCCCCGGACCGATCCGGCGGTGATCATGCTTGTCCACGATGAGGACCGCGCATTGCTCGGCCGCCAGAAGGTCTGGGCGCCGGGCATGTATTCGACGCTCGCCGGCTTCCTCGAGCCGGGCGAGAGCCTGGAGGAGACCGTGGCGCGCGAGGTGTTCGAGGAGTCCGGCATTCGCGTCGCGGATGTCCGTTATCACTCTTCGCAACCCTGGCCGTTTCCGTCTTCGCTGATGATCGGCTTTCACGCGACGGCGGCGAGCCGCGAGATCAGGATGGCGGAGAGCGAGCTCGAGGACTGCGCCTGGTTCAGCCGCGCCGAACTCCGCGACTTTGGCGCGCAGGGCGAAATGCTTCCGCGTGCGGATTCCATCGCCCGGCGGCTGATCGAGGACTGGCTGGCTCAAGGCTGATACGCCGGATCTTGGGATAAGAGAATACGACATCCACAAGAAGTAGCGGCGCTCGCCTTTCGTTCGCATCTGAGTGGTACTGATTCGTTCCAACGGGACCGAAGGTGAACACGCGCTTTCGCGGCGGCGGAATTTCCATCGTCGCGATCCAGGGCTGTGGCATGGTTCGCGCCCCAATGCCGATCCTCTCCATTCAGTCCTCCGTCGTCTTCGGTCATGTCGGAAACTCGGTCGCCGCCCTGCCGCTGATGCGACTGGGCCACGAGGTGTGGCGGCTCGACACTGTCGCGTTCTCCAACCACCCGGGCCACGGCAGCTTTGCCGGCCGCATCGTCCCGCCGGCCGAGCTCGGTGAACTATTGCGCGGCCTGAAGGCGCTCGGCGTCCTCAAGGATTGCCGCGCCGTTCTGTCCGGATATCTCGGCAAGGCGGGGACAGCGGCGGTGGTCGCCGACGCCGTCTCGTCGGTCAAGAGCGCGAATCCGGAGGCGATCTATCTGCTGGACCCGGTGATCGGCGACGCGGGCCGCGTCTTCGTGCGCCCGGGCGTGCCCGAGGCCATCGCCGAGAAGCTGGTGCCGCTTGCCGATATCTGCACGCCGAATGTCTTCGAGCTCGAACAGTTGACCGGGATGAAGGCAAGCGACCTCGACTCGGCGCGCGTCGCGGCGCATGCGCTGAGGCGACGGGGGCCTAGGATCGTGGTTCTGACCGGACTGCCCGAGAACGGGCGCATCTCCACCATCGCCGTCACCAACAAGGGGGCGTGGCGGGTGACCGCGCCGCGCGTGGACCGTCCGCTCAACGGCACCGGCGACCTGATCTCGGCGCTGATCCTCGGCCATTATCTCGACTCGAAGTCGATCTCCGAGGCGGTCAGGCTCGCCGCTTCCGGCATGGCCGAAGCAATCGCGGCGACGGTCGCCGCGGGCCGGCGCGAGCTTGCGCTGGTGCCGGCGCTGGAGCGCATCGTCCATCCGCCGACCCCGATCGAGGTCGAGACGCTCGACTAGCGTCGTCCAGCCAGCGTGTGGACGATGAGAGCCGTGACGATGACGGCGCCGCCGCTCAAGACCCAGGCGCCTGGATTCTCGCCGAAGACGAGCCAAACCCAGAACGGCCCGAGCGCGGTCTCGACCAGCGAGATCAGCGACGACGTCGCGGCTGGGATGTGCCTGGCGCCATTGGTGAAGAGCGCCATGCCGACGCCGAGCTGGCCGGCGCCGAAGAAGATCAGGAGCGGCCACTCGCCCTGCGGCACGTCGAGCGGAGAAGCGAGCGGCAGCGATACGAAGGCGGCGAAGACAGCGGCAAGAAAGCCGCCCGGAACCATCGGCACCTGGGGCCGCGAACGCACGATCACGACCGCGCAGGAGAAGAAGAAGGCGCTCGAGAAGGCGAGCAGGGTGCCGAGAAGATCGGTGCCGCTGGGAACGCGGCCGAGCATGATGCCGACCCCGAGGACGGCGACGAAGATCGCGGTCCAGGTGCGCGCCTCGATCGGCTCACCCAGGATCACGCGTGCCAGGAGGCCGGCGATGATCGGCGCGGTCGCCTGCAGCATCAGCGCGTTCGCGACCGTAGTCAGGCCGAGCGCGAGAACGAAGGACATCGAGGCGGCGGCGAAGCAGGCGCCGACCGCGACCGCCGCCCATCCCGAGGCGCGAAAGGCCTGCCAGGGCAGCCGGCGCTCGCTGATCCACAGATAGAGGATCAGGAAGCTCGCCGAGCTGACCGAGCGCCAGAAAATGATCGTCCAGGTGTCGGCTGTGACCGAGCGGACGATGAGGCCGCCCGAGCTCCAGACGATGGTCGCGGCCATCACCAACAGGAAACCTCGGGCGTAGGCAGACACAGAGGCTAAAGCGCGAGCGTTGAGGCGAGCCGGTCGCCGACGTCGCGGCGGAGACCCTGGATGCCGGTCTCGACGTGTCGGCTTGGATGCACGCGGTTGGTCAGCAGCGACCAGGCATAGCCGCGGTCGAAGTCGATCCAAAGCCCGGTCCCGGTGAAGCCTGTATGTCCGATCGTCCCGGCCGAGCACCGATCGCCACCCGACCACCCTTCATGGCGGAACTCCCAGCCGAGCGTGCGCGTTGGCGAATGCGGCGTTCGGATCGCCGCCATCGAGTCCGGCTTCAACGCCGTGCCGTTCAGCAGGTCGCGCGCGTAGCGCAGCACGCCGTCGATCGTGCCGAAGAGCCCGGCATGGCCGGCGAAGCCGCCAAGGCTGCAGGCATTCTCGTCATGGACCTGGCCGACGATCACGCGCCGGCGCCACATGCAATGCTCGGTCGCGGCGAAGCTCTTCTTCTTCGGCAGGAAGCCCAAGCCCGGCCCGCGGGGCAGCTTGCCCAGCGAGCGGCCACGACAACGCTCGACCAGTATCCCGAGCAGGATGAAGTTGATGTCGGAATAGACATTGGCGCCGAAAGGCCAGTTGCGCTGAAGGACATGCGCTTTCAGCGTCTCCGGATCGTTGCCCCAGGTGTAGATCGGCTCGACCGCCGGCAGGCCGGTCTGGTGCGAGAGGCACTGCCGCGGCGTCAGCTTCCGGATCGGATGGGCGGCAATGTACTGATGCAGGTCCGGGATGTGCTTCGAGAGCGGATCGTCGAGACCGACGATGCCGTCCTCGACCAGCTTCATGACCTCGGTGGTGGTTGCCACGACTTTGGTCACGCTGGCGAGGTCGAACCAGGTCGTGCGCGTCAGCTTTCGCTTCCTCGGCACGCGCTGGGCGAGTCCCGTCAGGTGAACAGCCGTCTTTCCGGAAGGCGTGACCACCCCCAGGACCGCGCCCGGGATTCGGCCGGAGGCGACCGCCTCCTTGGCTGGCGCAAAAGCCTCGCGGAGCGCGGCCTCGAGGGTCAAGCCGCCTTCCTCGCCCGATGCAGCACGCCGCCGGTCATCGGCTTCGGCGCCCCGGTCGTCGTCGGCACGCTGAGGTTCAGGCCACGGAGGCTGCGCACGGCGAGGAAAGCGAAGCACTGCGCCTCGAGTGCGTCGCCTTGCCAGCCGACGGCCTCGACCGGCGCCACCGGCGCCTTCAGCGTCTCGGCAAGGGATTGCATGATCGTCGGGTTGAGCCGTCCGCCGCCGGTGACGAGCCAGCGCTTCGGCTTGCCGGGGAAGTGGTCGCGTGCCTTGGCGACGGTCGAGACGGTGAAGGCAACCAGCGTTGCTGCGCCATCGGCCGGCGACAGGCCCTGCACCGGTGCTGCCGAGAAGTCGTTGCGGTCGAGCGATTTCGGCGGTTTCTGCGCGAAGTAGGGGTTGTCCATCAGCTTCGCCAGCACGGCCTTGTCGACTTTCCCCGAGGCCGCAAGCTTGCCGTCAGCGTCATAGGCGCGTCCGGTGTGCTTCAAAGCCCAATCGTCAATCATTGCGTTGGCAGGGCCCGTATCGAAAGCGATCACGACATCGCCATCCAGATAGGTCACATTCCCCACGCCGCCCAGATTGAGCACGACCAGCGGCCGTTCGAGATCGCGGGCGAGCGCCCGGTGGTAGAGCGGCGCCAACGGAGCACCCTGGCCGCCGACGGCGAGGTCGGCATCGCGGAAACGGTTGATCACATCGATGCCGAGCCGTTCGGCCATCGCAGCACCGTTGCCGAGCTGATAGGTCACGCGCTTGTCAGGCCGGTGCAGGATGGTCTGGCCGTGGAAGCCGACCACGGCGATCCGAGAGCGATCGATGCCGGCTCCCTTGAGGAGCTGCTCGACGGCGCGGGTCTGTGCTTCGGTCACCCGCCGGTCGAGGTCGCGATGATCGCCGGTCTCGGCGCGTCTGGCATCGGCCACCAGGGCGCGAAGCTCGGTCGTGACATCGTCGGGATAAGGGTAGGTCGCCCATGGGCCGAAGCTCTCGACCCGCTCGCCATCCGTCTCGATGACGGCGACGTCGATGCCGTCCATCGAGGTTCCGCTCATCAGCCCAAGGGCGGTGAAGATCCCGCTCATCCTTGCCTCTTTTGCCGTCGAATCGGCGGGATCATGGGGGATGGGCGGATTGCCTCCAAGCACAAGTTGCGGCGACCGGAAAGCTGCCGAGGCCTGTGTTGACGCCGGCTCTGTCGCGGTGTGAGATGGGCCGACTTTGCTTGGGAGGAAAGCCCGATGATCCGTCTCGTCAAGCGCGCCGCCTTTGCGGCTGCGCTCATTGTTCCGCTGGCCGCAACGGCCCAGGTTCTGGAGGTCGCGACCGACGCCTCGCCGGTCGGCCTCGACCCGCATGTCGCCACCGCCTTCTCGACCGCGCTCGTGAACGGCAACATCTACGAAGGCCTGACCGCGGTCGACAAGGACCTCAAGGTCGTGCCGGCGGTTGCGGAGTCCTGGACGATCTCGCCCGATGGCAAGACCTACGTCTTCAAGATCCGCAAGGGCGGCACCTTCCACAACGGCAAGCCGATCACCGCGGCCGATGTCGTCTACTCCTTCGAGCGCGTGCTCAAGAAGGAGACCGGGTCGCCCTTTGCCAGCCGCTTCGCGCTGGTGAAGTCGACGACCGTGCAGGGCGATGACGTTAAGGTCGAGTTGACCGATCCGTCGGCGCCGTTCCTCTCACAGCTGGTCGTGCTGTCGATCGTGCCGTCCAATCACGGCGACCTGCAGCGCGAGGCCAATGGCACCGGCCCCTTCAAGCTGACGCAGTGGGTGCCCGACACTTATCTCCAGCTGACCAAGCATGATGGCTATTGGGACAAGGGCATGCCCAAGCTCGGCAGCCTCAAGATCAACATCGTGCCGGAAGCCTCGACCCGTCAGGTCGGCATCTCGACCGGCATCTACCAGTTCATGCCGTCGATCGACGCGTCGACCGCGGTCGCGCTCAAGGGCAACCCGACGGTCAAGCTGCTAGAGACGCGCGATCTCGCCTATTCGCTGGTCGGCATGAATACGACGATCGCGCCCTTCGACAAGCCGCAGGTGCGCGAGGCGTTCAACCTCGCCCTCGACCGCGCCAAGATCGTGCAGGCGGCCTATTTCGGCCATGCCGTTCCCGGCGGGCCGCTCTCGCCGGCACTCTCGGAGTGGGCGACCCCGGTCTCGCAGTTCTCCTGCTACGCGCACGACGCTAACAAAGCGAAGGCACTGCTCAAGGAGGCGGGCTTCGCAGGCGACGTGCCGGTGACGCTCAAGGTGCTGGGCTCGATCCAGACCGTCCGCGACGTCGCCCAGGTCGTGCAGGCGCAGCTCAATGCCGCCGGCTTCAAGGCCCAGCTCGAGATCCAGGAGCAGGGCAAGTTCATCCAGGACTGGCGGAATTCGAACTTCGAGAGCTTCGTCTCGCAGAACGGCGGCAGCCCGGACCCGGACGACTATTTCTACCGAACCTTCCGGACCGGCGGGTCGACCAACGTGTTCAAATACTCGAACCCGGAGCTCGACAAGCTGCTCGACGAGGCCCGCACGATGCAGGACCAGGCCAAGCGTAAGGCCGCCTACGCCCAGGCGCAGCAGACCCTGGCCTGCCGCGGCCCGATCGCGCATATCGCCTATGCGACCCTGTTCACTGCCGTGCGCAACAACGTGCAGGGCTATGAGCTGATCGCGACCCGCTCGACCCGCTATCTGCGCGAGACCTCGCTCGCGCGCTAGCGGCCAAGTCCCGGCCCGCTCCCCGGCCACCGGGAAGCGGGAAGTACAAGGCCTCGCTCCGAGCACCCTCGGAGCGAGGCCGATCTTTTGGTAGATATCCAGGATGCTCCGCGTCCTTGCCCAGCGCCTCCTCGACCTGATGGTCGTCCTTTGGGGCGTGTCGGCGTTGGTCTTCCTGATGATCCGCTTCATCCCCGGCGACGCCGTGCAGATCATGCTCGGCGCCAATGTCGAGATCACGCCCGACCGGCTGGAAGCGCTCTATAGGAAGATCGGCTTGGACAAGCCGCTGTTCGAGCAATATGCGAGCTGGATCGGCGGCGTGCTGGTCGGCGATTTCGGCACCTCGCTGTGGACCGGTGCGCCGGTCGGCGAGGAGATCCTCGCCCGCCTCGGTGTCACCGTCGAGCTCCTGATGCTGTCGCTTGGAACCGCGGTCGCGCTCGCCATTCCCGCCGGCTGCCTGATGGCCTATGTGCGGCGTTCGGCATCCGACTATGTCGTCCGCGTCGTCACGATCGTCGGCGTCACCATGCCGTCCTTCTGGCTCGGCATCATCCTGATCCTGACCTTCTACAAGCTGGCGCCCGGCTTCGCCTCGATCGGCTATGTGCCGTTCCGCGACGATCCGCTCGGCAATCTGTCGCGCATGTTCCTGCCGACGGTGTCGTTGGCGCTGCCGATCCTGGCTTCGCTCTCGCGCATCATGCGCTCGGCGATGCTGGATGCTCTCGGCCAGGACTATGTCCGCACGGCCCGCGCCAAGGGCGTCAGCGAGACCATGGTCATCTTCCGCCACGCGCTCCGCAACGCTTTGATCCCCTTCGTGACCGCGGTCGGCATCACCGCGGGCTATCTCTTCGGCGGGGCCATAGTCGTCGAGCAGGTCTTCGCGCTTCCGGGCCTCGGCCGGCTGGTCATCGGCGCCATCGCCGAACGCAACTATCCCTTGATCCAGGCGACGATCCTGCTCGTGACTTCGGGCTTCGTCGTCATCAATTTCCTCGTCGACATGCTCTATGTCGCGATCGACCCGCGGGTGCGCGAGGCATGATCCCGCGCCACCCTCTGGTCCTGGTCGGCGGCGCGCTGGTCGTCGTCCAGTGCGCGCTCGCCCTCTTCGCGCCGCTGATCGCGCCCTACGATCCGATTGGGCAGAACATCATCAACCGCATGGAGGCGCCGAGTCTTAGCTTCCTGCTCGGCGCCGATCAGTTCGGCCGAGACAACTTCTCACGCATCCTCTACGGCTACCGCGCCTCGCTTGCGGTCTCGTTGGTATCAGTCGCGATCGCTCTCCTCGTCGGCGGCTCTCTTGGCGTCATCTCCGCCTTTTACCGCGGCTGGACAGACCGCGTCGTCATGCGCTGCATGGACGTGCTCTTCGCCTTTCCCCTGATCCTGCTCGCGATCGCCATCATCTCGTTGCTGGGGCCGCGGCAGTGGACGACGGCGATCGCCATCGGCATCGTCTACACGCCGATCTTCGCGCGCCTGCTGCGCGGCCCGGCACTGGTCCTGGCCGAGAGCGAGTTCGTGGTCTCAGCCCGCGCCATCGGCGCTGGCGACCTTCGCATCCTGCTCCGCCACATTCTTCCCAACCTCGCCAGCGTGATCCTGGTGCAGGCGAGCCTGTCGCTGTCGACGGCGATCCTGGTCGAGGCTTCGCTCTCCTTCCTCGGCATCGGCACGCAGCCACCGACGCCCTCGCTCGGCCTCATGCTGGCCGAGAGCCGGAGCTATGCGTTGATCTCGCCCTGGACCTCGATTTTCGCCGGCGTTGCGATCCTCACTTCCTCGCTAGGATTCAACCTGCTCGGGGATGGTCTTCGCGACACGCTCGACCCGAGGCTCAAGGGCACCGAATGACCGCCGTCTCGCTGCGTCCAGCGACGCCTGCGGATGTCCAAACGCTGGCGAAGGTCGCCCACGACTCCTTCCATCAGGCGTTTTCCGGGATCATGAGCCCGGCCTCGCTCGCACAACGCCCGCCCTCCTTCTTCATCGAACGCTTCTCGGCGCAATGGCCCGATCTGGTCGCCGCGATCGCGGGCGGCAGGATCGTCGGCTTCTCGATGGTGCGCCAGGGTCACATCGACATGCTATTCGTCGATCCTGGCGCGCAGGCGCGCGGCGTCGGCAAGGCGCTTCTCGCAGGCGCGGAAGCGGGCGGCGCAAAGACGCTGGAATGCTTCCGAGACAACCACTTAGCGCGCGGCTTTTACGAGAGGCATGGTTGGCTCCATGCTTCGTCGCTGCGTCGCAGCTTCTGCGGCGAGGACTACGACTTCGTCACCTACGCCAAGGGCACCTGAAATAGACCGATGTGACTGCAGTCACAGCCCCTCGGGGCTTTGGCTCCGTAGAGTTGCATTCTCTCATAGGCTGGAAGCCCAAGGGGGTGTCGATGGCGCCTCTCGCCCGCCTTCTTATCATCTTCGCGGTCATCTCGATCGGGGCGCCGATCGCAGGCTACCTCGCCGCGCCCAGCGGCGGGCCGACTGAGCTTGCCAACGACACTGTTGCAACTCCGCCGCTTCCCATCGTTCGTCCCGTGGCAGCCACCTCGGCGGCGCGGCCTCAGGTCGAACCCGAGATCGGCTGGTGGTGGAACCCGGCCGAGCCCGGCCGAGGCTTCTTGATCGACCGCAGCGGCAGCCAGATCTTGGTGGGCGCGCTCGCCTACGAAGCCGATGGGCGCGCTTCTTGGTATTTGTCCGCGGGAGATCTCCGCTGCGGCGCCGACTTCACCGGCGTCCTCGTCGCCTATGGCGGGGGGCAGACACTCAACGGACGGTTTCGCAAGGCCAGCCTGACGCGCGACGCGGGGCAGATCGGCATCCGCTTCCACTCGCCGACCCAGGCGACGCTGACGCTCCCGGGAACCCGGACCGTGCCCCTGGAGCGCTATCGCCTCGATGGCACTGGCGACGCCGAGTTCGAGCCGGAAGCCGGTTGGTGGTGGAACCCGGCCGAGCCCGGCCGCGGCTTCGCCGTCGAGGTCCGCGGCGGCAGCATGTTGCTGACGGCAGCGGTCTATGACGAGCGGGGCAACCCCGTCTGGTACGTTTCGCACGGATCGATGAACGGCGATCGGAGCTATCGCGGCCGCTGGCTCCGTCTGGCGGGGGGCACGACCGTGCAGGGCAGCTACCGCGTCCCTGCGGACACGATGGACGCAGGCGCCGTGGCGCTGCGCTTCAGCGATACCCGTCAGGCGGTTCTCACCTTGCCGGATGGCCGCCAGCTTCCGATCAGCCGCCTCGACCTTGCGGCCGTGCCGGGGCCGCTGGCGTTGACGGCGGGCGCCCAGGCCTCGCCGGACAGCGAGTGCCTGAGCCCGGTCCGGCTCGCCTCGGCTCCGCAGTAGGTCTCTCGAACGGCAATATCTGCCGAGAGTCCGCCAAGGGGCGCGAGGGGCTATCTCTGCGGCAAGCCGGAAAATTCGTGGAGGTCCGCAAGGTTGCGGGAGGCGGTGAAGCTCACGCGTGATCGGCGCCATTCTTGCTGTGGCTGAGGGGCGAAGAAAATCGCCCTGAGGAGCCATGAATGCGGCGTCGACCGAGCTCAATCCGTATCCCGCCGCTGGTGCGGCTGCTGCTCCTCTTCGCGATCCTGGTCATCCCGCTGCTTGCCGGGCGCGTGATCGCGCAGCTGCGCAGCGAATCGCTCACCAACGCTCCATCGGCGACGCCTGACGCCTTACGGCTGCGAGGCTAGGAGCTTGTCTGAGTAGTAGCAACGGCCCTTCGGGTTGCGATGCGCAGGGCGAAGGCTTTGTCGCGGGCGCTCGGCGATGCGTCCAGCATCGCCGTCGCGCGCGCTTCGCTCCCTCACCGCCGCGCATCCCAACTGAGGCCGTGGCTACTACTCAGACAGGCTCCTAGCTTCGGAGCGTCGCCCCCGTCGCCTTCTGCACGGCGGCGACGATTCTGGCCGAGACCTGCTCGATCGCCTCATCGGTCAGCGTTGCCTCCTTGGGCTGCAGCGTGACCGAGAGCGCGAGCGACGCCTTGCCCGGGCCGACCTTGTCGCCGACATAGCGATCGAAGATCCGGGCGTCGGCGATCAGCACCTTATCGGCGCCGCGCGCCGCGCGTACCAGCGCCTCGGCGGCGACATTTGCGTCGACGACGAAAGCGAAGTCGCGCTCGACCGGCTGGAACGGCGAAAGCTCCAGCTTCGGCCGACCCGTTCCCTTCGATCGCGGCAACGGCACGCGCTCGACGAAGACCTCCATGGCGACCGCCGGCCCCTTGAGGTCGAGCGCCGCCAGCACCTTCGGATGCACGGCGCCGAACCACGCCAGCACGTTCGGCCCGAGCCGGAGCGAGGCCGACTGCCCCGGGTGATACCAGCCGGGCGCATCGGTCGAGACCTGCAGGTTCTCGATCGGGGCGCCGAGCGCCTCCAGCACGGCGAGCGCATCGGCCTTGGCGTCGAAGGCGTCGACGTCGCGCGCCGGGCTCTGCCAGTTGCGCGAGACGGCACGGCCAATGCGGATCGCGGTCGCGGCGAGGGTCTGGCCGGTCGGGGAAGCGTCCTTGTATTGCGGCGCGACCTCGAACAGCGCCGCATCGCCGAGGCCGCGATCGAGGTTGCGCTTTGCCGCCATCAGCAGGTTCGGTACGATCGAGGGCCGCATCGCATCCAGATCGGAGGCGATCGGGTTGAGCAGCCTGAGCTCCGCCGGCACGCCGCCGAACAGCTCGGTCAGCGCCGAGGGCATGAAGGAGAAGGTGACCGCCTCCATGAGGCCCCGCGTCGCCATCGTGCGCTTGGCCAGGATCGGCCGGCGCTGCGCCGTTGTGACCGAGGGCTGCGCCATCGCCCCCGAACCCTGCATCGATACGGGCTCGACCCTGTCGAGGCCGTTGACGCGCACGACCTCCTCGACGATATCCGCCTCGCCCTCGATGTCGCCGCGCCAACCGGGCGGCGAAACCTCGATCTTGGCGCCACTGCCCTTGGGCTCGAAACCGAGGCGGTGGAGGATCGACTCCTGCGTGGCCGGCGCGATCTCGATGCCGCCCAGCGTGCGTGAACGAGCGAAGCGATAGGAGATGCTGCGCCGCCAGCTCGGCTCGGCGCCGGCGACGGTCAGCTCGGAAGCCTCGCCGCCGCAGATATCGAGGATGAGGCGGGTTGCGACCTCGAGGCCCCAGACGGGCGAGGTCGGATCGAGCCCGCGCTCGAAGCGGTAACGAGCATCCGACTGGAGATTGAGCTTGCGCCCGGTGGCCGCGACCATGCTCGGGGAGAACAGCGCCGACTCGATGAACACCGAGGTCGTGGCCTCCGTCACGCCGGAATGCTCGCCGCCCATGACACCGCCGATGCCATGCACCTCTTTCGCGTCGGCGATCACGACCATCGACGGTTCAAGAGCGTAGGTCTTGCCGTTGAGCGCTTCCAAGGTCTCGCCCTGCTTGGCCCAGCGCATGATGAGGTCGCCGGCAAGCTTGTCGGCGTCGAAGACGTGCAGCGGCCGCGAGAAGTCGTGGGTGGTGAAGTTGGTGACGTCGACCAGCGCCGAGATCGGGCGGAGGCCCACGGCGGTCAGCCAATCTTGCATCCAGCGCGGGCTCGACCCGTTGCGGATGCCGCGGATCAGGCGGCCAACGACCTGCGGGCAGCCTTTCTCGGTGCCGGACGCGATCGTCCATTGGATCGGGCTCTTGAAGCTGCCATTGACCGGCGTCATGTCGAAGGGCTGCATCGTGCCGAGGCCAAAGGCGGCAAGATCGCGCGCAATGCCGCGAATGCCCAGGCAGTCGGCGCGGTTCGGCGTGATCGCGACTTCGACCACCGGGTCGTCGAGGCCCAGCACCTTGGCGAAGGGCATGCCGACCGGCGCGTCGGCCGGCAGGTCGATGATGCCTTCATGATCGTCCGACAGGCCCATCTCGTAGGCCGAGCACAGCATGCCGTTCGAGGCCTGGCCGCGAATGTTGCCCGCCTTGAGAAGCGCGCCGGTTCGCGGGATCACGGTCCCGGCGGCGGCGAAGACGCCTTTCATGCCGGTCCGCGCATTGGGCGCACCGCAGACGACCTGGACCTGTACCGAGCCGGTATCGACGATGCAGACGCGAAGCCGGTCGGCATTCGGATGCTGCTCGGCCTTAACCACATAGCCTACGGTAAAGGGCTCGAGGCCCTTGGCGCGGTCCTCGATGTCCTCGACCTCGAGGCCGAGGCCGGTCAGCGCCTCGCCGATCTCCTTCAGCGACGCTGTGGTCGCGAGGTGGCGCTTGAGCCAGGAAAGCGTGAACTTCATCGGCTGAGCCCTCCGGCCAGGCTCGGCGGATCGAGCGGTACGAAGCCGTAATGCTTGAGCCAGCGCAGATCGGCGTCGAAGAACGGGCGCAGATCCGGGATGGCGTATTTCAGCATCGCAATACGGTCGATGCCCATGCCGAAGGCGAAGCCTTGATAGCGGGTCGGATCGAGGCCGCAGTTGCGGATGACGTTCGGATGCACCATGCCGCAGCCGAGGATCTCGAGCCAGTCGCCGCCGGACCCGAGCTTGAGCTCACCGCCCTTGCGCGAGCAGCCGATATCGACCTCGACCGAGGGCTCGGTGAAGGGGAAGTAGGAGGGGCGGAAACGCACCGGCAGATCGTCGACCTGGAAGAAGGCGCGGCAGAAGTCGATCAGACAGCCTTTGAGATGCCCCATATGGGTCGTCTCGTCGATCACCAGGCCTTCGACCTGATGGAACATCGGCGAATGGGTGGCGTCGGAGTCGCTGCGGAAGGTGCGGCCCGGCACGATGATGCGGATCGGCGGCTTCACCTTCATCATCGTGCGGATCTGCACGGTCGAGGTATGCGTGCGCAGCACCATCGGCATGCCGTCGGGTTTCGGCGGCAGGTAGAAGGTGTCGTGCATCTGCCGCGCCGGGTGGTCTTCGCCGAAATTGAGGGCACCGAAATTGTGGAAGTCGTCGTCGATGTCGGGGCCTTCGGCGACCGAGAAGCCCATGGCGCCGAAGATCTGCACCAGCTCCTCGATCGTCTGGCTTATCGGGTGCAGGCGGCCGAGCCCGCCGGGACGGACGGGCAGCGTAAGGTCGGCCGTCTCTGTCTTGAGGCGGGCGTCGAGAGCCGCCTCGCCGAGGCTCTCTTTCCGCTTCGTCAGCGCGGCCTCGATCTCGTCCTTGAGCCGGTTCAGTGCCTGTCCGGCCTCGCGCCTGGTCTCGGGCGCGATGTCCTTGAGGCCCTGCATCAGCTGGGTGACGCGGCCTTTCTTGCCCAGCGCGGCGACTCGCACGGACTCCAGCGCCGCAAGATCGGCGGCCGAGTCGACGAGCTTCATCAGCTCCCCGCGCGTTGCCTCCATTTGATCGAGCATCGTCGTCCTCCACGAAAAAGGGGCCGTCTCCGGCCCCTCTCGTCGTCTTACCTTTCGGATCGTGCCACTTGGCTTAAGCGGCGAGAGCGGCCTGGGCTTGCTTGACCAAGCTCGTAAACGAATCCGGCTCGCTGATCGCGAGGTCGGAGAGGACCTTACGGTCGATCTCGATCCCGGCACCCTTCAGGCCAGCCATCAGCTTGGAATAGGTGAGGCCGTGCGCACGGGCGCCGGCATTGATGCGCTGGATCCACAGCGCGCGGAACTCGCGCTTGCGCGCCTTGCGGTCGCGATAGGCGTATTGCATCGCCTTCTCGACCTTCTCGAGCGCAATCCGGTAGTTGGTCGAGTTGCGGCCACGGTAGCCCTTGGCTGCCTTGATGACCTTCTTGTGTCGGGCGTGGGTGGTAACGCCCCGCTTCACGCGTGCCATGTCATGCCCTCCTTACAGGTCGTAAGGCATGTGGTTGCGCACGATCTTGGCATCGCGCTCGTTCATGATCTCGGAGCCGCGGGCGGTTCGGACCATCTTGTGCGGGCGCTTGCTCATGCCGTGGCGTTTGCGCGACGGACCCATCTTGATCTTGCCGGAGGCCGTGACCCGGAAGCGCTTCTTGGCGCTGCTCTTGGTCTTCATCTTGGGCATTTGCTTTCCTTTCAACATCTTGGAGGGGATCTGAAGGATCCCGGTCGCGCCGGCCGGGCATGCCCTTACAGGCCCGGCGCGGACGTCGCCCCTTGCGGGGAAGGCGGGTTTATAGCGACGAGGTCCAGCGGGCGCAAGCATCGGAAAACGCAAGGGCTTGAGCCCGTGGCGGAGGCCGCCGGACGCCGCTAGGGTCGGCCTATCTTCGCCTGGAGCCCGACCCATGTCCGCCGCCCTTCCCGTGCTCGACCGCCTCGACCGCATCAAGCTCGTCCATGGCCCGACCCCTCTCGAAGCGATGCCGCGGCTCTCCGACCGCCTCGGCGGACCCAGGATCTACGTCAAGCGCGACGATGCGACCGGCTTCGCCGCCGGCGGCAACAAGGGCCGCAAGCTCGAATATCTGATGGGGGCAGCGCTCAAGGCAGGCGCCGATACCGTGATCACCGTCGGCGCGCTGCAGACCAATCACGGGCGTCAGACCGCGGCCGCTGCCGCGAAGCTCGGGCTCAAATGCATCCTGGTGCTGACCGACTCGGTCGCCGATCGCTCGAAGGCCTATCACTCCAGCGGCAACCTGCTGCTGGACCGCTTGACCGGCGCCGAGATGAGACGGGTTCCGGCGACAGCGAACGGCGACGAGGAGATGGCGAAGATCGCCGAGGAGCTACGGCGCGCTGGCCGCGTGCCCTATGTCATTCCGAGCGGCGGATCGTCGCCGATCGGAGCGCTCGGTTACGCAGTGGCGGGCGAGGAGATTGCTCAGCAGGCGAAGGCGCTCGGCATTCGTCCGGCCGAGGTGGTGTTCGCGACCGGCAGCGGCGGAACCCAGGTCGGTCTCATGCTCGGCCTCGCCGCTGTCGGGACCCCGGTGACCGGTATCTGCGTCAGCCGGCGGAAGGACATCCAGTTGGGCCGAGTGAAGCCCCTTCTCGATCGCACGGTCTCCGAGCTTCAGCTCGACGCCAAGCTCGCGACCCTCGCGATCGACATAGACGATCGTTTCATCGGGCCCGGTTACGGCCAGCCGAGCCCCGCCATGGTCGAGGCGGTACGCCTTGCCGCCGAGTGCGAGGGACTGTTCCTCGACCCCGTCTATACCGGCAAGGGCTTCGCGGGCCTCATTCAGCGCATCTGCGAGGGACGCTACCGGAAGGATGATTCGGTCATATTCGTCCACACCGGAGGGTTGCCGGGCCTCTTTGTCTATGACGAGGCATTTCCATAGCGTCGCTATTGCTGGAGTTGCCGTCGTGCTTCTGCCATTGTCGGCGGCAACCACGAGAAGCGTTTCAGGGTTGGCGTTGGGAGCAGCGGGGTTCGGGTGCGGGATTGGTTTCGCGGTGCGTGCGGTCGGTGTGCGGCTTGCCACTGCTTGTTAACCGTACGCAGGTACGTCTGACCTATGGAAATCGCCGAGACCATCCGCGAGTATGGCGAATGGTTTTACGCCATCACCTTCGTCTGGACCTTCCTTGAAGGCGAGACCTTCGTGCTCTTCGCCGGCCTTGCTGCACGGCAGGGCATCCTCCGCCTCGATCTCCTGATCGCCTTCGCCTGGCTCGGCAGCTTCTGCGGCGACCAGCTCTATTTCTGGATCGGCCGGCGCTGGGGCGATGCGCTGCTACGTCGCTTCCCGCGCTGGAGCCCGGGCGTGCACGCCGCGCTCGACCTGCTGCGCCGCTACAACACCTGGTTCATTCTCTCCTTCCGCTTCATCTACGGCGTCCGCAACTTCTCCTCCTTCGCCATGGGAACGAGCGGCCTTCCATGGCCTCGCTTCCTCGTCCTCAACTTCATCGCGGCCGGGATCTGGGCGGTTACCTTCGCCGGCACCGGCTACATCGTCGGCGCTACCTTCGAGCATCTGCTCGACGATCTGGCGCTCGCCTTCGGCGTCGTCATGCTGACGATCTTCGTCACCGTGATCACGATGATCGCGCGTGCCCGGAAGCGGCGCCTACATACACCGCCCTTGAACGCCGCGCCCATCCCGGTACGCGTCGAAAAGGACGGCCGCGGCTAAGTCGAGTCCGGTAAGTAAAGCATTTTCAATGGCTTAGCGCGCAGGGCGAGTTACCCAAGATATATATTGTAGGGGCTGTCCCAGATAACTACCTGAGATGACGCTTAACCCATTGTTTGATCTGGGTTAGTTGCTTGGATGGGTCACTGGTGTTGAAGCGCCACTCGCACTCTTTCAAGAATAGCCCGAAATGGGCCTTCGGGACACCGTTGAACTTGCGCATGTGGCGCTTGGCCTGGTTCCAGAAGTTCTCGATGCCGTTGATGTGATTCTGCCGATCAGCGAAGAGCTCGGAGTGATTGATCCGGAAGTGCTTGAAGTCGGATACGTCGAGCACGTTGTAGCCCTTCCAGCAATCGGAATAGAC
>VGEN01000070.1 GCA_016869285.1 Alphaproteobacteria bacterium
AGCTGATTTTTCGCGGCAATTGAGAATCGAGGCTGCCACGGTTTCAAAGGCTTCCGATATCAGCCATGTGAGCGCCCACTTGGTTTTCTTGAGAATAGCTAAAATCATCGTGAATAAGCTCGGCTAGCGAGTTGCGCACCCTTCGTCCCACGGTTTGTCCGGACGGTCTCCCGTGCTAGACAGCTGCGCCTCTCAACCTGAGCCGAGCCCCGCCGTGAAGCCCGCCAATTCCGTGATGTCCGGCTACGGAACCACCGTGTTCGAGGTGATGTCGCGCCTGGCCATCGAGCACGGCTCGATCAACCTCGGGCAGGGCTTCCCCGACGGCAACGGACCACCGGAAGTGGTTGCCGCGGCGCAGTCGTTCCTCGGCGACAAGCCGAACCAGTATCCGCCGATGATGGGCGTACCGGAGCTCCGTCAGGCTGTGGCACGCCATGACAAGCGTTTCCACGGGATCGAGATCGACTGGCAGTCGGAGGTGATCGTCACTTCGGGCGCGACCGAAGCGCTCGCCGCCTGTCTCTTCGGTTTGATCGAGCCAGGCGACGAGGTCGTGCTGTTCGAGCCTCTCTACGACTCCTATCTGCCGATCGTGCGCCGCGCCGGGGGCGTTCCGAAGCTGGTGAGGCTCTTGCCGCCCGCCTGGCACCTCGACGAGACAGCGCTCCGCGCCGCCTTCTCCGAGCGGACCAAGCTCGTCCTCCTCAACAATCCTTTGAATCCGGCGGCCAAGGTGTTTACCCGCGCCGAGCTGCGGCTGATCGCGGACCTGGTTATCGAGCATGACGCGGTCGCGGTCTGCGACGAGGTCTATGAGCACATCGCCTTCGCGGACGCGCCGCCCTTCATCCCGCTGATCTCGCTTCCCGGCATGCGCGAGCGGTGCCTCCGCATCGGCTCGGCCGGCAAGACCTTCTCCCTGACGGGATGGAAGGTCGGCTATGTCACTGCGGCGCCGGCGCTGCTGCGCGCGGTCACCAAGACGCATCAGTTTCTGGTCTTTACGACACCGCCGAACCTGCAGCGCGCCGTGGCGGCGGGGCTCGACCTTGGCGACGGCTACTACCAGAACCTGGTCTTCGACATGCAGGCCAAGCGCGACCGCTTCGGCAAGGGTCTGGCCGAGATCGGCTTCGGCGTATTGCCGAGCCAGGGCACCTATTTCATCACCGCGGACTTCCGCCCTCTAGGATTCAACGGCAGCGATGAAGACTTCTGCCGGCACATCACGGTCGAGGCCAAGGTAGAGGCAGTCCCGGTCAGCGCTTTCTTTACTCCCGAGCGGCCGCCGCGAGACTTCGCCCGTTTCTGCTTTTGCAAGAAGGACGAAGTTCTGGGCGCAGCGCTTGAAAGATTATCCAAACACTTCAGGGCTTAACGGCCGGAGGTGACGGTTGCTAACCCCGCCTCCAGGCGCCATGATGCGGCCCCATGCAGCTCGACAAGACCACCGTCAGGGCGGTCGAGATCCTGGCGGACTCCACGGCTCGTGTCGTCGGCACCGGATCGATCGTCTACCTCAAGCTCACCCGCGTGGTGAGCGTCGGCTCTACGCAGGCACTCGACTCGGCGCGAACCGAGTTCGACAAGCTGCCGAGCGAGCGCCGCAACTCGATCCGCACCGACGCGGTCACCCAGGCGCAAAAGCTCAAGGCGGCCAAGAGCACGGTCGCGGCGATCGAGAGCATGTTCAAGCCGCTGACCCCGGCCGACGGCAAGGTCCCGCGCCTCGTGGTCCGTTGATCGGCGGTCCGTCGCCATCTTTAGGGCGATAGCGGCTCGGCCGCGCGGCCGCGGCGGCTATGCCTTGGCCTTCACCTTCGCTTCCTCCTCGGCGACGAGCTCTTTCTTCGAGAGCTTGCCGATCAGCGTCTTCGGCAGTGCGTCGCGGAACTCGATCTCGCGCGGCATCTCGATCGGGTTGAGCTTGTCCTTGAGGAAGGCAAGCAGCTCGTCCTGGGTGAGCGTCTTTCCAGCCTGTAGCTTGACGAAGGCCTTCGGGCTCTGGCCGCGATAGCTGTCGGGGATGCCGATCACCGTGCATTCCTCGACCGCGAGGTGCTGATAGACCGCTTCCTCGACCACGCGCGGGTAGACGTTGAAGCCGCTGCAGAGGATCAGATCCTTCATGCGGTCGACGATGAAGAAATAACCGTCTTCGTCCATCGTGGCGATGTCGCCGGTACGCAGCGCACCGTCGACCATCTGCTGTTGCGTCGCCTCCGGCCGGTTCCAGTAGCCGGCCATCACCTGCGGGCCCCGGATGCAGATCTCTCCGCGCTCCCCGCGCTTGACGATCTTGGTCGGGTCCGCGATGTCGCGGAGCTCGACGGTGGTCAGCGGCATCGGCAGCCCGATCGAGCCTGCCTTGACGATGCCACCGAGCGGATTGCCGGTCGCCACCGGCGAGCTCTCGGTCAGGCCATAGCCTTCGACGAGGAAGCAGCCGGTGACCTGCTCGAAGCGCTGCTTGACCTCGAGCGGCAAAGGAGCGCCGCCCGAGATGCAGTTCCGGATCGAGGAGAGATTGCGCGGCTGCTTGGCCATTGCTGTGTTGAAGGCGGTGTACATGGTCGGCACGCCGGCCATGAAGGTCGGCTTCTTGGTCTCGATCGTCTTCAGGGCTGCTTCCAGCTCGAAACGCGGCAGCATGACGATCTCGGCTCCGACCGAGAGCATCTGGTTCTGGATCACCGTCATGGCGAAGACGTGGAAGAAAGGCAGCACGCCGAGCACGCGCTCCTTGCCGAACTCGAATGTGGAGAACCAGCGCCGGCACTGGATCGCGTTGGCGTAAAGATTGGCGTGTGTCAGCATCGCACCCTTGGGGATGCCGGTGGTGCCGCCCGTGTACTGCAGCACGGCCGTCGTCGTCACCGGATCGACGGGGACGGATCGATAGCGGCCGTCATTGGCGACGATCTGCTCGAAACGCGGATGTGCGGCGTCGCGCGGCGGCGTCGCCAGGTCCTTGCGACGGACGATCGGGAAGAGGAGCTTCTTGATGAAGGGCAGCGCTTGCGCCATGGAGCAGACGATAACGGTCTTGAGCGGCGTCGAGCCCAGCATCGGCTGCAGCTTCGCGTACAGCGCCTGCAGATCGAGCGTGACCATGATCGACGTGCCGGAATCCTTGATCTGTTGCTCGATCTCCTTTGCGACATAGAGCGGGTTGAAATTGACGACGATGCCGCCGGCCTTGAGGATTCCGAAATAGGCGATGACGAAATAGGGGCAGTTCGGCAGGAACAGGCCGACACGGTCTCCGGCCTTCAGTCCCTGATCCTGCAGCCCCTTGGCAAAGCGGTCGATCTGCGATGACAACTCGGCATAGGTCGTCTTCTTGTCGAGGAAGTCGATCGCGTTCTGTTCGGGCACGCGGCGGACGGCCTCGTCGAGCAACTCGTAAACCGGCCTAGGGTCAATTGGCAGACGCCAATCGACGGCAGGCGGATAGTGGGGTGTGTAATCGCGCCCTCCCGTGGCGATCGACAGATCCGAGCCGGTCATTGTGCCTCCCAGTTTTCGTTCCTCCCATCCTGCGGGGGAGGGCGGCGGAGGGCAATGGGGTTCAGGCGAAGTGGCAGGCGGCTCGGTGCCGGGGCTGGAGGTCGCGCAGCGCCGGGTCTTCGATTTGGCAGAGATCCTGCGCTTTCGGGCAGCGGGGCGCATAAGCGCAGCCCTTGGGCGGCGGCGGCACCGTCTCGGTCGAGATTGCCGCAAGCTTGCTGCCGCGCCGGTCGCGTCGGCGCGCGCCGGTCCCCAGGCCGGGAATCGCCGTCATGAGCGCCTGGGTGTAGGGATGCCGGGGATTCTCGAACAAGGCCTCGGACGGCGCCTGCTCGACGATGCGTCCCTGATACATGACCGCGACCTCGTCGCAGACATGTTCGACCACAGCGAGGTTGTGGCTGATGAAGAAATAGGTGACGCCGTGGCGCTGCTGCAGATCCTGCATCAGGTTGAGCACCTGTGCCTGCACCGAGACGTCGAGGGCCGAGACCGGCTCATCGGCGACGATGAGCTTCGGCCGGGTGATCAGAGCGCGCGCGATGGCGATCCGCTGACGCTGGCCGCCGGAGAATTCGTGCGGATAGCGGCTCGCGGCATCGGAGGGAAGGCCGACCTCGCCGAGCGCCTCGGCGACGCGCTGGGCACGCTCGGGCGCGCTGAGCTGGAGCGCGAGGCCGTCCAGCGGCTCCGCGACGATCCGTCCGACGGTGTGACGCGGGTTGAGCGAGCCGAACGGGTCCTGGAAGACCATCTGAAAGTTCCGCCGGTGGCGACGAAGATCGGCGTCGGAAAGCGCAAAGGGATCGCTGCCGATGACGTTGAGCGCACCCTTGTCCGGCTTGTCGAGCGCCATGACCAGCCGAGCCAGGGTGGATTTGCCGGAGCCGGATTCGCCGACGACGCCGAAGCTCTTTCCCGGATCGATGGCGAAGCTGACCCCGTCGACCGCCTTGACCCAGTTCCGCGGCGCGAAGGGCGAAGGCCGTGGCAGGGGGAAATGCCGGAACAGGCCGTCGGCGCGGACCAGCGGCTCGCTCATGTTGTCAGGTCCGTGCGCCGGCAGAGCGCGCGGTGATCGGACCCGACCTCGACGTTCGGTGGGATCTCGTCGCGGCAGGCCGGCTCGACCAGCGGGCAGCGATCGGCGAAGGCACAGCCGCCCGGCACCAGCCAGGGATCGGGCACCGTGCCGGGAATGGCGTACAGCCGGCTGCCGCGGGCGCGGCCGGGATCGGGGAGAGCCCCGAAGAGGCCGCGCGTGTAAGGGTGCGCGCGGCGATCGAAGAGCGGTACGGTCGGCCCGGCCTCGACCACCTTGCCGGCATACATGACCAGCACACGGTCGGTTATGTCGCCGACGATGCCGAGATCGTGGCTGATCAGGACCAGCGCCATGCCGAGCTCGTCGACGAGGTCGTGGATCAGGTCGAGGATCTGCGCCTGGACCGTGACATCGAGAGCGGTTGTCGGTTCGTCGGCAATCAGGATATCGGGCTGGCAGGCGAGGGCGATCGCGATCATCACGCGTTGGCGCTGACCGCCCGAAAGCTGGTGCGGATACTGAGCCAGCCTGGCTTTCGGCTCCGGCATGCGCACAAGCTCCAGCAGCCGCACCGCTTCGGCCATGGCGTCGGTCTGGTAGAGACCGCGATGCAGGATCAGGCTCTCGGCGATCTGGCCGCCGATCGGATGCACCGGGTTGAGCGCGCTCATCGGCTCCTGGAAGATCATGGCGAGGCGGTTGCCGCGCAGCTTGCAGAGCCGGTCTTCAGGCTGCGCCAGCAGGTTCTCGCCCTCGAAGCGGATCTCGCCTGAGGGAACGGCGCCGTCCGGCAACAGGCCCATCAGGGCGAGGGCCGTCATCGTCTTGCCGCAGCCGCTCTCGCCGACGATGCCGAGCGTCTCGCCCTTCTCGATGGAGAAGCTGACCTCGCGCACCAGCGGGATCGGACCGCGGGGGCTCGGCATATGGACGGCGAGCCTGTCGACGGCGAGCAGGGCCATCAGCGTGACCTCGCCAGGCGCGGGTCGAGCGCGTCTCGGAGACCGTCACCTAAAAGGTTGAGGCCGAGCACGGCGATCATGATCGCCGCTCCCGGATAGATGGCGAGCATCGGGGCGCGGAAGAGGAATGTCTGGGACTCGTTCAGCATCCGCCCCCAGCTCGGATCGGGCGGCTGGGTGCCGAGCCCGAGATAGGACAAGCCGGCCTCGGCGAGGATGGCAAGGGCGAAGTTGATGGTCGCTTGCACGATCAGAACGTTCGAGATGTTGGGCAGCACATGCTCGAGCGTGATGCGGATGCGCCCCTTGCCGGCGGCACGCGCCGCCAGGATGAAGTCGCGCGCCAGGATGGCATTCGCGGCTCCCCGCGTGATGCGGGCGAAGACCGGGATGTTGAAGATGCCGATCGCCAGGATCGAGTTGAAGGTGCCGGGCCCGAGGATTGCGGTGATCAGGATCGCCGAGAGGATCGCCGGGAAGGCGAAGGTGAAGTCGGCCATGCGCATGATCAGGTCCTCGACCCAGCCGCGCTTGGCCGAGGCCAGAAGCCCGAGGGCGACGCCGGTGATGACGCCGATCGAGACCGCGACGATACCGACGCCGATCGAGTTGCGCGATCCCACCAGGATCATCGAGAAGACATCGCGGCCGAAGTGATCGGTCCCGAACCAATGAACGCCGGAGGCCGGCGCCAGGCGTCCAGGCACGTTGATCCGGGTCGGCGAATGCGGCGTCCAGAAATAGGAGAGGATGGCGGCAGCCAGCACGATGCCGGTCAGCGCCAGGCCGATCATGAAGTTGCGCTGCTTCAGGCAACGCATGATCAGGCCGTCGCGGCTCATCGCTGCGTCCTCAGCCGCGGATCTATGACGGCGTAGAGCAGGTCGACGATGAAGTTGATGACCACCACCTTGGCGGCCAGCAGCACGACCACGTCCTTGACGACGATCAGGTCGCGCTGGTTGATCGACTGGAAGATCAAGCGGCCGAGGCCGGGCAGGTAGAAGACATTCTCGATGATGATGGTTCCGGCAAGCAGGTTCGAGAACTGAAGCCCCATGATCGTGACAACCGGGATCAGCGAATTCCGCAGCACATGCCGCCAGAGCGTCTGGGTGCGGGTCAGGCCTTTGGCGCGCGCGGTCCGCACGAAGTCCTCGCGCAGGACCTCGAGGACCGCCGAGCGCGTGACGCGGGCGAGGATCGCCGCCTGTACGAGGGCGAGCGCGAATGCCGGCAGCACCAGCGACTTGAGCGCGATCGGGCCCTGGTCCCAGCCGGGGAAGCCACCGGCCGGGAGCCAGCCCAGCGCGACCGCGAAGAGAAGCACGAGCAGAATCGCGAACCAGAAGTTCGGGATGGCGATGCCGAGCTGGGTCGCCGTCATCACGCCGTAGTCGCCGATCGTGTTGTGCTTGGAGGCGGCGAAGACGCCAAGCGTGAGCGCGATGATCGTGGTCAGGGTCATTGCGATCAGCGCCAGCGGCAGCGTCACCACAAGGCGCTCGCCGATCAGCTCGGCGACCGACGTCCCATAGGTATGGCTGATGCCGAGATCGCCCCGGACCATCCCCGCCATCCAGACGAGGTAGCGCTCGACCGCCGGCTTGTCGAGGCCGAGCTTGGCGCGGAGCGCTGCGACCGCATCCGGCTGCGCGTCGATGCCCAGCATCAGCAGGGCCGGATCGCCCGGCAGCACCTCGAGCACGAGGAACACCACGAGCGACGTGGCGATCAGCGTGGCGATGAAGGTGGCGAGCCGGCGGAGGGCGAAGGAAGTCATGAGGACCGCGCCGTTATAGCGAATGGGCTGGGCGCGGGGGAGGGGGCGCTCGTACTCCCTCCCCCGCCACGAGGCGGGGGAGGGGGACATGAACGATCAGTCGACCCAGCGGAGGCCGGCGAGGTCCGTGACCGAGACCGGCGAGTTTTTCCAGATGCCGCGGAGCTTGGCGGCGTAGACGCCGGTGCGCGGTAGCTGGAACATGAAGGCATGGACCGCGTCATCGGCGATCTTGCGCTGGATCCGGCCATAGAGATCCTTCCGCTTGGTCTCGTCGCTCTCGACCAGGGCCTGCTTCATCAGCGCGTCCATCTCGGCGTTCTGGTAGCCGTAGTAGTAGTCGAGACCGCGTGTGTAGTTGTCCTGGTCCCAGGGCGACACATGCGCCACCACGGTCATGTCGTAGTTCTTCTGCTTGTAGACGACGTCGAGCCATTGCGCCCATTCGACCGGCTCGATCTTGACGCGGAAGCCGGCCTCCATGAGCTGTGCGGCGACGATCTCGGCCGAGCGGCGGGCATAGGCGAACGGCGGCGGCTTGAGGGAGACATCGGCGCCGTTGGCGTAGCCCGCCTCCTTCATCAATTCCTTCGCCTTGGCGATGTCGCGCGGATAACGGTTGGTCAGGTCGATGTACCAGGGGTGATGCGGCGGGAAGTGGCTGCCGATCGGAAGGCCGTAGCCCGAAGTCGCGCCGTCGATGATCGACTTGCGGTCGATGACATGATTGACCGCGCGGCGCATGCGGATGTCGTCGAAGGGCTTCTTGTTGTTGTTGAGGATAAGCGGCACCTCGCCTTCGGTCGAGCCGATCACCACCTGGAAGCGGCTGTCGGACTTGAAGCGATCGAGCGTCTCGGTCGCGCCGATGGTCGGGAAGGCGTCGATGTCGCCGGCCAGCAGCGCCGGCACCTGGGCGGCGGCGTCCGGCACGAACTTGAAGGTCGCCTGGCGGATCTGCGCCTTCGACGGATCGCGATGCGTCGTCGACTTCTCGAGCACGACGCGGTCGCCCTTGACCCATTGCTTGAACTTGTAGGGACCCGTGCCGACCGGTGTCGACTTGTTGTTGTCTGCCGACTTCGGATCGAAGATCGCGGCCCCGCCTGAGGCCATGTAGGAGAGGAACAGGCTCGACGGCGCCTTCAGGCGGATGATCACCGTCTCGGCATCCGGCGTGTCGATCCTGGCGATGTTGCCGAAGTGACGCTTGGTCGGGTTGGTCGAGTTCGGTGCGCCGGCACGGTCGAATGACCACTTGACCGTCTCCGCGGTCAGTTTCTCGCCATTGTCGAAGACGACGCCCTTCGGCAGCTTGAAGGTATAGACCTTGCCGTCCTCGCCGATGGTCCAGGAGGTGGCCAGGCTCGGCTTCACCGTGCCGTCCTCGCCGATCCGCGTCAGGCTCTCATAGACATTGACGCTGAAGATCACGTCGATCGCGGCAGCGGCGTTCTGCGTCGGATCGAGCACCGGCGGCTCGTCCTGCATGCCGATGACGATGGTGTCCTTGGCGGCGAAAGCGGCGGTCGCCGTCATCAGAAGCGCGACCGCCAGCGAGGTCGAGAAAACGCGCATCGTCAGCTCCTCCAAGTGAAAGCGGCGCAACCGTGCCGATGGCAGGTTGCGCCGCGATGACAGCACTACTAGTTCGTCCAGCGGACCTCGGTCAGGTCGTTCGCCTGCACCGGGCTGTTCTCCCACAGGCCTTCGATCTTCGCGTTCCACACGCCGGTCTTCGGCAGCATGAACAGGAAGCCGTTGACGGCATCGGTCGCCAGCATGCGCTGCGCGTCGCCGAAGGCCTTGTTGCGGATCTCGTCGGTGCCTGCGGACACCGTGAGGTCGATCAACGCCTTGAACTCCGGCTTGCCGTACTGGAAGTAGTAGTTGGGGTCGGCGTAGATGTTGATGTCGAGCGGCTCGGTGTGGCTGATGATGGTCAGGTCGTACTGCTTGTTCCTGAACACCTGCTCGAGCCATTGCGGGAATTGCAGCTGCTCGATCTGCGCCTTGATTCCGACCTGCTCGAGCATCGCCGCGATCAGCTCGCCGCCGCGCTGGGCATAGGCGGGCGGCGGCAGGCGCAGCGACAGCGTCAAGTTGGTCTTGCCGGCCTCGGCCAGCAGCGCCTTCGCCTTCGCCGGGTCGTAGGGATAGACGCCGGTCAGGTCGACATAGGCAGGGTGGTTTGGCGAGAAATGTGAGCCGATGGCGGTCGCCGTGCCGCCGGCAGCACCGATGATGATCGCCTTGCGGTCGATCGCATGGCTGATGGCTCGGCGCACGCGGATGTCGTCGAGCGGCGCCTTCTTGTTGTTCATGGCGAGGATGGTTTCGCCCTCGGTGTTGCCGACCACGACCTTGAGCTTTGGATCGGCCTTGAGCCGGTCGAGCGCGTCGCCGGCGCCGGTGTTGGGCGAGGCATCGACGTCGCCGGCCAGCAGTGCCGCCACGGTCGCCGCCGGGTCGGGGATGAAGCGGAAGGTTGCCTTGTTGAGCTTGATGTTGGCGGCGTTCCAGTGATCGGCGTTCTTCTCGATCTCCAGGCGGTCTCCTTTGTTCCAGCGCACGAACTTGAAGGGGCCGGTGCCGACCGGTTTGGCGCGGGCATCGGCGATGGCGCCCGGCGCCACGACCACGGCCTCGCCCATGCCGACGAGATAGGGAAGGAGCCCGACCGGCTGCTTCAGACGGATCACCACCGTTGCCGGGTCCGGCGTCTCAACCGCCATGCCGTTCTCGGTCAGCATGGCCTTCTTCGGGTTGGCGCTCTCGGCCGAGGTCGTGCGCGCCAGCGACTGCGCGACGGCGGCGGAGGTCAGCTCGGTGCCGTCGTGGAACTTGACGCCGCGGCGGAGCTTGAAGGTATAGGTGAGACCGTCCGGCGAAAGCGTCCACTCGGTTGCCAGGCCGGGCTGCACCAGGCTCCTGCGGTCGAGGCGTGTCAGGCCTTCATAGACGTTGGTGTAGAGGATCTCCTTGATCGCTGCGGCCGGGCTGAGGACCGGGTCGAGATGCGGCGGTTCCAGCGCCATGCTGAGCGTGATCGAGTCCTTCTGCGCATTCGCGCCCTGGGCAGCGAAGGCGGCAGCCGCGAAGGCGGCGGCGAACAGCATGGGCTTGCGCATGACGATCCGTATCCTCCCTAAGAAAACAGTGGCGTAAGGGAATGCTCGCCTATCGCCGCGGTCCTTGGCAAGGGTTACGGCCCGTGGACGCGCCGATTTGAAAGCGGGATGGGCAGCGACGCCGAGAGCTAGAGCGTCTTCCAGCCTGGGAAGCGGCCGAGGGTTTCGGCGTGATAGACGCCGCGGGCGATGGCACGCGCAAGGCAGTCGGCGGCCATGTGGCCGACTTGGGTCAGCATGGCGAGGTCGCCGAGCGGCAGCCTGCCGGTCGAGAGCGCGAAGACGGTGTCGCCGTCGAAGGGAGTATGAACCGGCCGGATGGCGCGGGCGAGGCCGTCATCGGCCATCAGCGCCACGCGGCGGGCCTCGCCCTTGTCGAGCCGCACATTGGTGGCGACGATCGCGATCGTCGTGTTGGCGGCGGGCGAGAGCGGCACCGGCGGCCGCGGCATCGTGAGATCGATCGCGCCCTTAGGCGCGCTGAGGCCGCCGAACTCATCGCCCTGCTCGAAGGGCCAAGCCCAGAAGTGGCGGGTTCCTGGCATCACGGTCTCCCCCCAGGAGTTCACGGCGACCAGGGCGCCGACCTGGATGCCGTCAGGCGAGACCAGCGAGGCCGAGCCGAGGCCGCCCTTGAGGCGCCCGGCCTTGGCACCGAGGCCGGCCCCGACATTGCCGAGTGGGAAGTCGGTGCCGAGCGCGCGCGCCGCCTCGGCGCCGAGCCGGCGATAGGGAGGGTCCTCGCCCCAGCTCTTGTCGCCGCCATTAACCAGGTCGAAGAGGATGGCGGCCGGCACGATCGGGACGACGGCGGTATAGATCTTGTAGCCGCGACCGGAAGAGGCGAGCACGTTGGTGACGCCGGCGGCGGCGTCGATGCCGAACATCGAGCCGCCGGAGAGCACGATCGCGTCGATCGCATCGACCCGGCAGGAGGGATCGAGGGCGTTGATGTCGCGGGTGCCGGGGGCGCCGCCGCGGACCTCGACGCCGGCAACGGCGCGCTCGTCGGGGACGAGCACCGTCGTGCCGCTCCACGCCCTTGGGGCGACGGCGTTGCCGACCTTGATCCCGTCCACATCGGTGATGAGGTTGCGCCGGCCCGGCTTGAGGCCGGTCATGCGTCATGATCCTTCAACGTCATGCCGAGGACCATGAAGGTGACCGCCAGCCCGGCGGCGGAGACGCCGGCGAGCCCGCCCCAGAGCAGACCGAAGGATTGGCCGACAAAGACGATGCCCCCCCAGAAGGACAGGAAGGCGAAGGTGGCGGACAGCAGCATGAAGCCGGCGCGCACCATCTGCTTGGCGATGCGCGAGGCCTTCATCGATTCCTTGATCGAGGTCGTCATCTGGGTCTGGCGGATGGCCGAGGCGATCTCGTCCCGCGCCAGCTTCTGCCAGTCGCTGAGATACATGCCGGACTGGCCGATCTCGAGCTTCTCCTTGTCGGGGTTCTCGATCGCCTCGCGTAGGCGCTCGACGATCTCCCGCGCCTGATCCTCGGGCGTCTTCTTCTTCTTGAGCTTCAGTCCAAGTATGGGCGCGGCCACTCTAACGGAAGTCATTCTAACGGTGGTCATTTCCTTGAGCCATCCAGCGTCGTACCGCCTGAGCGGCGAGATCCGGAGGGCGGTGCAAGAGTTCTGCCAAACGCCTGGTCGAGGCGGCGTTGATCCGACCCTCGATGCGCCGGACATCGATGACCGCATCCAGCAGGTCCTTGGGCTCCTCGCGGCGCGCGGGCCTCCCGCCGGTCCGGCGCGGTTCAAAGGCCGGTAGGGCCGTGGGACCGGAACTCCCCGGCAATCTTGTCCTACCGTCCTGCGGCTCGCGGGGAAGCGGCGACGGACCGCCGGTGGTCGCGGCCTGTAGCGCACGGACCAGCAGCGGCTTCGCCAGCATGGCCACGGCCAGGATGATCAGCCCGGCGAAGAATGATTTTAGGAACGTCATGGCCGCTGAATACTACGCCCGTGCCCCCTCGGCTGCGAGGCGAGCGGCGATCTCGACGGGCGCCTGCGTCACCTGGCGGAGAACGGTGTCGCGAGGCAGGGCGGTGCGAAAGTGGGAGAAGACCAGCGGGCTCGCCCGGCCGACGCCGCCGGCGAGCGCGACCGGCTGATGGCGGCCGAGGCGGGCAATCAGGACGCGTGCGAGCCGGGCCAGCTCCTCGCCGGCCGAGCTCAGGATGGCGTTGGCGACGGAGTCGTCCCGAAGGGCGGCCTTGGCGACCGCGGGAACCAGGCCCGCCACGGCGGCACGGCCGCCACCGTAGACGTGGCGACGGATGCGATCCCAATCGAGGCTGCCGATAGCCGTGCCGATTTCCTGGCCGAGCGCGCCGGAATCTCGTCCTTCGTCCACGGCGCGGAGGACCGCGCTCAGGGCTTGACGGCCGATCCAGTAGCCGCCGCCGGCATCGTCGATCAGATAGCCATGGCCGCCGGCACGGAGCGTCGTGCCGTCCTCAGCCAGATGGATCGCAACAGATCCGGTGCCGGCATAGACGAAGACGCCTTCCCCGGGCGCGAAGGCGGCGCGGTAGGCGATGCGAATGTCGTCGACGACCTGGACCAATTTGGGCGGAAGGTCGAAGGCGGCGGCGAACCAGGAACAGAGCAGAGCCGCCGTCTCAGAGCCGGTCGAGAGTCCGGTGACGCCGGCGACGATCCGATCCGGCTTGCCGTGGGCTTTGACGGCGGCGGAGAGCGCGACGATCGCCTGCCGGCTGGCGTCGCGGGCAGCCTCGTCGAAGATATGGCCGGTGAAGGGGGCGGTTTCTCCCTGACCCAGAACACGCCCATCGCCATCGGCCAGTCGCCAGCGGGCGCCGGTGCCGCCGCCATCGAAGCCCAATCCGATCATCGGACCATCTTACAGGATGTACGCCCTACCTGTCGTAGCCGGGCACGGCTGCACCGAGGCGCCGGGTGATCTCGCGAGGATTGGTGATTGCCGTGCCGATGACGACGGCTGCTGCGCCGAGCGCGAAGGCATGCGCGACCTCTTCAGGCGTCCAGATGCGGCCTTCGGCAATCACGGGCACCCGCACCGTCTCAACCAGCTGGCGCAGCAGGTCGAAGTCGGGGCCCGGCGACTTGGCGCGGCTCTCAGTATAGCCGGCGAGCGTGGTAGCAACCGCATCCGCCCCATGGCCGAGCGCGGAGAGAGCGCATTCAAGCGTGTCGATATCAGCAAGCACAGGCTTGCCGAGGTCCCTGCGGATGCCGCGGATCAGATCGGCGACGGGTTCGCCAGCACGCGGACGCGATGTCGCGTCGATTGCGATCATGTCGGCGCCGGCCTCGGCGACGGTGCGCGCCGACTCGAGGCTCGGCGTGATGTAGACCGCGTGCTTCTCGTCGCGGATCTTGTTGAGGCCGATGATCGGTGCGGCGGTCGCGGCGCGGATGGCGCGGATGTCGGCTGGCCCGTTGGCGCGGATGGCTTTGGCGCCGCCTTGGACCGCGGCCTTCGCCATCGCTGCCATGAAGGAGGGGCCATGGAGCGGGCTATCGGGACGAGCCTGGCAGGAGACCACCAGTGCCGGGGTCGCGAAGGGCAGGATCATCCCTTGACCGCACCCGAAGTAAGGCCGGCGATGAACTGTCGCGAGAGCGCGACGTAGATCAGAGTCAGCGGCAGAGCCGAGAGCGTCAGCCCGGCGAACAGGACGCCCCAATCGGTCGAGTATTCGCCCATGAACACGGTCAGTCCCTGCGGCAGCGTCTTGGCATGATCTGATTGGATCAGAACAAGCGGGAAGAAGAAATCGTTCCAGATCGGAACCGCGTTGTGAATGCCCGCGATGACCAGCGCCGGGCGGGACAGCGGCAGCATGATGCGAAAGAGAATCCGGCCTTCGCCGGCGCCATCGATCCGGGCCGCCTCTTCGAGCTCGGCCGGAATGGTACGGAGGAATCCGGTCATGATGAAGACGGTCGACGGCAACCCCATTGCCGCATAGACCAGGACAAGACCGAGGCGATTGTCGATCAGCCCGAGCGCGCGCAGCTCGATGAAGAGCGGAATGACCGCGAGCTTGAGCGGCACCATCAGGCCGGCGAGGAAGAAGAGGTAGATCGCCTCGTTGCCGCGGAAGGCGTAACGGGCGAGCGCATAGGCGGCGAGCGTGCCCGCGGCCAGCATGAGCGCGATCGAGGTCGCGGTAACCAGAAGCGAGTTGCCGAGATAGGCAAGGAACCGGGTTTCGTGCCAGATCGTCGCCAGGTTCCGGAGCGCGAAGCTCTCCGGCAGCGCGAAGGGCGAGGCGTAGATCTCTCCTGTCGTCTTGAAGGCCGACAGCACCATGACCGCGACCGGATAGAGCATGACCAGCGAGGTCATGACGAGAAGCGCCTGATAGAGCGCCGCCTGCCAGGGTTTCAGCATCAGAGGTCGATCTCGCGCCGGCGCAAGATCCGCACCCACCAGGCGGAGATGCAGAGGATGAAGAGGAAGATCAGGACCGCAAGCGCGCTGCCGCGGCCGAAGTCCTGGAGCGCGGCCGAGACCGTGCCAAAGGCGGTCCGGTAGAAATAGAGGCCGAGTACATCGGTCGAATGGAAAGGCGGGCCCTCGAGGCCGGACATGATGTAGGGCAGCTCGAACCAGTTGAACGAGCCGATGAAAGTGAGGATGACGACGATCGTCGTTGCCGGCGCCACCAGCGGCCAGACGATGCGGCGGATGCGGGTCCACTCGCCGGCGCCGTCGATCTCTGCCGACTCCAGGATCTCGCGCGGGATGCGTTGCATGGCGGCGAGATAGACGAGGGTCGGAAAGCCGACCCAGTGCCACGCATTGACGACGATCAGAGAGGCGAGCGCAGTCGAAGGCTGGCCGAGCCAGGGCTGCGCCCAGGACGCGAGCCCGATCGCGACCAGCGTTTGGTTGACCAGCCCGAAGAGCGGGTTGAGGAACAGCTTCCACAGAAAGCCGATGATCACGGTCGAAAGGATCACCGGCAGGAACAGCGAGACCTGATGGAAGCGATGCAGCCGCAAGCCTTTCGACAGCATCCATGCCAGGAAGAAGGCCGTGCCGTTCTGCACGACCATCAAGGAGACGAAGACGATGAGGTTGTGGAAGAAGGCGTTGTAGGTCCAGGTCGAGAAGGGCGGCTGGAACAGGATCAGCCGGAAGTTCTCGAAGCCGGCGAAGCCGATGCGGGCGAGGCCCTGCCATTTATAGAACGCATAGACGAAGGCCGAGAGGATCGGCAGCGTGACGAAGCCGATCATCAGCAACAGCGCCGGCGTCAGCAGCAGCGCGATCCACAGCGGCCGGCGGAGGCGAGGGGACATGTTCGGCATAAAGGCCCCCACCCCGACCCTCCCCCGTCGGCGGAGCCGATGGGGGAGGGTGGGGTGGGGGAAATCTGCAAAGTTACTTCTGGAACGGCTTGTAGTAGGCGGCGATACCCTTCGTGACATCGGCGCCGACCTCGACCGGCGTGGCCTGGCCCGCCATCATCTTCTGCACGCCCGACTGGATCAGGGTCGAGCCGGTCGGCTCCTGGTAGCGGAAATTGACTAGCATCACGTAGGGCGAGGAAGACGCGTTGAGCCGGGCGACGTCGGCGAGCAGACCGTCTTCGATCTTCACGCCCTTGATCGGCGAGATGTTGCCGAGCTTGGAGGAGAACAGATCGCCGAAGCGGGGCGTTGCAACGTAGCGGATGAACTTGATCGCGTCTGCCCGGTGCTCGGTCTTGGCGTTGATCGCGTAGCCGCCGTCGACGAAGAGCGAGACCAGGCGCGGCCCACCCTTGGCGGCCGCCGGGCCGGGGATCACGCCGATCTCGAGCTTCGGGTTCTGGCGGCGGAAATTGGCGATTTCGAAGGAGCCCGCAGCGATCATCGCCGCGCGGCCTGAGATGAAGAGCTGCTGCATCGTCGGATAGTCGACGCCGGTGAAGCCCTGCGGCAGGTGCTCTTTCAGCTCGGTGAGCTTGGCGAGCGCATCGACGAAGCGCTTGTCCTGGAAGGTTGCCTTGCCGGAGACGAGATCGCCGTTGAATTCCCGCCCGTAGAGACTGGGGCCGAAGGCACCCATCAGGATCTCGTTCTGCCAAGCGGTCGCCGTGCCGTTGGCGAAGGGCATCACGCCCTTGGCCTTGAACGCCTTGGCGGCCGCGATCATGTCTTCCCAGCTCTCCGGCGGATTCACGCCGTTCTTCTGGAAGAGCTCCTTGTTGTAGAGGATGAGGACCGTCTGGGTGGCGAAGGGCACCGCGTAGACCTTCCCGTCCTCGCGCATGCTCTCGGCTGCCAGGACGTCGGGCGCGAAGTTGTCGAGTTCCGGCACCATGGTCTTGTCGAGCGCGAGGAAGTAGCCCGGCTTGGCGAAGGCCTCGAGGCCGCCATAGGCGCGTGCCTGGATCAGGTCGGGACCTTTGCCGCCGGCGAGCGCGGTCGAGAGAATCGTGTTGTAGGAAGTCGGCTCGAAGGCCTCGAACTTGATCTTCACGTCCGGGTGCAGCTTGTTGAAGTCAGCGATGATCTCCTGATAGGCGGCACGGTCTTCCTGGCGCCAGCTCCAGAAGGTCAGTTCGGCGGCGAAAGCCGGGGCGGCGGCGGAGACGGCGAGCGCCAACGTTGCGCCAAGGCGGAATAACGGACTCATACGAGGGACTCCTCCTGGTTTAGCCAACTCTTCACTAAGAGGCGGCTTTGAGCTTCGGCTTCGGCTCGGCCTGTTCCTTCTCGGCGAGACCGATGTAGTCGCGCGTCAGCGGAACCGCGGCGATGTCGTGAGCGAGCTGCATCTGGAAGACCATGCTGTAGCCGTGCCGGAAGGTGAGCTCGCTGCCGACGAGATAAAACTCCCACATCCTGAGGAAGCGGTCGTCATAGAGCGCGCGGATCTCGTCGCGATTGGCGTACACGTTCTTGCGCCAGGCTTTCAAGGTCTCGGCGTAGTGCAGCCGAAGAATCTCGATATCTGTGACGGCCAGGCCGGAACCTTCGACCGGCGGCAGCACCTCGGAAAGCGCCGGGCTGTAGCCGCCCGGGAAGATGTACTTCCGGATCCAGGGGTTGGTGAAGCCCGGGCCGTCGCGGCGGCCGATCGAATGGAGAAGGGCGACGCCGTCGGGTTTTAGGAGCGCGGCGATCTTGCCGAAGAACTCGGGATAGTGGCGGACGCCGACATGCTCGAACATGCCGATCGAGACGATGCGGTCGAAGCGCTGCTCGAGCAGCCGATAGTCGATCAGCTCGAAACGGACGCGATTGGCGAGACCGGCCTTCTGCGCACGCTCGCGCGCCGCGGCAAGCTGCTCGGTCGAGAGCGTCACGCCCAGGACTTCGACCTCGGCGACGCTGGCGATGTGGAGAGCGAGCCCACCCCAGCCGGAGCCGATGTCGAGGACGAGCTGTCCCGGCTGCAGGCGCAGCTTCGCGGAGATATGGCGCATCTTGGCGCGCTGCGCCTCGGCCAGCGGCTGGCCCGGATGCTCGAAATAGGCGCACGAGTATTGCAGGCTCGGATCGAGGAACAGCTCGAACAGGCGGCGACTCAGATCGTAGTGATGGTGGACATTCTCCTGCGCGCGGCCGACCGGGTTGTACTGGTTCAGCCGGCGGAGCGCTTTGTGGAGACGGTTGAGGGCGGCAAGCCAGGGGTAGCTGTCGAGCCCAGCCTGGTTAGCGAAGCCGAGATCGATCAGGTCATAGATCGTGGTCCCGTCCTCGCAGGTCAGCGTGCCGTCGGTATAGGCCTCGCCGATCTTGAGCCAGGGATTGAGGAAGAGCTGCGTATGCAGCCGCCTGTCGTGAAGGCGGATCACGGCGCGTGGCTTCCCGCCGTTACCGAAGCGATGCGTGCGGCCGTCGGCGTCGATCACGGCAAGATCGCCGGCGCGGACGGCGTGGCGCAAGAGCAAGGCAAAGAGCATGGCCTAACTCCCTCGACAGGGGAATTATGGCGCGGTTCGTAGGCAAATGACTATGGGGTGAATTGCTCCTTGAGGATCCGGGCCTCCAGATTGTGCTCCGGGTCGAACAACATATGGCAGGCGCGGTTCCGGTCCTCCGCTACCGATACGGAAACCACGTCACGGACCTCCGTGAAATCCGCGGTGGCACTGACCGGACGTTTCTCCGGATCGAGGATCGTGAACTCGATCTCGGCGTCGTGCGGGACGAGAGCGCCCCGCCAGCGCCTTGGCCGGAAGGCGCAGATCGGGGTCAGCGCCAGGACGCCGGCACCCAAAGGCACGATCGGGCCATGAGCGGAAAGATTATAGGCAGTTGAGCCGGCTGGGGTAGAGACCAGGATGCCATCGCAGGCGAGATCGTTGAGCCTTTCGATGCCGTCGACATGGACCCGGACATGGGCGGTCTGACGGGTCTGCCGAAGAAGCGAGACCTCGTTGATGGCGAGTGCCGAGCGCGTCCTGCCATGGCGCGTCTTCGCCTTCATGAGGAGCGGGCTGACTTTGACCGTGGCTGCCTTCGACAGGCGCTCGATCAGATCGTCTTCGTCCCGGTACTCGTTCATCAGGAAGCCGACCGAGCCGCGGTTCATGCCGAAGATCGGCTTCTTCCGGTCGAGATGGGTATGGAGCGTCTCCAGCATCAGCCCGTCGCCGCCGAGCGCGACAATGACGTCAGCCTGCTGGGCGCCGACGGAGCCGTAGCGCTTGATCAGCGCCGATTTAGCGGCCTTGGCCTCGGGCGTCCTGGCAGCGGCGAAGTGGAGCTTCGGGCGTTTCACCCGCCGGTCACGCTCATGTGCCGGGAGACGGCTGGCCCGGTGTGCCGGCGGTCGATAACGAAGTCGTGCCCCTTGGGCTTGCGCGAGATCGCCTCGCGGATCGCGGCGACCAGCGCCTCGTCGGACTCGCTGGCGCGAAGCGGCGCGCGCAGATCGGCGGCATCCTCCTGGCCGAGACACATATAGAGGGTGCCGGTGCAGGTGAGCCGGACGCGGTTGCAGCTCTCGCAGAAATTATGGGTCAGCGGCGTGATGAAACCGAGCTTCTGGCCGGTTTCCTTGACGCGGACATAGCGGGCCGGACCGCCGGTGCGGTAGTCGATCTCCTCGAGCGTCCAGTCACGCTTGAGGCGAGTGCGGACCATGCTCAAGGGCAGGTACTGGTCGAGGCGCTGCTCGCCGCCGATATCGCCCATCGGCATGACCTCGATGATGGTCATGTCGTGCCCGTGCTTGCCGCACCAGCCGACCATCTCCGAGAGCTCCTCATCGTTTACGCCGCGAAGCGCAACCGCGTTGATCTTGACCTTGAGGCCGGCGGCCTTGGCCGCGGCGACGCCGTCCAGCACCTTCGGCAGCTGGCCCCAGCGCGTGATCTCGGTGAACTTCGCCGGATCGAGCGTGTCGATCGAGACGTTGACGCGCCTGACGCCGCAGGCCGCCAGCTCCTCGGCGTGCTTGGTGAGCTGGCTGCCATTGGTGGTGACGGTCAGCTCGTCGAGCGCGCCGGACTTGAGGTGGCGCGAGAGCGAGCGGAAGAGCTGCATGATGCCGCGACGGACCAGCGGCTCGCCGCCGGTCATGCGCAGCTTCCGAACCCCGAGGCCGACGAACGCCGAGCAGAGGCGGTCGAGTTCCTCCAGCGACAGGATCTCGGCCTTTGGCAGGAAGGCCATGTCCTCGGACATGCAATAGACGCAGCGGAAGTCGCAGCGGTCGGTGACCGAGACTCGCAAGTAGCTGATATGCCGGCCGAAAGGATCAATCATCGAATGTAATGTAGGCTCCCGCCGGTCGAAAATCAGCCCCGTTCTCGTCATGGTCTTGCAAGCCCGAAAACCCGGCTAAACTGTTGCCTATGAAGGAATTCCAGATCCGGCCGAACCCGTCCGACCCGCGGCTGACCGAGCAGGTCGCGGCCACCGATGAAGAAGGTCGCAAGGTCGCCGTCGCGGTGCCTGCCGAACGGCCGCTGACGCTTTATCTCAACAAGCGCGAGATCGTCACGATGATGACGATCGGCGACTACCCCGAATACCTGGCGCTCGGCTACCTCCTGAACCAGAACATGCTGAAGGCCGGAGACCCGGTCGACGGCATCGACTACGACCCGGACATCGAGACTGTGGTCGTGCGAACGCCGACTGCCACCGATTTCGAGACCAAGCTCAAGAAGAAGACGCTGACCTCCGGCTGCGCCCAGGGCACCGCCTTCGGCGACATGATGGAGACTTTCGACGCTGCGCGGCTGCCGGCCGGGGCGCGGCTCAAGACCTCCTGGCTCTACACGCTCTCGCGCAAGATAAATTCGGTGCCGAGCCTCTATCTCGAGGCCGGCGCCATCCATGGCTGCGTGCTCTGCGAGGAAGATCGGCCGCTCGTCTACATGGAAGATGTCGGTCGGCACAACGCGATCGACAAGATCGCCGGCTGGATGGCGATAAACCGGGTCGCCGGCGGCGACAAGACTTTCTACACCACCGGCCGCCTGACCTCGGAGATGGTGATCAAGACCGTGCAGATGGGCATCCCCATCCTGATCTCGCGTTCCGGCTGCACGGCTTGGGGCGTCGACCTGGCGAGGAAGGCGGGTCTCACCATGATCGGCCGCGCCAAAGGGAAGCGGTTCATCGTCCTTTCCGGCGGCGAGCGGATCGTCTACGACGCGGACGCCAAAGCCGTCGCCGAGGAGGCGAGGCACCTCCGGCGCAAGGGCGCCGAGGAGGACGCGGCTTAAGGCGGTGTGATGGCCGCTACAGTGGGGCGGCCTTGGCTCTGCCAGGATGGGTTGGGGTCGGGACGTCGTCTGGAGGCTTGGACCATGAATGGTCTCGCATTCCTGCTCGTTGCGGTCACGCTGTTCGCGGCGCCGCCGGCTGCGGCTCAGAACTTTCCCTTCGGCTCGATCCTGCAGCAGCTCGCACCGAGCCAGCAGCAGGACTCGGGGTCGTGTCCCTAGGCGTGGTGTAATTGCGGGCCCGTCAGGTCGGGCTGATCAGAGCGCCGCGATCTGAGCGACGTCGATGGCTTGATCGTCGCAGATGTTGGCGACGGTTTCCAGACTCATGTAG
>VGEN01000071.1 GCA_016869285.1 Alphaproteobacteria bacterium
GCCACCAGGTCGGCATCGCCATGATGTCGTGACCGGCCTTGGCCTGGGCCTCGGCGGCGATGGTCAGCAGGTTCTTGTTGCCCTGGCTCGGGATGTAGTCGACGGTGACCTCGACCTTGTTCTTCGCCGCCCAGGCGTCGATCACCTTCTTGGATGCGTCGTTGGCGCCCGGGACCCAGTGGTCCCAAAGCCCGACCGCGAGCTTGCCGGCGGACTGCGCCGAGGAGACGTAAGGCATGCCGATGACGGCGGTCGATGCCATTGCCCCGGCGACGAACTGGCGGCGAGTGATCCGCTTCTTAGCCATTACAAAACCTCCCTCTGTGGACCTCGTGGAAATGGAACTCAGCAAAGCTCACGCAATGATTCACCGTTTTCTGCGTCAAAATTGAGTTAAGCGTACTTGCCGCCACGCGCCAAGACAAATCCGTTCCTGCCACAGCTACAGGCTGCAGGCGCGGTATGCAGGGCGGCGACTGCCCGAATTTTGAGCAAAAAGCCCGGTTCAGTTCTTCGGCGGGGCGGCGATGCGGATCGAGACTTCGCGGAGCTGCTTCTCGGTCACTTCCGAGGGGGCGCCCATCAGGAGGTCCTCGGCCCGCTGGTTCATCGGGAAGAGGATGACCTCGCGGATATTGGGCTCGTCGGCGATCAGCATGACGATCCGGTCGATGCCGGGGGCCGAGCCGCCATGCGGCGGGGCGCCGTAGCGGAAGGCGTTCAGCATGCCGCCGAACTTCCGCTCGACCACATCGGCCGAATGGCCGGCGATCTCGAAGGCGCGCAGCATGATGTCCGGCTTGTGGTTGCGGATCGCGCCTGAGGACAGCTCGACGCCGTTGCAGACGATGTCGTACTGATAGGCCAGCACGTCGAGCGGGTCCTTGCTGTTCAAGGCGTCGAGCCCGCCCTGCGGCATCGAGAACGGGTTGTGGCTGAAGTCGATCGCGCCCGTGTCCTCGTTCAGCTCGTACATCGGGAAGTCGACGATCCAGCAGAACTTGAAGGCCTTCTGCTCGATGAGATCCAATTCCGAGCCGATGCGCGTGCGTGCCAGGCCCGCAAGCTTCGCTGCGTCCGCCGCCTTGCCGGCGGAGAAGAACACGGCATCGCCGTCGCCGGTGCCGGTCGCGGCCTTGAGCTTGGCCAGGCGATCGGCGTCGAGGAACTTGGCAATGGGTCCCTTCGCCTCGCCTTTCTCGAAGACGATGTAGCCCAAGCCCGGAAAGCCCTGCTCGCGCGCCCAGTCGTTGAGCTTGTCGAAGAAGCTGCGCGGCTTGTCGGCGGTCTTCGGCGCCGGAATGCCGCGGACGACGCCGCCCTTGTCGATCGCCTTGGCGAAGATGCCGAAGCCCGAGCCCTTGAAGACCTCGCTCACGTCGGCGATGACCAGCGGGTTGCGCAGGTCCGGCTTGTCGTTGCCGTATTTCAGCATCGACTCGGCATAGGGGATGCGCGGGAAGGGCGGCTTGGTGACGCTGCGGCCGTCGGCGAACTCCTCGAAGACGCCGGCCATCACCGGCTCGATCGCCGCGAACACGTCTTCCTGGGTGACGAAGCTCATCTCGAAATCGAGCTGGTAGAACTCGCCGGGCGAACGATCGGCGCGGCCGTCCTCGTCGCGGAAGCAGGGCGCGATCTGGAAGTAGCGGTCGAAGCCTGCGACCATCAGGAGCTGCTTGAACTGCTGCGGCGCCTGCGGCAGCGCGTAGAACTTGCCGGGGTGCAGACGGCTCGGCACCAGGAAGTCGCGGGCACCCTCCGGCGACGAGGCGGTCAGGATCGGCGTCTGGAACTCGGTGAAGCCCTGCTCGATCATGCGCCGGCGGATCGAGGCGATCACCTTCGCGCGCAGCATGATGTTCTTGTGGATGCGCTCGCGACGGAGATCGAGGAAACGATAGCGAAGCCGCGTCTCCTCGCCGGCATCCTCCTGCGCGTTGACCTGCAGCGGCACCTGCTCGGCCGCCGACTGCACGGCGAATTCGTCGATGACGACCTCGACCTCGCCGGTCGGGATCTGGGCGTTGACCGTCTCGGGCGAGCGCTTGACCACGCGACCCGTCACCGTGACCACGCTCTCGACACGGATCTCCTCGACCGGCTTGAACACGGGCTTGGACGCATCGGTCACGCATTGCGTGATGCCGTAGTGGTCGCGGAGGTCGATGAAGAGAAGCTGGCCGTGATCGCGCTTGCGATGCACCCAGCCGGAGAGCCTGACAGTCTGTCCGACTTCGGCTTGGCGAAGCTGGGCGCAGGTGTGGGTGCGATAGGAATGCATCGTAAATCTCTACGAGTGGTCGGCGAGCACGCCGAGGAGATAGGTGCCGTAGCCGCTCTTGAGCAGCGGCTCGGCCAGCTTCTTCGTCTGCTGGGCATCGATCCAGCCCTGACGGAAGGCGATCTCTTCCGGGCAGGCGATCTTGAGGCCCTGGCGGTCCTCGACCGCGCGCACGAACTCGCCCGCCTGCAGCAGGGATTCGAAGGTGCCGGTATCGAGCCAGGCGAAACCGCGCCCGAGCCTCTCGACCTCGAGCGCGCCCATCTCGAGATAGGCGCGGTTGACGTCGGTGATCTCGTATTCGCCGCGTGCCGAGGGCTTGATCTTCGCCGCGATGTCGCAGATGCGCGCGTCATAGAAATAGAGGCCGGTGACGGCCCAATGGCTCTTCGGCTGCTTCGGCTTCTCCTCGATCGAGCTCGGCTTGCCGGACTCGTCGAAAGCGACGACGCCGTAGCGCTCCGGGTCCTTGACCCAGTAGCCGAAGACGGTGGCGCCCGTCTCGATCGAGGCGGCGCGCTTCAGCGAGTCCGTCAGCCCCTGGCCGAAGAAGATGTTGTCGCCGAGCACCAGCGCGGCGCGGTCGCCGGCGACGAAATCGCGGCCGATCACGAAGGCCTGGGCGAGCCCGTTCGGCACCGGCTGTACGGCGTAGGAGATGCTGATGCCCCATTGGCGGCCGTCATGGAGCAGGCGCTTGAAGGCGGCCTGGTCCTCGGGCGTGGTGATGATCAGCACGTCCTTGATCCCCGCCAGCATCAGCGTGGTCAGCGGGTAGTAGATCATCGGCTTGTCGTTGACGGGCAGGAGCTGCTTGGAGGTCGCCAGCGTCAGGGGATGCAGCCTTGTGCCGCTACCGCCGGCGAGGATGATGCCCTTCATGGCTTTTCTTCTAGGAGGATGGCGAGCGTCTCGTCCAGCGCTGCTTCCCAGGGCCGGCGCCGGACGCCGAAGGTGGCGCCGATCTTCGTGCAGTCGAGGCGCGAATTTGCCGGGCGCCTGGCCGGCGTCGGATAGTCCGAGGTCGGGATCGGCTCGATCTTCGGCTGCTTGCCGAGGCGCGGACCCGCCTTGGCCCAGATCGCCGAGGCGAAGCCATGCCAGGTGGTCGCGCCCTCGGCCGTGTAGTGATAGATGCCGGCATTGCTCTGGCCGAGCGCCTTGGCCACCAGCACGACCGCCGCTGCGATGTCGTCGGCCAGCGTCGGCGCTCCGGTCTGATCGGCGACGACCTTCAGCTGCTCGCGCTCCTTGCCGAGGCGCAGCATGGTCTTGACGAAGTTGTTGCCGTGGACGGCGTAGACCCAGCTGGTGCGGATGATCGCGTGCTTGGGGTTGGCCTCGCGGACGGCGCGCTCGCCGGCTTCCTTGCCGAGTCCGTAAACCGACATCGGGTTGACCGGGTCGGTCTCGACATAGGGCTCGGTCTTGGTGCCGTCGAAGACGTAGTCGGTCGAGAGCTGCACGATCGGCAGGCCGCGCTTCGCCGCCTTGGCCGCCAGCACGCCGGGCGCCGCCGCATTCACGGTCACCGACAGCGCACCCTCGCTCTCGGCCTTGTCGACCGCGGTGTAGGCACCGGCGTTGATCACCGCATCGATGCCGTCCGGCAGCCGGATTGCCTCCGGCTTCGAGAGGTCGAGCTCGGCGCGCGGTGGCGCGATGACCGTGACGCCGAGCTTGGAGCTAAGACGCCGCAGCGCCTCGCCGATCTGGCCGGTGCCGCCGGTGAGGAGCAAACGCATCAGTTCGACCCGCTTTCGTGCTCCCTCTCCCGCGCAGCGGGGGAGGGTGGGGTGGGGGCGAGCGAAGCGAGGAACGGCGCGACAAGGCGCGATGGCAGAAGACCTCGCGATGCTTCGCATCGCTCGCCCCCACCCCACCCTCCCCCGCTGCGCGGGAGAGGGGGTAAGAATGACGCACGCCGCTGACTCATGACGTCAGCCCCAAACGGTCGCCCTGGTAGCGGCCGTCGAGGATCGGGCGCCACCAATCCTCGCGGCCGAGATACCACTCGACTGTCTGGCGGATGCCGGTGTCGAAGGAGAGCGACGGCTTCCAGCCGAGCTCGCGCTCGATCTTGGACGCGTCGATCGCATAGCGCTGGTCGTGGCCCGGCCGGTCCTTGACGAACTCGATCTGTTCGGCACGCGGGCGGTTGCCGGGACGCATCTCGTCGACCAGCGTGCAGATCGTCTTCACCACCTCGATGTTCTGCATCTCGGCGCGGCCGCCGATATTGTAGGTCTCGCCGGGCTTGCCGCGTTTCACGACAAGACGCAGCGCTGCCGCGTGATCCTCGACATAGAGCCAGTCGCGGACATTGTCGCCCTTGCCATAGACCGGCAGCTTCTCGCCGCGCATGGCCTTCAGCACCATCAGCGGGATCAGCTTCTCCGGGAATTGGTACGGCCCGTAATTATTCGAGCAATTGGTGACGAGCACCGGCAGCCCGTAGGTGTCGCCCCAGGCGCGTGCCAGATGATCCGACGAGGCCTTGGAGGCCGAGTAGGGCGAATGCGGGTCGTAGCGCGTGGCTTCCGTGAAGGCGCCGGTCGGCCCGAGCGAGCCATACACTTCGTCGGTGGAGACATGCAGGAAGCGGAACGCGTCCTTACGTGCGCCTTCGAGCGTGCGCCAATGGCCGAGCGCGGCCTGCAGCAGATTGAACGTGCCGATGACGTTGGTGTGGATGAAGGCGCCAGGCCCGTCGATCGAGCGGTCGACATGGCTCTCGGCGGCGAGATGCATCACCGCGTCCGGCTTGTGCCTGGCGAAGACGGCGGCGACCGCAGCGGCATCGCAGATATCGACGCGCTCGAGGACGTATCCCGCATGCTTCTCGGCGCCGGGCAGCGAGGCGAGGTTCGCGGCATAGGTCAGCTTGTCGAGATTGACGACCTTGGAGGCACCCTCCGCGAGAAGCTGGCGCACCACCGCCGAGCCGATGAAGCCGGCGCCGCCGGTGACGAGAACCGTGCTCATGTCTTTGAGTAGGTGAAATGCGCCGGCAGGTTCGCGAGCGTCGGCTGCACCTTGTCCTTGTCGGAGAGCAGCGCCTGTGCCGGCGTGACCGGCCAGTCGATGCCGAGCGCCGGATCGTTCCACAGCAGGCCGAAATCATGCTCGCGGCTATAGAGAGCGGTCACCTTGTAGAGGACCTCGGTCCCTTCGGTCAGCGTGCAGAAGCCATGGGCGAATCCGGCCGGGACGTAGATCTGGTTCCACTTCTCGGCCGAGATCTCGCAGGCGACGTGCCGGCCATAGGTCGGCGAGCCCCGGCGGATGTCGACCGCGACATCGAGAATGGCGCCCTTGGTCACGCGCACCAGCTTGGCCTGGGCGAAGGGCGCGGTCTGGAAATGGAGCCCGCGCACCGTGCCCTTCGGCCCCGAGAGCGAATGGTTGTCCTGGACCCAGGCATCGGCGATGCCGGCCGCATGGAAGGCGCGCTGGTTGTAGGTCTCCGAGAAGAAGCCGCGGGCATCCCCGAACTTCTTGGGCGCGATGATCTTGACCTCGGGGATCGAGGTCGCCTGGATGTCCATGAACCGGCCGGATTTAAAGGGATTTGACGGCGGCCGGGCTATATCACGCAGATGCGAGAGCGGGCAAGGCGGGCACGCCGGCCTACCGGCTGAACAGGGCCAGCGGCAGGACCTGCGGCAGGGTCGTCCGCTCGACCGAGGCGTTGCGCACGAAGCTCGAAAAGCGCGTGTCGGCCGTGATGAGCGGCAGCTCCAACAGCCAGGCGGTCGCCAGATAGACGCAGTCGCGCGTCGGGTGGCGCAGATCCAGAGCGAAATCGACGATCTGCTCCAGCAGCGAGCGCGTCGGGTGCAGGCCGATATTGGCCTGCTGCAGGAGCTCGGCGGCCTCGGCGATCTGCTCGGCCGTCATCTCCTGGCGAAGCCCCTTCCGCCAGAGGATCTCGGCGCAGTCGGCGGTCAGGAGGTCGGGCGCGTGCAGCGGATATCCCCGGAGCGACAGCGCGGCCTCGCTCAGGGGCTCGTCGGCGAACCACTTCATGACGACGCTGGCGTCGACGACGCAGCCGCGGTCGAGTCTGGGCCTCACGGCTCGTCGCGCTCCTGACGCAGCAGCGCCTCCGACAGGGTCTGGACCCGCCCCTTGGTCGCGGCGCGCAGCTTGGCGGCCCTCAGCCAGAAGTCGTTCCCGGGCTCGGCCGCGGCGGTCATCTTCAGGATCTCCCGGACCTCCGCCTCCATCGAGCGGCCATGGCGAGCCGCCCGGAGGCGAATCTTGAAGACCACCTCGTCCTCAAGGTTGCGGATAACGATGCTCTTGGCCATCAAAGATCTCCGATAGCATCGATAGCAATGATAGCAGACGGCTCTCGCTTCGGCCAGCGCCGAAACATCGGCGGTCGGCGGCCCCTAGGATCGTCCCGGACCCGAAAGGAATCGACCCGATGGCCGTGACCGTACTGATCCGCTACCGGATCGACCCGTTCCAGAAGGACGCCTTCGCCGCCTATGCGAAGGCCTGGCTTTCCATAATTCCCCGCTGCGGCGGCGGGCTCCTCGGCTATTTCCTGCCGCATGAGGGCACCAATGACATCGCCTGGGCGCTGATTTCTTTCGACAACCTGGCCGCCTACGAGGCCTATCGCACCCGCCTCAAGGCCGATCCCGACGGCGCTGCCAACTTCGCCGCCGCTCAGCGCGAGCGCTTCATCCTCGCCGAGGAGCGGACGTTCTTGACCCCGGTCTTGGCCTAACGAGGAGTCTTTATCTTGCTCCTCCCTCGGCTGCGAAGCAGACGGGGGAGGCAGGGTGGGGGCCGAGCGCAGCGAAAAACGGCGCGTAGAGGGCGACGCCCGACCTCGCTACGCTCGGCCCCCGCCCCCACCCTCCCCCGCGCTTCGCACGAGGGAGGAGGTACGACGCGGGCTCCCGGAGGGCATCATGATCGCCGTCATCTTCGAGGTGTGGCCTGCCGAGGGCCGGAAGGACGCCTATCTCGACATCGCCGCGTCGTTGAAGCCGAGGCTCGCCGAGATCGACGGCTTCATCTCGGTCGAGCGCTTCGAGAGCCTGGCCGAGCCGGGCAAGCTGCTCTCGCTCTCCTTCTGGCGCGACGAGGAAGCGGTCGCGGCTTGGCGCACCATCGAGGCGCATCGCGCGGCGCAGGCGAAGGGCCGTGCCGGCCTGTTCAAGGACTATCGCCTGAGGATCGCCGGCGTGATCCGCGATTACGGCCTATCCGAGCGTGCCGAAGCGCCGCCGGACAGCCGCGGGGCGCACGGATGAGTCCCTAGGCGAGAAGCGCGTAGAGATCGGCGGCGCCTTTTCCAGCGTAGGCCTCTCGGTTGACCGCAGGATGCGCAGCCGACATGGTCCGTGCGATGTCTCCGCCGCCCGCAATCGCGCTCGAGATCGCCCCGCCGACGAAGCGAGACGTGATCGAGAATCTGTTCCAGCTCTATACGCATGACTTCTCCGAGCAGTGGGCCGGGCAGGCGCGCGGCGAGCTCGGCGAGGACGGACGCTTCGCGCCGTATTCCCACCTCGACTCCTACTGGCGCGAGCCGGAGCGCGTGCCGCTCCTGATCCGCACCGGCGGCCATCTCGCGGGATTCGCGCTTCTGAATCGTTACGGCCGCGTGCGGCCCGCGCCCGACCGAGCCATGGCCGAGTTCTTCATCGTCCGGAAACATCGCCTGAGCGGCGTCGGCCGTGCCGCCGCACATGCGATCTTCGACCGCTATCCCGGCGCCTGGGAAGCCGCCGTGGCCCGCAAGAACACGGCCGCGCTCGCCTTCTGGCGAAGAACCGTCGGCACGTATCCGCGCGCCGCCGAGGTCGAGGAGCTCGACCTGAACTCCGCCGACTGGAACGGTCCGGTGCTGCGATTTCGGATCGGGAACGCGTAGCCATGTGCGGCATCGCAGGTATTCTCGATCGGCGCGGCGCGTCCTCGGAGGCGCTGACGGCGCGCGTGCGTGCGATGATGGGCGCGATCGCGCATCGCGGGCCGGACGATGAGGGCGACTGGGTCGATGGCGAGACCGGCGTGGCGCTCGGCTTCCGGCGGCTGGCGATCATCGATCTCTCGCCGGGCGGGCATCAGCCGATGGTCTCGGCCGATGGGCGCTTCGTCGTCGTCTACAACGGCGAGATCTATAACTACCGCGAGCTTAAGGACGAGCTGGTCCAGCTCGGCCACCGCTTCCAGTCCGCATCCGACACCGAGGTGATGCTGGCCGCGATCGGCCAGTGGGGCCCGAAACCGGCGCTGCAGCGTCTCACTGGCATGTTCGCGATCGCGCTCTGGGATCGTCAGCACCGCACGCTCACGCTGGCGCGCGACCGGCTCGGCGAGAAGCCGCTCTACTATGCATGGGCGAACGGGCTGCTGCTCTTCGGCTCGGAGCTGAAGGCGCTCCGCGCGTATCCCGATGGCCCGCGCGATCTCGACTTTGCCGCGCTCTCGCATTTCTTCCGCCGCGCCTATGTGCCGGCGCCGCTGACCATCTATGCCGGCGTCAAGAAACTGCTGCCCGGGCACTTGCTGACGCTGGCGCCCGACGCCGAGCCGGTCGTCGAGCCCTATTGGAGCCTGGCCGAGATCGCGGCACGGCCGCGCACCGGGTTCGGCGAGGACGAGCTCATCGAGCGGCTCGATGCGCTGCTGCGCGATGCGGTCAGGCGCACGATGGTCTCCGACCGACCGCTCGGCGTGCTGCTCTCGGGCGGCGTCGACTCCTCCTCGGTCGCGGCGTTGATGCAGGCGACCTCGACCGCACGGGTCAAGAGCTTCACCATCGGCTTCGGCGAGGCGAGCCACGACGAATCCGCACATGCCGAGGCGGTGGCGCGTCATCTCGGCACCGATCACCTGACCTTGCGCGCCACGCCCGCAGAGGCGCTGGCGCTGGTGCCGCCCTTGCCGGACATCTATGACGAGCCCTTCGCGGATTCCTCGCAGATTCCGACGCATATGGTGAGCCGGCTCGCACGCGAGCATGTCGTCGTCGTGCTCTCCGGCGATGGCGGCGATGAGGTCTTTGCGGGCTACAACCGCCATGTCGCGATGGCGCAGCTCGCGCCCGTGCTCGACCTGCCGCGCAGCCTGCGCGGGGCCGCAGCCTCGCTGACCGGCGCGGTGCCGCGGCGCTTCTGGGATGAGGCGGCATCGTTCCTTCCGGAGTCGATGCGCCCGCGCGAGATGGGCGACAAGATGCAGAAGCTCGCCCAGGTGCTGGCGGCGGACGATGCCGACCAGGTGCATGAGCGCCTGCTGACGCAGTGGCAGGCGCCGCCGGTGGCCTCGCCCATGCCGCCGCCGACGGCGCCTGGCGCCGCGCTTGCCGATCCATTGGAGCGCATGCAGCTCCGCGACACGCTTGACTATCTCCCGGACGACATCCTCGCCAAGGTCGACCGCGCCAGCATGGCGGTGGCGCTGGAGGCGCGCGCGCCGCTGCTCGACCATCGCGTGGTCGAGCTCGCCTGGTCCCTGCCGCGCGCGATGCGCGTGCGCGGCGGGCAAGGCAAGTGGGCGCTGCGCCGAGTGCTCGAGCGTTACGTGCCGCGCAATTTGACCGAACGACCGAAGACCGGCTTTGCGCTGCCGCTGGCGGAGTGGCTGCGCGGTCCGTTGCGCGACTGGGCGGAGTCGCTGCTCGCGCGCGAGACCCTGCATCCGGCTCTCGATCCCGACCCGATCCGCGCGGCGTGGGACGATCACCTCTCTGGCGTGCAGAACCATCAGCACCGGCTGTGGTGCGTGCTGATCTTTCAGGCATGGGCCAGGAGATGGGGGTGAAGGCCTCGCTCCGCTCGGAACTTCCGGCGCTCGCCTGGTGCGGTCTGCTGTCGCTAAGGCTGACGGGGCGAAGACGTCCCTTGCGCCTTAGCTCCGCATCCCGCGCTCGCGCAAGGTGAGAGCGTGACCAAGACCCTTCTCTTCCTCGTCGCCGAAGACTCCTTCTTTGTCACGCACAGGATGACCCTCGCGCGCGCCGCGCGCGATGCCGGCTATCGCGTCGTCGTCGCCACGCGCATCGGCGCGCATGCCGCGGCCATCGAACGCGAAGGATTCCGGCTCGTGCCGATCCGGCTCCGGCGCGGATTGCGCAATCCGGTCTCGGATATCGCGGCCATTCTCGACCTCGTCGGCGTCTACCGGCGCGAGCGGCCTGATGTCGTGCATCACCTGTCGCTGAAGCCCGTGGTCTTCGGCACCATCGCAGCGCGGCTCGCGCGCGTGCCGGCGATCGTGAACGCGCTGACCGGCCTGGGGCTCCTCTACAGCGATGCGGCCGGCGCCAGCGGCTTCCTGCGAGCGCCGGTGACGGCGGCGCTCCGCCTGCTCTCCGCGAGCCCGCGCGTCTGGACGCTGGTGCAGAACACCGACGATCTGAAGACGCTGCGTGCCGCCGGCATCGGCGATGAAACGCGCACCGTGCTGATCCGCGGCTCCGGCGTCGATACCGCACGCTTCACGCCGCAGCCGGAGGCCCCGGGCGTGCCGGTCGCGGCAATGGTCTCACGCCTTGTGGGCTTGAAAGGCGTGCCCGACCTCGTGGAAGCGGCGCGGCGGCTCAAGCATCGTGGCGTGCCGATCCGCATCGCGCTGGTCGGGTCGCCCGATCCCGACAACCCGACGGCCCTGAGCGAGGGTGAGATCCGCGCCTGGGTCGCCGAAGGCATCGTCGAATGGTGGGGACAGCGCAGCGACATCCCGCAGGTCTGGGCCGAGGCGGCGATCGCGGTGCAGCCCTCGCGCGGCGGCGAGGGCGTGCCGAAGAGCCTGCTCGAAGCGGCGGCCTGCGCGCGGCCGCTCGTGACCACCGACGTTCCCGGTTGCCGCGAGCTCGTGACCGACGGCGTCAACGGGCTCCTCGTGCCGCCGATCGACCCGGTGGCGCTGGCCGATGCGCTCGAAAAGCTGGCGCGCGATCCGGAACTGCGCCGCCGCCTGGGGCACGAGGCGCGTGCGACTGTCGAGACCCATCACACCGACACCGCCGTGGCATCGGCGACGCTCGACCTCTATCGCCGCGCGCTCTGACCGGCGATCTCGGTGAAGAGGTTGCGCAGCTCCGGCGCAATCACGTCGACCGAATAGTTCCGCTCGACCTCGCGCCGGCCGGCGGCGCCCATCTTGCGCCGAAGCTCGGCGTCGGTGACGAGCTTGAGAAGGCCGTCCCACCACTCCTGCGCGTTGCCGGCAAGGAAGCCGGCGCCGGACTCCTTCACCAGCTTGATGTTGACGCCGACCGGCGAGGCGACCACCGGGCGTGCCTGCGCCATGTACTGAATCAGCTTGTAGCCGCACTTGCCGCGCTCGAAAGGCTCGTCCGGGATCGGCATGATGCCGATGTCGATCCGGGCGATGTCGGTCGCTTCCGACTCCTCGCGCCACTCAAGCCGCTCGGCCGGAAGACCGGGCAGCACCTGCTCGCCGGCCCCGATCAGCATCACCCTGGCCGAGCCGGACTCGGCGAAGGAGGCGAGCGCCGGGCGCACCTCCTCGAGGTATCCCGCGGTCAGCGGCGTGCCGATCCAGCCGATCACCGGCGGCCCGTCATGGGCGGGAGGCGGTGCGCGGTAGCGCGCGAGATCGACGACCGTCGGCAGCACGACGACGCGCTTTGCGCCGGCCTCGCGCGCGCGCTCGGCAAGATAGTCGTTGCCGACGACGACCACGGCAGCAGCCTCCATCACGCGGTCGATCTTGTTGGCAAGCAATCCCCGGATCAGCGGGCTCGGATGCCGGTCGTAGCGGTGAAAGACGGCGTCGTCGTAGTCGACCACCATCGGCGGCCCGCCGCGGAGCAGCCAGGCCTCGAAAGAGGCCGGCATCCAGGGCAGCGCCTCCTTCTCCATCCAGACGAGGTCGTAGTGCCCGCGCGTGCGGATGACGCCGAGCCGGTTGGCATAGGCGGCGAGCACTGCCGTGGTCTTGCGCCGGCCTTCGCCGTAGAGCGCGGTCAGGTAGTCGTCATCGAACAGCGGCGCCGACACGACCTCGTGTCCCGCCGCCTTGAGGCGCGGCAGGAACTGCTCGAACCGGACGCGGCTGCTAGCGCCCAGCCGGCCGTAGCGCGCGAGCAGGAGTATCCGCATGATGTCGAAGTGTCCAGACGCGCGAGAGGACGGAAGGAAGATCCCGGATCAGGAGCCAGTAGGCACGCAACGTCTCGCCGCCGGTGGTCGGCGAGTTGCCGAGCGCGGCATAGACGAGGCGCGTGACCGGCTCGACGAACAGCGTGCCGAACAGCACCAGCAGCGCGACCGCCGGATGGAAGTGCTTGAAGGCGTACAGGATGCGGCTTCGCAGGCTGTAGAAGAGCCGCGCCGCCTTGACCTGGCGCGAGATGCCGCCGCCGCGATGGAAGGCGGAAGCCTCGGCGAAGAAGTAGGAAAGCCAGCCGCGCTTGCGCGCCCGATAGGCGAGGTCGACATCCTCCAGATAGACGAAGAAGCGCTCATCCCAGCCGCCGAGCTCCTCCAGCACCTGCCGGCGCATCAGGAAGAAGGCGCCCATCACCTGGTCGACGACACGGCTGGTCCGGTGATCGAAATCGACCATGAAGTGATGCGGGAAGGTCGTCGGCGCCAGATGATTGAGGCCCGTCGTGTGGGCGATGATGTGCCGCGGCCTGAGGAAATTGGCGCAGCTTCGGCTGACCTCGCCGCCATCGTCGATGAGCTGCACACCGAGAATGCCGATGCTCTTGTTCTCCGGCAATTCGAGGAAGCGGATCGGCTGCGCCAGCGAGTTCGGATAGAGCGCCGCGTCCGGGTTGAGGAAGAGCAGGTAGTCGGCGGTCGATCCCGTGGTGCCGGCATTGCACGCGGCGGCGAAACCGGCGTTGACGCCGAGCTTGATCACAGTCAGCGGCAAGCCGATATCGCGCGCACCGTCGAGCGAGGCGTCGACCGAGCCGTTGTCGACGACGACGACACGCGAGAGCTCGAAGCCGGCGCGATCGACCGGCAAGATCGACTCGAGGCAGCGGCGAAGCTGCTTGCCGGCATTCCAGTTGACGATGATGATGTCGAGGCGAGGCGGGGCCATCGGGGCTGCTCTGGCGATCCTTAGCGCAGCAATAGCAGATCGCGGCTCTGCCAGGCCATGACCAGCGCCACCAGCCACTGCGTCGCCGCGTAGGCGGCCGCGGCTCCGGCGGCGCCGTGCTGCGGCACCAGCAGGGCGAGGAGCGCCACGAAGAAGCCGAGGCTCAGCGACTCGGCGCGTCCGATGGCGAGCGGCCGCCCGTCGGCCTTGAGCGCCAGCATGAACACCTCACGGCTCGCATGCGGGACGATGCCGAGAAGAAGCAACCGGACCAGGTCGGCGGCCGGCGCGAAGGCGGCGCCGAAGAGAAGCCCGACGAGCCTCTCCGCCAGGACGAACAGAAGGAAGGCCGCGAGCGCGACGCCGCCGAGGACGAGGCCGAGCGTGCGCCGGACGGCGGCGGCCTTGGACGGACGATCCTCGCTCGCCAGCACGCGCGGAAAGACGGCTTGCGAGACGGACTGCGCGAGCTGGAGCAGGCCCAGGATCAGCGTCATCGCCGCGGCGTAGAGCCCGAGCGAGGATGAGTCGAGCAGAAGCGCGATCGCGATCTGGTCGACACGCCCGCCGAGGACCTGGACGACGAAGCCGACATGCAGGCGAAGGCCGAGCGAGACGAGCGGCCGCGCTGCCTCGCCGTTCGGCGCAACCAGAGGAAAGCCGCCGGCGAGAGCGACGCGGAGCCCAGCGGCGAGCAGGGCGATCGCATGCGAGAGGACGAAGGCAAGCGCGAAGCCGACGATGCCGGCACCGAGATGCCAGGCGAGAAGCGTCCCGGCGAGGTAGGTTGCCGCTTGCACGGTGCGCAGCACGAGCCAGCCCCGCTGATCGAGGCGGCCGCGCAGCGTGTCGAGAAAGAGCGTGGAGAGCATCGTCGCCGGCACAAGCCAGAGGCAGAGCCGCCCGGCCTCCTTCACCTCCTCCGGCCTGAGCGCCAGCGTCTCAGGCGCGAGCCAGATCCCGGCGACCGCCGCGCCGAGGAGGCTGAGCGTCAGCGTCAGCCAGAGCGCGGTCGCGAAGAGCTGTCGCGGCTCGCCGCTGCGCGAGGCGGTCAGCACAAGCAGCGCCTCGTTGAGCGAAAGCGAGGCGATCTGCGCTGCCAGCATCGGCCACAGCACGACGAGCTGCAGATCGCCGCGTCCCTCCGGCAGGAGCGCGCGCGCGACGATCATCGCGGTCGCAAGATTGGCCGCCTGCGTCGCCGCCGTGCCGAACAGCGCGCCGAGAATCATGGGCAAGACGAGCGCGACGTCGACTCCCTCTCCCGGCCGCGTAGCGGGCGGGGGAGGGCGGGGGCGGGGGCCGAGCGTAGCGAGGCTCGAGAGTCGCGTGCTGCTGTATGCCGCTCCTCGCTGCGCTCGGCCCCCACCCCACCCTCCCCCGCCTTCGGCGGGAGAGGGAGTCGATGAGCGTTTGCAAGACTGCTCATCTCTTCTCCGCGCGCAGAAGGTAGCGATAGGCGCAGAAGTCGCGCGCCAGGCCGAGCGTCAGCGTATCCAGAAGCGCTGACTTGCCGGCGACCGGCGCCTTGATCTCGGTGATGATGAGTCCCGCCTGCTGAAACAAATCTGTCATGGAAGAGCGCGTAAAGAAGCGGAGATGGCCGCGGTCGAGGGTGCCGGACTCGGCGTAATCGAAACGTCCTTTCAGAATGAGCGGCAGCAGCGTGCCGACGTGGCGGAGATTGGGAATACAAGCGACGATCGCGCCGCCGGCGCTGAGTCGCATTGCAAGCCTCCGCACGACCCGCCACGGATCGACGAGGTGCTCCAGCACGTCGAGGCAGAGGATCAGATCGAGATCGGCTGGGATCGCCTCATCGCCGAGAGACTCGATGTTCCCCGTAACGACCTGATCGAGGTGGGATCGCGCGCGTTCCGCAGCCTGCGGCTCGATCTCGATGCCCGCGGCCCAGCCCACGAGGCCCCGCTCCCGGAGTCGTGCCAGCGTCGCACCCTCGCCGCAGCCGAGCTCAAGCGCACGCTCTGCCGGCCGCGCCAGCATCGAGGCCACTTCGGCATCCCGAGCATTTGCGAAATATGCTGCGGGTTTAGTGGCGTAGAGATCTCGAAGAGGGTCCATCGATGCGACTATATCCCGCGAAACTGCCTTTCGCGCTTCCTAAGCTCTCGAATCTGTGATGGGATCAACATCGGCTCTTTCGAGCTGCGCCGTCCGTCCGGATCTCTCTAGCCGACCGACAGCCCGATTTATGGATAGCCTTCCCACCATTCGCGCCAGCTACCGCCGCCTTTCGCATGTCTATGACGTGCTCGAAGGGGCGATCTTCCGCTCCGGCCGCAAGGACGCGGTCGCGCTCGCCAACAAGCGGCCGAACCAGCGCATCCTCGATGTCGGTGTCGGCACCGGCCTGGCGCTGCCGCTCTATCGCCCGGATTCCTGGGTCGTCGGCATCGATGCCTCGCCCGAGATGCTGAGACGCGCCAGGAAGCGCGCGAAGAAGAAAGGGCTTGCCCATATCGGCGGCCTCCTCGAGATGGACGCGATGAGCATGGCCTTCGCCGATCGCAGCTTCGATGCGGTGGTCGCCATGCATGTGGCGTCGGTCGTGCCCGACCCGATGAAGCTGATCAACGAAATGAAGCGCGTCTGCGTGCCGGGCGGTGACATCGTCGTGGTCAACCACTTCGCCTCCTCGGGCGGCGTCGCGCGGCTGATCGAAGAGGCCTGCCATCCTTTCGCCGAGGTCATCGGCTTTCGCCCCGATGTGCGGCTGATGCACCTCGCCGACGGCGCGCGTCTGCAGATCGTCCAGGTGCGCCGCGTCAATCTCGGCGGCTACTGGCGGCTCGTGCATTTCCGCAACGCGCCGGCCGAGCCGGCTCGTCAGCGCGCCTGATCCGAGGTCCGATGGAACTCGACCTGATCCGGCGCCTCTACGGCAAGGGCGCCGGGATTTACGACGCCGTATTCGGGCCCTTGCTCGACCGCGGCCGCCAGGCGGCGGTCGAGGCGATCAACGCGAGCGATGCGCGCTCCGTGCTCGAGGTCGGCGTCGGCACCGGGCTGTCGCTGCCGCTCTATCGCCACGACCTCAGGGTGACCGGCATCGATCTCTCGCCGGAAATGCTGACCAAGGCGCGCGAGCGGGCCCGCGGCCTCGAACAGGTCGACGCGCTGCACGAGATGGATGCGCAGAATCTCGCCTTCGCCGATGCGAGCTTCGATGCCGCGGTCGCGATGTATGTCGCGGCCGTGGTGCCGGACATGGGCCGGCTGTTCGGCGAGCTCCGACGCGTCTGCAAGCCTGGCGGCTCGATCCTGGTGGTGAATCACCTGGCGGCGGAGTCGGGCGTGCTCGGCGCCTTCGACCGCCTGATGGCGCCGGCTAGCCGGGCCATGGCGGTCCGTTCGGACCTCAAGCTCAAAACCCTGGCCGAGACCGCGGGGCTCGCGGTCGAGGGTGTCGAGGACGCCGGCATCGGCGGCTATATCAAGCTGGTCCGGTTCAGGAACCGCCCGGGCTAGAGTTTGATCCGCTCAAGAGGAATCGGCTCTTGCCCCCTCTCCCGCGCGTCAGCGCGGGGGAGGGTTGGGGTGGGGGCGAGCGAAGCGAGGTCGCGCGTTGCAGCGGTCGCCTTCGGCCGAGGGTGCCCGTAATGCAGTTGTCGACCTCGTATCGCCATGCTGTGCCACCACCTCGCTTCGCTCGCCCCCACCCCAACCCTCCCCCGGCTCCGCCGGGAGAGGGGGCACGAAGCGATCGCAACTCGACGGATCAGACTCTAGTCCGGCGCCACGGCGCCCATCTGTCTTACGATCATCTCGTAGGCATGCGGCTGACGATGCTTGGCGAAGTCGAACATCTTCTCCTTGCCATGCCGGCATAGGTCGAGATCGGCATCCGCGACCAGGACCTCGTCCGCGGTCGTCTTCGCTTCCGCGACCACGCGGCCGTTGGGGTCCACGATCACCGACCCGCCGATCAGCCCCGCGCCATCCTCGATGCCGGCCTTGGCTACGCACACGGCCCAAGTCGAGTTCATATACGCATTCGCCTGCGCCACCAGGGTCGAGTGAAAAGTGCGGAGCCTTTCATCCTCGTTGTTGCGTCCATAGGGATCGAAGGCGGCGGAGTTGTAGCCGCAGCACACCAGCTCGACACCCTGGAGGCCCAGCACGCGCCAGGCCTCGGGCCAGCGCCGGTCGTTGCAGATCAGCGTGCCCATGACCGCGCGTCCGAGATCGGGCGGCGCGCGGAACGCGCGGAATCCGAGATCGCCATTGGCGAAGTAGCGCTTCTCGAGCTGCTGGAAGCCGGGGCCGGGCCGCGGCTCCTGCGTACCCGGCAGATGCACCTTGCGATACTGCGAGAGTATGCGGCCGTCGCGTCCGACGATCACCGCGGCGTTGAAGCGCCGTCCGTCGTCGGTCAGCTCTGCGTAGCCGACGTGAAATCCGACCTTGAGCGCACGGGCGCGATCGAAAAGCGGCTGCACCTGCGGGTTCGGCATGGCGCGCTCGAAGAACGCATCGAGCTCCTGGCGCTCCATCATCCAGCGCGGAAAGAAGGTGGTGAACGCAAGCTCCGGGAACACCACGAGCCCGGCGCCGTCCGCGGCGGCCTTGTCGAGCATGGCGATCATGCGCTGAAGCGTCTGGGCGCGGGAGTCCGCGCGTTGGGTCGGGCCCATCTGGGCGGCGGCGAGTCGGAGGGTGCGTGTCATGCGGGGGAGAGACTCCAGATTTTCGGACCCTCGCTTGGTGCGGTTCGCCACGCTAAGGCTCTCGGCACGCAAGAGCGCGCCTGCCGCCTTAGCTCGCGCCCCGCGCTCGGGGCCCCCACCCTACCCTCCCCCGCTCGCGCAAGGGAGGGTCTTGCCTTCGCAAACTTGCCCGCTCTTGCTGACTTAGCGCATGCCTATCCACATGTGCTGGCGAAATCGCTAGGGTTCGCGATCACCCACTGAGGCACCGCATGACTGCCCACGGACACTTCCACTGGAACGAGCTCATGACCCGCAAGCCCGAGCGGGCCAAGGCTTTCTACAAAAAGACCATCGGCTGGACCTTCTCCAAGATGAAGATCCCCGACGGCCGCGCGTATTGGGTGGCGATGGTGAAAGGCAAGCCCGTGGCCGGCATCTTCGATCTGTCGCCGAAGATGTTCAAAGGCGTGCCGGAAAGCTGGATGTCGTATCTCGCCGTCGACGACGTCGACAAGCGCGTGAAGAAGGCGGTGAAGGCCGGCGCCAAGCTGATGAGCCCGGCCTTCGACGTGCCGGGCGTGGGGCGGATCGCGATGCTCAGGGAGCCGGGCGGCGCGGGCGTGGGCTGGATGACGCCGGCGAAGGTCTGAGATTGCGGGCGCGTCGCGTGAGAAGGCATGGAGCCTGGAGGGCCTTCGCCGCTCCGGACTCCACTCGACCGGCGGCGGCTTGCGCGCCGGCCTCGCGGCCGTCGCGCCTCCTTCGCCGCAATTCCGATAGGACGCCAGGGGTGTCGTGCACGCTCCTGGCCGTCGGGACCGAGCCCCAGCACGCACCTGGATCGCCTGCGACCGAATTCGATTCCCAGTTTCCCGTATTTTCGCGGCGACGGCAAGATTTCGGAAGACTGTTTTTCGCAGCGAACCATTGAAAACATTGGCGATATCTGAAGATCTGCGACAAAATTACACGCGAATTTCGGCGCAATGATCGCGATTTATTTTTCCATTCCCGATTTATCATTAGGTAAGTCGGGCTCGGACCTCTAGGATCGACTCCCATATGACCTCGGCCGCGGGAACAGGGTAGCGGCCGGCAACACCATCAAACGAGCTGGGCGACGGCCGGGCCGGGCTTCGACAAAGGCCCGGGTATCCGTGCCGGCGACACCGGCCTCAACCCGAAAGACAGGAGATCTTCATGGCCACGAATCCCACAGGCTTGGCGCGTTTCAAGCCGCGCAAGGGGATGCTCCCCTCGTTCTTCCTCGGGCTCGTCATTGGCCCGATCGCGCTCAGCTACTTCGGCGTCACCGTCACCTCGCGCACTGCGCGGGCCGATCTGCACATCGGCACGGTCGAGCTCAAGGCGGCGCTTTGCGAGGTCAAGGCCAGGACCGCGGTCGCCGATCCCTCCAAGCTCGACTTCAACGCCCGGCGCGAGCTCGCCAGCAAGCACGCCGCCGACGCCAACGGCAATACCGACTACGAGATCGTCAATCTCTGCTCCAACAAGCTGGGATGAGCGGGGCGGGGCCGGTTGAATGCAAGGATTCACATGACCTCTTTCGTCGACGGCTTCGAGCTGCGTTTCCTCAGCCAGTCTCAGTCGGCTGAGCGCAAGCTCAACGGCCGCCTCCTCGATGTCATTCCTGTCGCGTGGGTGGCGAGCTGGCGCAACGGGCCGCCGCCCGACATGCGCGCGCCGTCGCCCGATGCCAGCACGGCGGCGCCGCGGCCGAAGGCCTCGCGGCGGCCGCCGCCGCGCGAGGCATTCGTCGAGATCCGCTTCGACGACGCGGCCGAGATGGCGGCGCAGAAGACAGCCGCGCCCTTCGTCGTCGCCCTCGCGCTCGCTCGACCGGCCGGAGAGAAGGCCCGGCGCGGCGTCGCGGAGTTCCGCGGCGTCTTCGAGGTGCAGGCGACCGGGGTCGAGCTTTCGCCGAACAGCCTCGAGACGAAAGTGATCCGGCGCGTGACGGCAGGGGAAGGATGATGAAGACGAACCAGGCGAAGACCGCGGACGAGGCCAAGCTTTCGGCGCGCGAGAGCCCCAAGCACCGGCGCTTCACGGTGCTGTGGACCGTGAGCGGACGCGAGCGGCGCTCGGCGCAGATGACCGAGGTCGAGGCGCAGCGCTTCGTCGATCGTCTGACCCGGGAGAAGGCCGAGCAGGTGCGCGTCGACGAGACGCTGACGCCCACATACGTGCAGTTCCGCGTCGTGTAGGCAAGGGGCAAGGATGGCCGAGAGGACGACCGAGCTCGACAAGTTCCGCGGCATGGCGGAGCGCCGCGCCACCGAGTCCCGCCGCCGCCAGCGCACCGCGGTCAGCGGCGAGGAGGAACGCCGCCGCAGTCGCGATGAGTTCGAGGGCTTCCTCTTCCGCGAGCCCGCCAAGAGCTGGGGCGAGGCAGCCGCGAAGGCGCGCTACCTGCTGACGCTGCTTACCACGGAGACGTCCGATCCCAGGCTCGATCCCCTGGTCTCCGCGGTGCTGTCGGATTTCGATCGGCTGCTGGCGGCACGCCGCGAGGACTGACTGTCGCGACGCGGGCGCGATGTCGTCAGCTCACCTGGAACACCGCCTCCACCGAGCACGCGAAATCCATGGGCCCGATCGTGCCGACCGCGAAGCGCGCATGCCGCCCCGCCTCGCCCCAGACTTGCACCATGAGGTCGGAGGCGCCGTTGGCGACGAGCGGCTGTCCTTTGAAGTCGGGGCCGGAGTTCACGAAGACACCGAGCTTGACGCAGCGCTCGACGCGATCGAGATCGCCGTCGAGCGCCGCGCGCATCTGAGCGATCACGTTGAGCGCGGAGAGCTTGGCAGCCGCCTGCCCTTGCTCCAGCGTGAGGTCGATGCCGAGCCGCCCGATATAGGGACGCCTGTCGCCCTCGGTCGGCGGTTGCCCCGCGACGAAGGCAAGCCCGCCGGCGATGACCACATGCTGGAATGAGGCGAACGGCGTGCTCGCCGGCGGCAGGGCGATGCCGAGCTCCCTCAAGCGTGCCTCGATGCGTCCCATGCGACCCCCTTGCGGCGCTATATATAAATGCGCTTGGGGCTGTCCCAGATAACTACCTGAGATGACGCTTAACCCATTGTTTGATCTGGGTTAGTTGCTTGGATGGGTCACTGGTGTTGAAGCGCCACTCGCACTCCTTCAAGAATAGCCCGAAATGGGCCTTCGGGACACCGTTGAACTTGCGCATGTGGCGCTTGGCCTGGTTCCAGAAGTTCTCGATGCCGTTGATGTGATTCTGCCGATCAGCGAAGAGCTCGGAGTGATTGATCCGGAAGTGCTTGAAGTCGGATACGTCGAGCACGTTGTAGCCCTTCCAGCAATCGGAATAGAC
>VGEN01000072.1 GCA_016869285.1 Alphaproteobacteria bacterium
CCGTCTCGAGCTCTTTCAGGCGCTTGACCTGCTCGATCTTCAGCCCGCCGTACTCCTGGCGCCACCGATAATAAGTGACCTCGCTCACCCCGATCTGGCGGATGACATCAGCGATATCCTGGCCCTGTGAGATCAAGACATCGGCTTGTCGGAGTTTCGAAACGATCTCTTCAGGCTTGTGCCTCTTCTTCGGCATTGCAGTCCTCCTTCTTGTCAAAAGACATAGTTCAGGGCGGACCACTTTTCAGGGGGAGGACCAGCAGGTCAGCGAGGTGACGACGCTGGTAAGCGGGCTTGCCATCGGCGCGGCGCCGGTGGTGGTGTGGAAGATGTGCCAGCCGCCGGCCTCCGGCGCATCCTTCTTGGCGCGGCGTGTGGTGACGCTTCCCCAATCCATCGCCTGCAGATCGACGTTGAAGCCGATCTGCTTCATGCGCTCGACCGTGACCTGGGTCAGCGCATGGTAGATCGGCTGATCGGTGCCGCTGATGACGATGATCTTCTCGCCTTTGTAGCCGGACTCAGCCAGGAGCCGCCTGGCGCGCTCTAGGTTCGGCTTGCGATAGGCCTCCGATCCGGCTTCCGAGCCGTTGGGACCGCCGCAGATCCAGAACGAGTAGCACTCGCGCCAGAATTTAGGGTCGCCATAGGCGGCGGTCGCGTGCTCCTTCTGGTCGACCATGAGGGCAAGCGCCTGGCGTGCCTTCACATTGTTGAAGGGCGGGTGCAGCGCGTTTGGGCGGATCACGCCATAGAATCCAAGCGGGAAGATCTCGCCGACGACGACGTCCTGCTGCTTCGTCAGAATCGGGATCAGGTCGAGCGAGGGCGCGTCGAGCATGTCGACCTCGCCGCGGCCGATGGCGCCCACCTGGGTCGCCGGATCCGGGATAATCACATATTGCAGGCGGTCGATCTTGATCACCTTGCCGCCGGCATTGCCGGAGACCGGTTCCAAACGCGGCACATAGTCCTTGTTCTTGTCGTAGACGACCTTGGCACCCGGCACCCATTCCGCCTTGTTGAAGGTGAAAGGGCCGGAGCCGATGGTTTCGGTCACCGGCGTCGCTGGATCGATCACCGCCTCCTTCTCGCGCATGATGCCGGTGGTGTTGTGTACTCCGGCGAGCGAGAACTCGACCCAGGGATAGGGCTCCTTCAGCGTGAGCGTGAAGGTGCGATCATTGACGTTTCCAGTGAGGCCAGCACGGCAGCGACCTTCTGTGCCAGCGTATCGGTGGCGAAGGTGCGCCTGATCGACGGGATCACGTCCCTGGTGGTGACCGGCGTGCCGTCGTGGAACTTGAGGCCCGGGCGAAGCGTGAAGGTGTATTTGAGCCCGTCGGGCGAGACCGTATAGGTCTCGACCATCTGCGGCTTCGCTGCCATCGCATCGTCCCACCCGAAGAGCTGATCATAGATCAGCGCCGAGTGCATCTTGGTGATCATCGCCGTGGTCTGGAACGGGTCCAGGACCTTGAGATCGGCATTGGGCACGACGCGCAGGACCTTCTGCGCCGAGGCCGGCGGCGCGAGCGCGACGAGGCTTCCGAGGATCAGGCCGAAGGCGAGGCGGGACACAGACGCAATGCGCATGACACCCTCCCGTACAGCTCTCGTAAAGGAAAGCACTTTGACCGGCGCGTGGCAAATGCCCGGCACCGCGGCAATACCGCGCGAGAGTGTCCCGGCCTAGTTGGGAGTCGCGCAACGGAGCTGGCGCCGAGGCCGTAACCGGCGTGGGAAGTCCGGGCTAAGCCTTCGCCAGCCCTGCCAGCGCCTGGCGCAAGACGTCGTTCGAGCGGCTGGTCACCATGATCTTCCACTCGAAGATCGAAGGGTAGAACGCCTCGCGGACCTCAGCCTTGATCTCCTTGCCCTGGGACGATCCGGGATCGCCATGGGCATAGAGCCAATTGTCGGCGCGGAGCGATCCTAGCACCCGCTTCACCGGATGGGTGCCGTACTCGATGCCGCCGACGGTGAGGCGCACGCCTGGGAGCGTCCTTACCAGCGAGCGCGACAGCGTGCCTTTGACACCGCCTGGAACGTGCTTCGACTTGTCCTTCTTGGCCTCCTCGATCTGCTCGAGCGTCGGCGTCACATGGTCGAACCACTTCTGCGCCATGCCTTCGCTCTCGCTGCCGCCATAGTAGAGATCGCCGAAGCCGAGCGGGCCCAAACCCGTATGGTAGTCGACGAGGCAGAGGTCGGTTGCGCCGCGCATCCATTTGTCGGTGATGCTCTCGAAGGTCCGGCGCGACCAGCTCGGCTTCGAGCCCCCATAGAAGGTTCCCTTGTCGTTGACGTACTGGCCCGAATGGATGGCTTTAGGCACGAAGTCGGCATTGTTCGGCATGTTGTAGAAGGCCGCGATCGCGGCATCCGCCTTGGCGATCGAAGCCGGGGTCCACTCCTTCGGGTTGGCGTGCTCTTGCAGCTTCTCGTAATCGGGGTTCTGCGGCAGCGGCTGGGAGAAGTCGACGAAGTTGCGGTTGAGGTCGACATTCTCCTCGGTCACCCGCCTTCCATGGGCGAAGCCGTGCGGGTTGATCGCGTGGACCAGCAGCGCTGCAGTGTCGGGGCCGGCGTCGCGGTGGTAGTGGCGGTTCTCAAGCCACGAAATCTGGCAGCCGGAGCCGCAATAGCCCTCGATGCCATGGGTCGAGGAGGTGAGCACCAGCAGCTTCTTCGCGTCGCGCGGCCCGAGCCAGACGACGTCGGTCGTGAGGTCGCCGCCGTCTGGTCCCTTGAGAGGATGCGGATAGTTGTCGACCAGATGCCCGCCCGCGGCCTCGGCCGCCTTCAGGAATTTTTCGCGAGCCTCGGCGTAAGACTGCGAAAAAAACGTGGCGACCGGCGGCATGAGAGGCTCCTAGCGGGTGACAAGATGGCAAGCGACCTTGTGGCCGCTGCCGACGTCGATCAGCGGCGGCTCGATCTCGCGGCAGCGCGGCTCGGCAAGCGGGCAACGGGTATTGAAGCGGCAGCCCTTGGGCGGCGCCATCGGGCTCGGCACGTCTCCGGTGAGCACCACACGCTGGCGCTTGCGCTCGGGATTGGCGATCAGGATCGCCGAGAGCAGAGCCTGAGTGTAAGGGTGTTTCGGGCTCTCATAGAGAGCGTTCTTGTCGGTCAGCTCGACGATCTTGCCGAGATACATCACCGCCACCCGGTCGGCGATGTGGCGGACCACGGCAAGGTTGTGGCTGATGAAGAGGTAGGTGAGCCCTAGTTCCTTCTGCAGGTCGCGCATCAGGTTGATGATCTGCGCCTGGATCGAGACATCAAGCGCCGAGACCGGCTCGTCGCAGACAATGAACTTCGGATTGAGCGCGAGCGCGCGCGCGATGCCGATGCGCTGGCGTTGGCCGCCGGAGAATTCATGCGGGTAGCGGCGTGCATGGTCCGGTGCGAGCCCGACTAGCTTCAGGAGCTCGGCGACGCGCGCCTGCCGCTCGGCCCTTGTGCCGATGCCGTGCACGACCAGCGGCTCGGCGACGATGCCTTCGACCGTCTTGCGCGGATTGAGCGAGGAGAACGGGTCCTGAAAGATGATCTGCACATCGCGCCGCCGAGCGCGCAGCTCCTCGGGCGGAATGTGCGCCAGATCGGCGCCATTGAGCATGATCCGGCCCGAGGTCGGGTCGAGCAGCCGGATCAGGAGGCGTCCGGTCGTCGATTTGCCGCAGCCGGACTCGCCGACCAACCCGAGCGTCTCGCCGCGCGCGACGGCGAAGCTGATGTCGTCGACCGCCTGGACATAGCCGGTGACACGGGAGGAGAAGAAGCCCTTCCGGATCGGGAAGTGCTTCACCAGGTTCTCGACCTCGACGAGGTTGCCGCCGGCGGTCATCGGCTTTCGACGTTCATGCGTGGATCGAGCACATCGCGCAGCCCATCGCCGAGCAGGTTGAGACCGAGCACGGTCATGGCGATCGCAATGCCCGGGAACAGCGTGATCCAGGCAGCCTCGCGGATATAGTCCTTGCCCTCAGCGATGATGCTGCCCCAGCTCGGGGTCGGCGGCGGCGGCCCGACGCCGAGGAAGCTCAAGACCGCCTCGGCGATCACCGCATAGGCGAAGACAAAGGTGAGCTGGACCACCAGCGGCGCCATGCTGTTGGGCAGGATGTGCTCGAGCATGATGCGGAGGTTGCTGGCGCCAACCGCATGCGCGGCATGCACATAGTCTGCCTCGCGCACCACCAGAACCGAGGCCCGGACGACGCGGGCGACGCGCGGCGTGTAGACGGCGCTGAGCGCGACGACAATGTTGAAGGCCGAAGGGCCGAGCGCTGCGGCCAGCGCCAGCGCCAGAATGATGGTCGGGAAGGCCATCAGCGCGTCCATGACGCGCATGACGAGATTGTCGAGCCGGCGGAAATAGCCGGAGATCAGGCCGATCGTTGTACCCGCGATGGCGGTCAGGAGAACGACGGCGAAGCCGATGCTGATCGATAGCCGCGCGCCGTAGACGACGCGGGTGTAGATGTCGCGACCGAAATTGTCGGTGCCGAAGAAATTGTCGAGACTCGGCGGGCGGAAGCGAAAGCGCGCGCGCACCTGCACCGGGCTATGAGTGGCCAGGAAGTCGGCAAAGATCGCCATCACGACCATCAGTGCGAAGAGGGCGAGGCCGCTGACGAAAAGCCGATGGCGCATCAGCCGAGCGATCGTGCTCTGGCGCCGGCGAAGCGGCGCGGCCGCGGCCAGAGGAGAGGCGGCAGCGCTCGAGTCAGTCATAGCGCACGCGCGGATCGAGGAAGGCGTAGAGCACATCGACCAGCAGGTTGATGCCGACAAACATCGCCGCGGTGAGCAGGAGGCCGCCTTGGATCACCGGATAGTCCCGGCTGAAGATCGAGGTCGCGAGCAGGCGGCCGAGACCGGGCAGCGAGTAGACGGTCTCGATCACGACCGAGCCAGTGAGTAGCAGGCTGAAGATGATGCCGATTATGGTGACGACCGGGATCAGCGCGTTCTTGAAGGCGTGCTTGGCCACGACCTTGAACATCGGCAGGCCCTTGGCGCGGGCGGTGCGGATGTAGTCCTGGCGCAGCACTTCGAGCATGGTCGAGCGCGTGATGCGGGCGAGCAGCCCCATCTGCAACAGTCCGAGCGACAGCGAAGGCAGCAGCAGGCTCTTGAACCAGGGCCAGAAGCCCTGAGAGAACGCGACGTAACCGCCGGCCGGCAGCAGGTCGAGAACGACCGAGAAGAAGATGATCAGCATCAGGCCGAGCCAGAAATTCGGCAGCGACACGCCGATCAGCGCCACCGTCATCACCGTCTGGTCGATCCAGGTATTCTGGCGGAGCGCGGCGATGATGCCGGCCGGGATGCCGATGGCGACCGTCAACATGAAGGAGAGGAAGGCCAGCGTCAGCGTGATCGGCAGACGCTCGGCGATCGCTTGGCTGACGCCGCGGCCGAGCAGGATCGAGCGGCCGAGATCGCCGTGGGAGAGGCCGTAGAGCCAGGTGCCGAGCTGGGTAAGGAAAGGCTTGTCGAGGCCGAGCTGGACCCGAACCTGCTCGATCTCCTTAGCCGTCGCCTGCGGACCGGCCATCACCACGGCCGGATCGCCCGGCACGAGCTGCATGATGCAGAACGAGATCAGGGTGACGATCAGGAGGACCGGGAAGGCTGCGAGCACGCGCTGGACGATGTAGCGGCCCATGGGTCTCCGACCGATGCCGTAAGCAGAAGCCCCGCCCGGACGTCTCCGCCCGGGCGGGGCTCAGATCATGTCAGGTGCTGTCTACTCGAGCCAGACGTTCCAGAGTCGCGGAATGCGGTAGGGGATGAAACCCTTCACGTTGGAGCGCGCGGCCATCACCTTGGTCAGGTCGCCCATCTTCAGCATCTTCACCTCGTCGTAGATGCGCTCCTGCAGCTTGGCGAAGGTAGCCTTGCGGTCGTTGAGCGTGGCGCCGGTCTGCATCTCGTCATAGAGCTTGTCGAAAACCGGGTCCCTCACCTGCGAAAGCGTGTTCGGGCCGACCAGCAGCACGGTGGCGCCGAACGGACCGACTGCAGGGCCGGTACCGAGGCCGGTGAAGGAGAGGTGCCAGCCGCCATCGGGCTTGCGCTGGCGGGCGGCGCCGGTCGGCAGATCGACCGGGTCCATCTTCACCTTGAAGCCGATATTCTTCATCTGCTCGACCAGCACGACGGCCGCGTCATACATGCTCTGATAGGCCGGGAGCGTCATGACGACGATCTCCTCGCCCTTGTAGCCGGAGGACTTCAAGAGCTCCTGAGCCTTCTTGACATCCTTGATGTTGTAGAACTGCTTGCCAGCGTCCGAGTAGTAGGGGTTTCCGGGGTACTGGAAGCCCGGTTGCAGGTCGAAGGCGCCGTCGGTCGCGACATCCATGATCTCTTCCATGTCGAGACCGATCTGCATCGCGCGACGGATGTTCTTGTTGTCGAACGGCGGGTTGGCGTGGTTGACCCAGGCGCCGTGGATCCACCAGCGCTGCACCGGATAGAGCGCGATCGACCTGTTGTCCTTGAGGCGCTTCGCTGCCTTGGTCGGCACGTCCTCGGTCAGGTGGAACTGGCCGGTCTCCATGCCGGCGACGCGCGCCACCGGCTCCTTGACATAGCGGAAGTCGAGCTCGTCGAGCCAGGCAACCTTGTGGCCGCCGAAGCCGTTGGTGCCCTTGTGGCGGGTGTCCGGCACGTAGCCGTCGAAGCGCTTCAGCTTCACATGGCTATCGGCGACCCACTCGACGTACTGGAAGGGGCCGGTGCCGATGGGGTCGGACTTGCCGCCTTCGCGGTCCTTCATCTCGGCCGGGATGATCACGACCGGATTGCCGAACTGGCTCAGCTCTTCCAGCGCCACCGGCACCTTCTTCTTGAGCTTCATGACGAAGGTGTCGGCATCCGGGGCCGACAGCTCGGCGACCTGCTCGAAGAAGCCGCGCTGCACGCCCATGCGCGCGAAACGTTGGTACGAGGCGAGCACGTCGGCTGAACTCATCGTCTTTCCGTTATGAAACTTGACGCCCTTCCGGATCTTGAAGGTATAGGTCAGCCCGTCGGCCGACTCGGTGAAGCTCTCGGCCAGCTCCATCATCGGCGCGTTGGTCTCGTCGCGCGTGATGAGCTGCTCATAGACCTGCATCACCACGTTGCGAACCGCGATGTTGGTGGAGAAATGCATGTCGAGCGTTGGCGGGCCTGCCTCTTGGGCGATGACGGCGGTGCCGCCCTTCTTCTGGGCGAGAGCCGGTGACGACGCGAGACCGATGGCGACGAGAGCTGCGACCGCGGTCGCGGTCGGAAGCGAAAGTCGGCGGATGGACAATGGAGCCTCCCCTAGTGGATGCGTTATCCTATACGAAACGCCTTGGGCGCTGCCATGGCCGCCCGTTTAGATCCGTCGCGGACGCTGCCACACCTCTGGGTTGACAACCAGATCCTCGCGCGGGCGCCCGCCCCGGTGGACGGCGAGGATGTTGTCGACCGCGAGGGTCATCGCCGCGTCGAAGGCACGCTTGTTGCCGCCGGCGGCATGCGGGGTGAAGATCGCGTTCCTCGCCTTGAGCAGGGGCGAGCCGATCGGCGGCTCCCTCTTGAACACATCGAGCCCTGCACCGGCGATGCGGCCGGATTCGAGCGCCTGAGTCAGCGCCTCTTCGTCGACCATGCTGCCGCGCGCGGCATTGATCAGGAACGCCGTCGGCTTCATCAGGCCCAGACTGCGCGCATTGATCAGGTCGGCGGTCTCGGCATTGGCCGAGCAGTGCAGCGTGACGATGTCGGACTCGCGGAAGATCGCATCCTTGTCGACGAGCTCGAGCCCGTTCGCCTTGATGAAGGCGTGATCGGGCTTGATGTCATCGACCAGAATCCGCATCTCGAAGGCCTTGGCGCGGCGTACCACCGCCTTGCCGATGCGCCCGAGCCCGATGATGCCGATCGTCGACTTCCACAGAGAGTCGTGCGTCTGCGCCTGCCAACCACCGCTGGCGATCTGCGGGTGATAGGTGAAGAGCCGCGTCGCCAGTGCGCCCATCAGCGAGAAGGCAAGATCGGCCACCGACTCGTGGTTCGAGCCGAAGGCCATTGCCAGGATCACGCCGTGCCTCGTCGCCGCATCGACATCGACCGCATCCCAACCGACGCCAAGGCGGGCGATGACCTTCAGGTCCTTGGCAGCTTCGAATACGGGCTCGATGTACTTCTCGGCGCCGGCCATGGTGCCGATGCAGCCATCGAGCGCCTTGGCCAGCTCTTCCGGCGTGAAGTTGCGGCCATTCGAATTGAAGACGAGCTCGAGTTCTGCCTCCCTGAGCCGCGTCAGCTCGGGATGCGTCGAGTTGAGAAGCCGGTAGGGCGAAATCAGGACCTTGGGCTTGGACATCGGTAGCGTGACCTCAGATGGCCGGAGCGAAGGCGCGGAAGTCGGCGAGCGCCTTGGCGGCACCGGTGCGGACGAAACCGATATCGCTGCCGGGTGTCACCAGCTGCGCGCCCCAGCCGATCACCTTCTTCGCGAACTCGGCATTGGGCGTCATGATCCCGGCGAGCACGTTGTGCTTGCGGCAGGCCTTCAGCGTCTTCTCGACGACAGTCAGGAGTTTCGGATCCTCATAGGCCTTCTGCGGATGCAGCCCGAGCGTGATCGACATGTCGCCGGGGCCGAAATAGATGCCGCCGAGGCCCGGCACGCTCAGGATCTCGTCGAGTTTCTCCGCTGCCTGGATCGTCTCGATCTGGATCATCGGCAGGATGGTGTCGTTTGCCTGCTCGAAATAATCTGGGCCGCCATAGAGCGTGCCGCGGATCGGGCCCCAGCTGCGGTAGCCTTTCGGCGCATAGTAGCAGGCCTTGACGAATTCCTCGCAATCGGCGCGCGAATTCACCATCGGGCAGATCACGCCATAGGCGCCAGCATCGAGCACCTGCATGATCAGCGGCGGGTGGTTCCAGCCGACGCGCACGATCGGGATCGCGGGCGTGGTCGAGATCGCCTGGAGATTGGACAGCATGCCCTTGTAGTCGAGCGGCGCGTGCTGGGTGTCGACGATGATCGCGTCGAAGCCCTGATGCGCGATCAGCTCGGCGAGATAGGGGCTGTCGATATTGACGCCGCCGGCGAGCACGACGCCGCCCTTCTTCCAGATGGTCTTGACGCGGTTTTCGCGCATTCTTTTCTTCTAAAGGATAACACCGACGAGGTGGGCGATCTCGGTACGCGGGACGCCGACGGACTCAGCCGCTGCGATCACCTCGTTCCAGGTGTTGGTATCGATCGGGATGCCGTCGGCGAGGCGCTTTTTCTTGCGCTGGCGCTCGGGCTCGCCGGGCAGCAGCACAATCTCGACCCCGTCGGCCGGAGGCGAGGCCTTGACCCACTCGGCGAAGTTCCTCGCTTCCTCGGCCATAACGTCGCGGCCGCCGAGGCGCTGCGGATCGACGACGATCGAGAACATGTTGTTGACGTTGACGCGGCGGCCGAGCTTGGCCTTGGTCCAGGTGCCGCCTCCGGAAAGCGCGCCGCCAAACAGCTCGCAGATGAAGGCAAGTCCGTAGCCCTTGTGGCCGCCGATCGGCAGCAGCGCGCCGGTCGGGGGCACGTAGAGCTGCTTCGGATCGGTGGTCGGCTTGCCCTTGGCGTCGAGCAGCACCTCTTCGGGCAGCGTCTCGCCCTTGTTCATCGCCACGCGGACTTTTCCTGCTGCGATCTTGCTTGTCGCGAAGTCGAGAATAATCGGCTCATCACCCGGGCGCGGGAAGCCGGCACAGAAGGGGTTGGTGCCGAAGCGCGCATCGGTGCCGCCGAAGGGCGCTACCAAGGTGCGGTTGGCAAAGCCGCAGCAGAAATGGATCGAGACATATCCAGAGGCGGCGCATTGCTCGGCCCAGTGACCGATGCGGCCCACGTGGTTGGAGTTGCGGATCGAGACGACGGCGACGCCGTGGCGGCGCACGCGCTCGATCGCGATCTCCATCGCCTCGAAGGCGACGACCTGGCCATAGGAGGTGCCGCCGTCGAAGGTCAGCAGCGCGCCAGCATCGTCGACGAGCTCGGCCTTGCCGTTGACGCGGTGCCGGCCCTCGCGTGCTGAGGCGATGTAATTCGGCAGCATGCCGACGCCATGGGAGTCGTGCCCGGTCAGGTTGGCGAGGACCAGATGGTCGGCAACCAGCTTCTGCTCGCGCTCATGGCTGCCGGCGCCGGCCAGAATGGCCCGGATCGCGGTGTTGAGCCCGTGGGCGGAGACGGTGATGTCGGTCATGACCCGGATCGAGGAAAGAAGGGGCCGGCTCGCTGCCGGCCCCTCGGAAGGTGGGAATACGAGTTGAGCCTATTTCTTGCTGATGTTCCAGAATACCGGTAGCGCCGCCGGCGCCACGCCGTCGAGATTGCTGCGCCAGGCGAAGGGCGCGTCGAACTGGCCGCCGGGAACATAGACGACCTGGTCCCAGATGCGGCGATGGAGCGCGTCTAGAGCCGGCTTCTGCGCGTCTCCCGAGGCCTTGAGGTAGGCCGCCTTCAGCTTCATCTGCTCCTGGTCGCACGGCCATCCCGCGACGTTCTTCGCGTTGCAGTCCATGTCGGCGAAGATGTTGGTCAGCGGATGGTGCATGACGCCGCCGGTCGAATATGTGGCGAAGATGTTCCAGCTGCCGGCTTCCGGCGGATGCTTGTTGATCAGAGTGGTGAGAACACCCCAGGCCATCATGCGGAGTTCGACATTGAAGCCGGCCTCCTTCATGCGCTGGTTCAGCACCTCGACCATGCCGCCGATCGGCGCCAGCTCCTTGGTGCCGAGGATGACGACCTTCTCGCCCTTGTAGCCGGAGGCGGCCAGCATCTCCTTGGCTTTGGCGACGCTGGGCCTGGCGTAGGGCTCGCTGCCGGCCAGCGTCGCGTTGGGCGAGCCGCAGACGAAGAAGGAGAGGCAGGTCGCATACCAGTTGGGATCGCCGACCGCCGCTTGCATCAGCTCGGTCTGGTCGAGTAATGCCGCGACCACCTGGCGGACCTTGACGTTGTCGAAGGGCGGCTGGATCTGGTTCATGCGGATATTGGCGACATAGGGCAGCGGCACCAGCTTGCCGGTCACCACATCCTTGCTCTTCGCCAGCACGGGCAACTGGTCGAGCGCGACCGTGTCCCAGTAGTCCACCTCGCCCTTGGTCAGCGCCGCCGCCGCGGTTGCCGGGTCGGGAATGATGGTCCATTCGACGCGGTCGACCTTGACGATGCGCGCTCCGGTCAAGCCGTCGGGCGCCTCGGTGCGCGGCACGTAGTCGGCATTCTTGACATAGACGACCTTGGCGCCCGGCACATACTCGTCCTTGACGAACTTGAAGGGGCCGGATCCGACGATCTCGGTAACCGCCGTGCTCGGGTCGGTCATTGCCTCCTTCTCGCGCATGATCTGCGGCAGCAGCGCGCCGGTGGCACCGAGGGTGAACTCGACGAAGGAGTCGGGCTCCTTGAGCTTGAGACGGAAGGTCTGGTCGTTCTCGACCTCATAGGCGGCAACGAGGCCGTTGAGCCGGCGGCCAAGGGAATCGCGCGCCATCCAGCGCTTGAGCGAGGCGAGCGCATCCTGGGCGCGCACCGGCGTTCCGTCATGGAACTTGGCACCCGGGCGCATGGTGAAGGTGTAGGTCAGCCGGTCCGGCGAGACCGAGTAGGACTGCGCCGCCACCGGCTTGATGTTGAGCTTGGAATCCCAGGCGAGGAGGGTCTCGTAGACCGCCGCGCCATGCATCTTGGTGATCAGCGGCGTCGCCAGATGCGGATCGAGCACGCGGAGATCGGCATGCGGTACGACCTTGATGGTCGTCTGCGCATAGGCGTCGGGCGCGAAGGCGAACAGGGCAAGCGCCCCGGCGAATATGGCTCCTCTAAGCACGGCTGCCTCCCATGTTTTGTTTATGCTGGACTGTAGCACTCGGCCGGGTCACGACTCCTGGATCTTCATGCGCGGGTCGAGCAGGTCGCGGAGCCCGTCGCCGAGCAGGTTGAGGCCAAGCACGGTGATCGAGATCGCAAGCCCTGGGAACAGACAGATCCACGGTGCTTCGCGCAGGTAGTCGCGGCCGTCGGAGATCACATTGCCCCATGAGGGCGCCGGCGGCGGCGGGCCCATGCCGAGGAAGCTCAGAGCCGCCTCGGCCAATACCGCATAGGCGAAGACGAAAGTGAGCTGGACGACTAGCGGACCCAGGCAGTTGGGAAGCAGGTGGCGAAGCAGGATGCGGAGGTCGGTGGCGCCGGCAGCCTTGGCCCCCATGACGAAGTCCATCTCGCGCAGGACCAGCGTCGAGGCGCGGACAATGCGCGCGGTGCGCGGCGCGTAGACGACGGCGATCGCAATCACGACATTGGTCGCCGACGGCCCGAGCGCAGCGGTGATGCCGACGGCGAGCAAGAGCGCCGGGAAGGACATCAGGGCATCCATGAGTCGCATCAATGGCTCGTCGAGCCGGCGGTAGTAGCCGGCGAAGAGCCCGACCAGCGTGCCGGCGATCCCGGCGAGCATCACGGTTGCGAGCCCGATCAGGATTGAGACGCGCGAGCCATGCGCGACCCTGCTCCAGACGTCGCGGCCAAGATTGTCGGTGCCCATCAAGTAGGTATCCGAGGGCGGCTGGAAGGTGGCGCTAATGCGGGTACGCTCGGGCGAGCGGACAGCGAGGACGTCGGCGAAGATCGCCAAGAGGACGGCGATCGAGCAAAGGATGGCACCGGCGGCGAACAGCCGATGGGTGGCATAGCGCCGCCAGGCGCTACGCCTCCTCATCAGCGCCGGAGCCTGGACCGCCGCGTCAGTCATAGCGGATACGCGGATCGAGATAGGCGTAGAGCACGTCAACCGCGAGGTTGATCAGCACGAACATTGCGGCGGTGAGCAGCAGACCGCCCTGGATCAGCGGGTAGTCGCGGGTCAAGATTGCGCTCGCCATCAGCCGACCGAGGCCGGGAATTGAGAACACGGTTTCGATCACGATCGAGCCGGAGAGCATGAGGCTGAAGACGATACCGATGATCGTGGCGACCATGACCATGACGTTCATCAGTGCGTGCTTGCAGATGACGACCCAGGCCGGCAGGCCTTTGGCCCTGGCCGTGCGGATGAAGTCCTGCCGCAGGATCTCGACCATGGTCGAGCGCGTGATGCGGGCGAGAAGGCCCATCTGCAGGAGAGCCAGCGAGAACGCCGGCAGCAGCAGGCTGACCAGCCAGTCCTTCGGATTCTGCGCGAAGGGCACATAGCCGCCGGCCGGCAGCAGGTCGAGCATGACGGCGAAGACGATGATGAAGATCAGGCCAAGCCAGAAGGACGGCATCGAGACGCCGATAACCGCCAGAGTCATGATCAGCTGGTCGACCCAGGTGTTCTGGCGGATCGCGGCGAGGATACCGGCACCGAGCCCGATCACCAGGGTCATGACGAAGGCAACGAGGGCGAGTCCGATGGTCGCCGGCAGACGTTCGGCGAGCGCCTTGCCGACCGAGCGGCCGAGGGTCATCGACTGCCCCATGTCGCCGACGGCGATGCCGGCGTACCAGCGAATCAGCTGGACGTGAAAGGGCTGGTCGAGGCCGAACTGCTCGCGAATGCGCTGGATCTGGTCGGCCGTGGCGGCGAGCCCGGCCATGACGACGGCGGGGTCGCCGGGCACGAGCTGCATGATGGAGAAGGAGATCAGGCTCACCAGCAGCAGGACGACGATGGTCACCAGCAGCCGGCGGACGATATAGGCACCCATCTACGACAAGGCCCCCGAGGTCGGCCGCGGCGCCCGCGCGAGCGCCGCGGCCATGTCGGCTACTCGAACCAGACGTCCCACATGCGGACGGCCCCGGCAAACGGCTTGAAGCCGCCGAGGTTCTTGACCATCGCCAGCTTGTTGCCGGCATCGCCGAGCTTCATGACGTAGACCTGATCGGCCATGCGGCCCTCGATCTGCGTCCAGGCGTCCTTGCGGTCGGCGAGCTTGAGCGACTTGTTGAACTTGGTCCACGCCTCCTCGAGCACCGGATCCTTGTCGGCGAAGGCGATGTGCGTCGTGCCCCAGAACAGCTTCATGTAGCTGTAGGGTCCGACGAAGGGCTGGATGGCGAGACCGGAGGCCGCCATGTTCCAGCCTTCGCGTTTGCGCGAAAGGTCGGCCATGGTCGGCCAGTCCAGCACCTCGAGCTTGATGTTGACGCCGAGATCCTTGAGCTGCTCGGAGATCACCAGCGCCGACTTGTACATGTACTGGTAGTCCTTGTTGGTGAGCATCGTGATCGGCTCACCCTTGTAGCCGGACTCGGCCAGCAGCTGCTTCGCCCGCTTCATGTCGCCGACGCTGTATGCCTTCTTGCCGGCGTCGTTGAAGTAGGGGTTGTTCGGATAGACGAAGGAGTGGTTGAGCTTGTAGTTGCCGTCGGTCGCCGCGGTCATGACCTCCTTCATGTCGACTGCCGCCTGCATCGCCTGGCGGAGCTTCACGTTGTTGGTCGGCGCTTGGATCGAGTTGATCAGCATCACCGGCTGCATCGCCGGCAGCAGGTCGACGACCTTGAGCTTGGCATTGCCTGCGAGCCGCTGGGCGGCCAGCACGGGGGCGTCCTCGATGTAGTGGACTTGGCCGGCCTCGAGTGCGGCGACGCGGGCGCTCGCCTCGCGGATGACGCGGACGGTGACCGAGTCGAAATAGGCGGTCTTCTTGCCGCCGAGACCGTCGGCGGTCTTGCCGGGAGCGGCGCTGTAGCCGTCGAAACGCTTCACCTTGAGATGGGTGTCCGGCTGCCACTCCACGTACTGATAGGGCCCGGTCGAGATCATTGCGGTCTTGTTGACCGGCTTCGATGCCTCTTCCGTGGGGATGATCGTCGTCGGCGAGGCCGGCGAGGCAAGGCGGTCGAGGAAGGAGGTGTCGAGCGCCTTCATCTTGAAGACGACGGTGTAGGCATCCGGCGTGTCGATGCGATCGACCGACGCCATCGTCGTCTTTTCCGGGCTCAGCTGGCCGAAGCGCTCGAACGAGGCCTTGACGTCGGCCGAGGTCATCTCTTTGCCGCTGTGGAACTTGACTCCCTTCCTGAGCGCGAAGGTGTAGGTGAGTCCGTCCTCGGCGACGGTGACCTTCTCCGCCAGGTGCGGGATCGGCGCCGTGTTCTCGTCGATCGCCATCAGCGTCTCGTACATGCCAAGCATCATGTTGCGCGCGGCGGCCGAGGCGGTGAAATGCGGGTCGAGCGTGTTGGTGCCGGCGGGCTGCGCCGTCACCATGTCGCCGCCTTTCTTCTGTGCGAGCGCCGCACCCGAGGTGAGCGCGACGGCGAGGGCAAGGCCGGCAGAAAGCGGAAGTCGGTATGTCGTCATGCGAGCCTCCAGGGGGTTGACTTTCGGAAGGCGGACGAAACCAGACGGACCCGTTGCGAACGGGCTTATTTCTCGGATAGGCAAAACTTATCGTATCAGCAAGAGGGGGGCTGTCTACCGAAATGCTCCTGTTCCGGGGTATGGAACTCGCGCTGGCGCTGGGGACGGCATGCGGCGTAGCGTCCGCACCGCAACCGAGGGATGAGAGGCGTATGCGGATCACCGACACCAACTGGTCGATGGTCGAGGACTACCTCAAGAAGGACGATCGAGCTGTGCTGCCTCTCGGTTCGACCGAGCAGCACGGCTATCTCAGCCTGTCGGTCGATGCGATCCTCTCGGAGAGGGTCGCGGTCGAGGCGGCGGAACCCTTGGGCGTTCCCGTCTTTCCCGCCGTGCCCTATGGCATCACGCCCTACTATCTTGCTTTCCCCGGCAGCATGTCGGTGCGCGCAGCAACATACATGGCGCTGATCCGCGACCTGTTCGACAGTCTCTACAAGACCGGCTTCCGCCGCATCCTCATCGTCAATGGCCATGGTGGCAACGCACCGGCGATGCCGGTGACGATGGAATGGATGAGCGACCATCCGGGCACGCGCTGCCGCTTCCACGACTGGTACAACGCACCCAAGGTCTGGAAGAAGGTGCTCGAGATCGACCCGGTGGCGACCCATGCCTCGTGGCTTGAGAACTTCCCCTGGACGCGGCTTCCTGGTGTCGAGATGCCGACGCAGAAGAAGCCTATGGTCGACATGTCCAAGATCAAGGATCGCGGGCCGGAAGGCGTGCGCCAGGTCATCGGTGACGGCAACTATGGCGGCTACTATCAGCGCGACGATGCCGAGATGATGGCGATCTGGGCCGTTGCGGTCGAGGAAACGCGCGGGCTGATGGCCGGGAGCGAATGGGCATGAGCACGCCGATCCTGATCTGGGGAGCCGGTGCCATTGGCGGCACCATCGGCGCCTATCTCGCGCGCGCCGGCGAGGATGTGCTGCTGGTCGACATCGTCGATGAGCATGTGCGGACGATGAATGCCGACGGGCTCTCGATCGAAGGGCCGGTCGAGACCTTCCGCCAGAAGGTCAAGGCGGCGAGCCCGGCCGGAGTGAAGGGCGTCTATGACCGCGTCATCCTCGCGGTGAAGGCGCATCACACCGAAGCGGCGTCCAAGGCCTTGGCGCCGCATCTCGCGGCCGACGGCTATGTGCTCTCGGCGCAGAACGGCCTCAACGAGATCGCGATCGCGAAGATCGTCGGCGAGAAGCGGACGATGGGAAGCTTCGTCAATTTCGGCGCCGACTGGCACGGGCCGGGCAAGATCCTTTACGGCAACCGCGGTTTCGTCGCGGTCGGCGAGATCGATGGAAAGACCACGCCCAGGCTAAAGGATATGCACCGCGTGCTTCGGATCTTCGAGCCCAACGCGGTGATGACCGACAACATCTGGGGCTATCTCTGGGGCAAGCTGGGATACGGCGCGCAGCTCTTTGCCACGGCGCTGACCAATGCGCCGATGAGCGAGAACCTGGCGAGCGAACGCCACTTCCCGGTCTTCGACCGCGTCGCGCGCGAGATCATGGCGGTCGCCGCCAAGCGCGGGGTCAAGCCTCTCGGCTTCAACGGCTTCGAGCCCTCGGCCTTCATGCCGGGAGCGTCCGAAGCGGCGGCGCGGAAATCGGTCGCCGACCTCGCCGAATACAACCGCCACACCGCCAAGACGCATTCCGGCATCTGGCGCGATCTCGCCGTGCGCAAGCGCAAGACCGAGGTCGATGCGCAGATCGCCGTGGTAGCACCGCTGGCGCGCGAGGTCGGCCTCGCGACGCCTGTGCTCGATCGCCTCGTCGAGCTGATCCACGACATCGAGGACGGCCGGCGTCAACAATCCTGGGAAACTTTGGACAGGTTGCTCGAAACATGCAGCTCGACTTCTCCGGCCGCCGCGTAATCGTCACCGGTGCTGCGCAGGGCATCGGCCGCGGCATCGTCAAGGCCTTCGCCCGATCGGGCGCCAAGGTCCATGCGCTTGACCTCGATCCCGAGGGATTGAAAGCCGCGAGGGAGGCCGGCGCCGTCGCCACCGCGGCGCTCGATCTCTCCGACCGCGCCGCTGTGCACGCGACCTTCGCCAAGGTTGCCGAGGCGGAAGGCGGCATCGACATCCTGGCGATGGCGGCGGGCGGCGTGCGCGGCCAGGTTAACCGACCGATCGAGGAGATCGACGAGGACAAGTGGCACGTCCTCTTCGAAGCGAACGCCGACAGCGCTTTCTGGTGCATCCAGGCCGCTGCGCCGGCGATGAAGCGCCAGAAGAAGGGCCGCGTCATCACGGTCTCCTCGGGCGCAGGCCTGCGTCCGAGCCTGACCGGCATCCAGGGCTACTGTGCGGCCAAGCATGCGGTGGTGGGCATCACCCGCCAGCTCTCCTGGGAGCTCGGCCCGCATGGCATCACCGTCAACAGCGTCGCGCCCGGCTTCGTGATCTCGAACCCCTCGACGCAGAAGCAGTGGGACAGCTACGGCCCCGAGGGTCAGAGGCGGCTGGTCGAGAACACGCATACGCGGCGCCTCGGCAGGCCCGAGGACATCGCCAACGCGGTGCTGTGGCTCGCCTCTGATCAGGCGGAGTGGATCACCGGCCAGATCATCTCGGTCGATGGCGGCCGCAGCTAGCTAGGCAGCCGAAAACGTCCTGAAGCGCGTATCGCCGTCGCGCTCGATCTGGCGCACGAGCTCGATCTCCCAGGAGAGGTACTCCTTCATCGCCTCCTCGACGCCGGTGGCGCGGTCGTAGGGGCGGTACCAGACGTCGTCGGGCTGGGCGGGAAGGCCGTCGCTCCCGGAGGCGGTCGGCAAGCCGGCAGCGGTCCAGGCCTCGGTGCCGCCGAGCAGTGCCGCCGTCTCTTTCTCCGTCAGCGCCTGCATCTCGTCGGCCGCGAGCCTGGCGACGAGGCCGTCGCCGGACGTCATGACGACGCGCTTCCCCTTGGGCAGGGTCGGCACGAGATCTTTCAGGCGGGAGCGGATGCCGAACAGCGCGCCCGGAATCCGCCGCTCGCGAAAGCGAAGGCTGGTGTCGAGATCGACGACCACGGCCTCGCCGGCCTCGATGAGGGCCTTGAGCCCGTGCGGGTCGATCCAGTGCGACTTTGCCAGAGCAAGGCCGAGGACGCTCCGTCGCTCGGGCCCGGTTTCCAGCGGGCCAGTGAGCCCGGCCTCCACGACATAGACATCCTCCCAACCCATCTGGAGGAGCCAGGACGCCGTCATCGTTGCGCGTACGCCGTTATCGTCGATCAGCGCGATCCGCGCATTGCGCGTCGCCGCGTAGCTGTCGGTCGCCTGCACGAGCTGGCCGCCGGGCGCCGATCGCGATCCGGCCCGGTGCCCGGCGCGATACTCCTCAGGAGAACGCACATCGAAGACGTAGAGACTCCGCGCGTCGCTCTCCGCCTCGAAACGCTCGAGATCGCTCAAGCCGATGCTGCGGATGCCGAAACGCCTTGCCACCCGCTCGGCCGCGTCTTTCGCCTTCTTCAGGCCATCGGCGGACGGAAGCGGCGCCATCACCGTCTCGCCATGGGCGAGCTTGAGCCCGGCGAGGTGCCAGCCCATGGTGCCGTTCTTGAGCGCCACCACCTTGTTCGGCATGCCGGCGTTGATGAGCGACTGGGCACCGATAATGCTGCGCGTGCGTCCGGCGCAGTTGACGACCACCAGCGTCTCGGGCGAGCGCACCAGGCCGAAGGCGCGGTGCACCAGCTCGGCGCCGGGGCAGTCGATGCCGCCGGGGATGCTCATCTTGCGGAACTCGTCCAGCGGCCGGCTGTCGAGGATGACCATGTCTTGGCCTTTGTCGGCCAGCGCCTTGATCTCGGCCGCGTCCAGGCGCGGCGTCTGTTCTTCATGCTCGACGAACTCGCCGAAGGCCTTGCTCGGCACATAGGTGCCGCTGAACAGCTCGTAGCCGGCTTTGCCCCAGGCCTCGACGCCGCCATCGAGGATTGCGAGGTTGCGATAGCCGAAATTCATCAGTCGTGCCGCCGCGCGCTGGGCAAGCCCGTCATCGGCGTCGATCAGCACGATGCGGGTCGAACGGCGAGGCACCAGTGCGTCGATGCGGAGCTCGAGCCGGCTTAAGGGTGCCGAGGAGGCAAAGAGAAGGTGCCGGCGCGAGAACACGCCTTCCTCCCGCACATCGAGGATGGTGAGCTCGCCGCCGTCGGAGATCATCGCCTTCAGGTCACGCGCGAGAAGGAGCGGGGCACCGATATTGGGGGCGCGCATGAAGCGTTCGTATTCGCCCGCCTCCGGCGTGGCGAAGCCGATGCGGTTCGGCAGATGCTCGAGGCTGAGGCCATAGAGATGGAGGTGCAGGCCTTCCTCGTCGCCCTTCGTCTGGATCGTGTGGAAATCGTCGGGCAGGTAGGAGACAGCGATGCCCGTGGTTACCGTGCGCTCGCCGGTCTTCCTGAGCCTGCCCTTGCCCGGCACCGAGCGGTCGTCGACCCGCTCATACATGACGTTGTGCTCTTGCCCATAGACGCCGGCGATCGCGGCCCAGGTCGTGTGGTTGTGCGGCGGTTGGTACTTGCCGAGCGCTCCGGCCGAGGCGTAGAGCGCGAAGCGGCTGTCGGGGTCCTCGGCGAGCCGGTAGATCGTCGGCTTGCCTGGCCGGATCGCGAACTGCTCCTTCGGGAACAGCTCGGTGCGCGAGGCCAGATGGATCAGCTCGCGCTCGATCGCCGCCAGCGCCGGCCGTGTCACGCCCAGCCGCCGCTCGATCTCGCGCACGCGATCGATCATGTCCTCGACCGCGGCCGAGCGCCGGTCGAGCAGGTCGGTCGGGGTCGCGGTATTGGCGAGCGTCATGGCCGTCTCCTTGGGAGTCGGCCTAAGCGTGCCTCAGGCTTGCTTGGAAACCAAGCGGCGCCTCATCCTTCGACAGGCTCAGGATGAGGCGACTGAAGGATCGACACTCGCTTTGGCAGTAGCCCTCATCCTGAGCCTGTCGAAGGATGAGGGCGTGCCTTAGGTCTACCCGCGATTGCCACCGTAAGACCCAGCAAAGGTATCCTTCCTCGCGATGCGATCGTAGGAGAGGCGGGCGAAGTCGGGCTTTACTTTTCCTTCCACGATCCACTCGGCGAGCTCGCCGGCGATGGCCGGGGCGATCTTGAAGCCGTGGCCGCTGCCGCCGGAGAAATCGGCGTAACCCTGAAGCCCGGCGCGCGGGGGGATGTCCCGCGCTTTGTTGAAGTTTGCGGGACGGGCGTTGCCGGCTAACGATGCTATGCTGCTTGCCGGTGTTCCTCAAGCCTGTCTCGGATCGTTTGCTTGGCCTGATGGGCAGCCAGGGCAGCTCTGAGCGTCGGCAGGTGCTTGTGCGCCTTGAGGCGTCGGAATCCCTTGGCGGCTTCCATCATGCCGGCGGCGGTCCAGCGCAGCGCCATATCGGTATTTCGCCACCGCTTCACGTTGCGACAGACGCGGCGCACCGTGCCCATCATGTTCTCGATTGAGTTGGTGCAGGCGAGCGAACGCCTGAGCTGGGCAGGAAGGCCGAGGCGGTTGACGGTCAGCATCTCGTCGAGCCCTTCGCGGATGCTGGCCGCCCCCCCGCGTGCCTGCGGTTCGAGCCTGCGGGCGAGATTGCGCACCAGCCGCTCGGCCTTGTCGGCATCGTCGAGTTCCCAGGCTTGTCGCAGCGTCTTGCGCACCGAGGCATGCAGCGGCTTGGGCAGGCGCTCGATGACGTTGCGGGCCTTGTGAACCTGACAGCGCTGGATCGGCGTATGTCGGCCGAAGGTCGCGCGGATCGCCTTGGTCAGCGCCTTGGCGCCGT
>VGEN01000073.1 GCA_016869285.1 Alphaproteobacteria bacterium
GGTCAGCGACTTCGTGCACACCATCACCTTCGACAATGGAAAGGAGTTCGCTGCACATCAGGATATCGCCCGTGCGCTGAAGACAGAGATCTTCTTCGCAACGCCGTACCATGCGTGGGAGCGCGGCTTGAATGAAAACACCAACGGCCTCATTCGCGACTTCTTCCCAAAGGGTACAGACTTCTCTACGATCTCTAATGCCGAGGTGGCCATGGTCGAACGTTTGCTCAACACAAGACCTCGGAAATCTCTCGGCTTCCGTTCACCGCAAGAGGTTTTCGACTCCCTCGCTGGCTCCTAAATCTCTATGCACTGGCGAGTTGAATCCGCGTTTTATATGTACAACGCGGCCGGGCAGGCGGTCTGGTATGTGGCGTCGGGGTCGATGGTGTCCTCCAGCGTGTTCCAGGGAACCATCCAGGAGTATTCCGGCGGCAGCGCCCTCGGCACTACCTTCCGCGCACCGACCGGCAGCGCCAATGCCGGAACCGTCACCATCCAGTTCAGCACGACGACCGCTGCGACGATGACCCTGCCGAATGGCAGCCAGGTCGCGCTGACGCGCTTCGCCTTTTAGCGACAAGCGGCTAGGCTCAGCCCCGAAGGAGGGTTGAGCCTTGCGCATCGTCTGCATCGGCGGCGGCCCCGCCGGGCTTTACTTCGCCATCCTGATGAAGCGGGCCGACCCGAAGCACCGGATCACGGTGATCGAGCGCAATCGGCCCTACGACACCTTCGGCTGGGGCGTCGTCTTCTCCGACCAGACGCAAGAGCATCTCAAGGCCGCCGACGAGCCGAGCTGGCGAGAGATCACCGGCACCTTTGCGCATTGGGACGACATCGACGTCCACTTCAAGGGCGAGGTGGTGACCTCGACCGGCCATGGCTTCTGCGGCATCGGGCGCAAGCGCCTGCTCAACATCCTGCAGGACCGGGCCAAGGAGCTCGGCGTCGAGCTGATTTTCGAGACCGAGGTTTCCGATCTCTCGCCCTACGCCAATGCCGACTTGATCATCGCCTCCGACGGCATCAACAGCCGCATCCGCGACGCGCATGCCGATGTCTTCCGGCCGGACCTCGACCGGCGGAAGTGCAAGTACGTCTGGCTCGGCACCAAAAAGGTCTTCGACGCCTTCACCTTCCTCTTCCAGGAAACCGAGCACGGATGGTTCCAGGCGCATTGCTACCGATTCGACGATGAGACCTCGACCTTCATCATCGAAACCGATGAGGAGACCTGGGCGAAGGCAGGGCTCGACGGAGCGGACGCAGACGCCACTTGCGCTTTCGGCGAAGCCTTGTTCGGCAAATGGCTCGGCGGTCACAAGCTGATCAGCAACGCCCGCCACATGGCCTCGCCCTGGATCAACTTCATTCGCGTCTCCAATCAGCGCTGGAGCCACGAGAACCTCGTTCTGATGGGCGATGCCGCGCATACGGCGCATTTCTCGATCGGCTCGGGGACCAAGCTGGCGCTGGAGGATGCGATCGCGCTGGCGAAGTATCTGCGCGGCTCGCACGATTTGAGCGCGGCGCTGGTCGCCTACGAGACCGAGCGGCGGATCGAGGTGCTGCGCTTGCAGAGCGCCGCGCGCAATTCGACCGAGTGGTTCGAGAATGTCCGGCGCTACGCCAAGCTTGAGCCGACCCAGTTCGCCTACAGCCTGCTGACGCGCAGCCAGCGCATCGGGCATGAGAATCTAAAGCTCCGCGACCGCCGCTTCGTCGACCGGATCGAGCGCTGGGTCGCGCGCTCGGCGACCGGCACCGAACGATCGGGCCCGCCGATGTTCATGCCCTTCCGGTTGCGCGGCCTCTGGCTCAAGAACCGCGTCGTCGTCTCGCCGATGTGCATGTACTCGGCCGAGGACGGCACGCCCGGCGACTTCCATCTTGTGCATCTGGGCTCGCGCGCCCAGGGCGGCGCCGGCCTGGTCTTCACCGAGATGACCGATGTCGCGCACGATGCCCGCATCTCGCTCGGCTGCACCGGCATGTACAAGGACGAGCATGTCGCGGCGTGGAAGCGCATCACCGACTTTGTCCATGCCGGGTCCGGTGCCAAGATCTGTCTCCAGCTCGGCCATGCCGGGCCGAAGGGCGCGACCAAGCTATCCTGGGAAGGCGACAATGAGCCGCTGCCGCAAGGCGGCTGGCCGCTGATCGCGGCGTCGGCGATCCCCTGGGCGCCGGCCAACCAGATCCCGCGCGCGATGGACCGCGACGACATGGATCGCGTGCGCGAGGAGTTCGTGCTCGCGACCGAACGCGCGCTTCGCGCCGGCTTCGACATGATCGAGCTGCACGCGGCGCATGGCTATCTGCTCTCGAGCTTCCTGACGCCGCTGATGAACCGCCGCAACGACGAGTATGGCGGGCCGCTCGAGAACCGGCTGCGCTATCCGCTGGAGGTGTTCTCGGCGATGCGGACGGTATGGCCGTCCAACCGGCCGATGTCCGTGCGCATCTCGGCAACCGACTGGGTCGAGGGTGGCAATGACGGCGACGATGCGGTCCAGATCGCACGCGCCTTCAAGGATGCCGGCGCCGACCTCATCGACGTCTCCGCCGGCCAGACCTCGACCGAGGCGAAGCCTGTCTACGGCCGCATGTTCCAGACGCCCTTCGCCGACCGCATACGCAACGAGATCGGCATCGCCACAATGGCGGTCGGCAACATCTTCGAGGCCGACCATGTGAACTCGATCGTCGCCTCCGGTCGCGCCGACCTCGTTGCGCTCGCCCGCGCGCATCTCGCCGATCCGTACTGGGCGCTGCACGAAGCGGTGAGGCAGGCGGCCGGCGACCAGCCCTGGCCGATCCAGTACCAGGCCGGCAGGGACCAGTTCGAACGCAACCTCCGCCGCGCCGCCGAGATGGCGGCCGAGACGGCAGCGAGCGTCTGATGATTGCCAATCATGTCACCGTCCTTCGTAACCCTCTCCCGCGTCGCACGCGGGGGAGGGCAGGGTGGGGGCCGAGCGAAGCGAGGGATTGTTGGAGGCGCACCGACGGTCTCCTCGCTGCGCTCAGCCCCCACCCTTCGACGCAATGCGTCGAACCTCCCCCGGCTTCGCCGGGAGAGGGGGTACGAGGCGCCGATGCCTGAGGGTTCCCACGCCCTCGTCACCGGCGGCGGCCGCGGCATCGGGCTTGCCATCGCGCAAGCGTTGACCGGCGAGGGGATGCGCTTGACACTCGTCGGGCGCGACCGTGCGCGGCTGCAGGAGGCGGCGAGACCGCTGAAGGCGACGCCGATCGCCGCCGATGTCTCCGATCCCAAGGCGATCGAGCGTGCGCATGCCGAGGCGGTTGCGGCGAACGGACCCGTCGACGTCCTCGTCAACAATGCCGGCATCGTCGAGACCGCGCTCGTGCACAAGACCTCGCTCGAGATGTGGGAGCGGCTGCTGCGCGTGAACCTGACCGGCGCCTTCCTGTGGTCGAAGGTGGTGGTGCCGGGGATGGTCGAGCGGAAGTGGGGACGCATCGTCAATATCGGCTCGACCACGAGTCAGCGCGGCTACGCCTATGTCGCCGCCTATGCCGCCTCCAAGCACGGGATGCTCGGCCTCACGCGCTCTCTGGCGATGGAAGTCGTGAAAGCGGGCGTCACCGTGAACGCGGTCTGTCCCGGATACACCGACACCGACATCGTCTCGGAAGCGGTGAAGGCGATCGTCGCCAAGACCGGCAAGGGCGAGGACTTCGCCGAGGCCTCGCTGACCCAGTACAATCCGCAAGGCCGGCTGATTCGCCCGGAAGAGGTGGCGGCGACGGTCCTCTGGCTGGTGAGGCCGGGGAGCGAAAGCGTGACCGGACAGGCGATCTCGCTGTCCGGCGGGGAGATCATGTGACGACGCTCGCAGGCTATAAGGCGACGCATTTCCGCTGGGAGGCGAAGGGGAAGGTCGCGACGATCACGCTCGACCGGCCGGAGCGGAAGAACCCGCTCACCTTCGAGAGCTACGCCGAGCTCCGCGATCTCTTCCGCGCGCTCAAGATCGCCGAAGACATCAAGGTCATCGTGATGACCGGGTCCGGCGGAAATTTCTGCTCCGGCGGCGACGTGCACGAGATCATCGGACCGCTGACCAAGCTCGATATGCCGGGCCTGCTCCGCTTCACCACCATGACGGGCGATCTGGTCAAGGCGATGCGCGCCTGCCCGCAGCCGATCGTGGCGGCGATCGACGGCATCTGCGTCGGCGCCGGCGCGATCCTCGCCATGGCTTCGGACATCCGCTACGGCACGGCGCGGAGCAAGGTCGGCTTCCTCTTCGTCCGCGTCGGGCTTGCCGGCTGCGACATGGGGGCATGCGCGATCCTACCGCGCATCATCGGCCAGGGCCGCGCCGCCGAGCTGCTCTACACCGGTCGCATCATGGAGGGTCCCGAGGCGGAGCGCTGGGGCTTCTACAACAAGATTTGCGAACCGGACGCCGTGCTGGGTGAAGCGACGTCCTTCGCGGAAAACCTCGCCGCCGGGCCGACCTTCGCCCATGGCATCACCAAACGGCAGATGCACATGGAATGGGGCATGCCGGTCGATCAGGCGATCGACGCCGAGGCCGAGGCGCAGGCGCTGTGCATGGCGACCGGCGATTTCCGCCGCGCCTACGAGGCCTTCGTCGCCAAGACGAAGCCCGTCTTCGAGGGGCGTTGACGATGGAGGGCGATTGGCTCTCCTGGCCGTTCTTCGAGCCGCGTCACCGCGACTTGGCGATCGGGCTTGCTGCCTGGGCCGACGCCAACATCGAGGAAGGCGACCACGCCGAGGATGTCGACGACACCTGCCGCGATCTCGTGCGCGACCTGGGGCAGGGCGGCTGGCTTCGCCATGCCGTGCCGGCGGCCTATGGCGGCGCACGGGAAAGGATCGAGGGGCGCGAGCTCTGCCTGATCCGCGACACGCTGGCGCGCAAGGACGGGCTCGCCGATTTTGCCTTCGCCATGCAAGGCCTGGGCACCGGACCGATGTCGCTGTTCGGCGACGAGGAGATGAAGCGCCGCTACCTGCCGGATGTTGTCGCCGGGAAGAAGATCGCCGCCTTCGCCATGACCGAGACGGAGGCGGGCTCCGATGCTGCGGCGATTGCAACGACAGCGAAGCGCGACGGCAATGGCTTCGTCCTCGACGGCGAGAAGACGTTGATCTCGAACGGCGGCATCGCCGATCACTATGTCGTGCTGGCGCGCACCGGCGAAGCGCCGGGGGCGAAGGGGCTCTCCGCCTTCGTCGTCGAGGCCGACGCGCCGGGCTTTGCCGTGGTCGAGCGCTACGACGTGATCGCCCCGCATCCGCTCGGGCGGCTCCGCTTCGACGGCGTCAAGCTGCCGGCCTCGGCGCTGATCGGCAAGCCCGGCGACGGCTTCAAGATCGTCATGGCGACGCTCGACCTGTTCCGCCCCTCGGTCGGCGCCGCCGCGCTCGGCTTTGCCCGCCGCGCGCTCGACGAGGGCCTGAAGCGCGCCCAGACACGAAAGATGTTCGGGGGCACGCTCGGCGACCTGCAGATGACGCAAGGCCGGCTCGCCGAGATGGCGCTCGATGTCGATGCCGCGGCGTTGCTCGTTTACCGCGCTGCCTGGACGCGCGACTCAGGTGCTGCGCGCACGACGCGCGAGGCGGCGATGGCCAAGCTCTACGCGACCGAGGCGGCGCAGCGCGTCGTCGACGGCGCCGTCCAGCTCTTCGGCGGACAGGGGGTGATCGCCGGCAACGTCGTCGAGCGCCTCTACCGGGAGGTCCGTGCGCTTCGCATCTACGAAGGCGCGAGCGAGGTGCAGAAGCTCGTCATCGCCCGCCAGATCATGGCCTAGCGATGCAGACGGCCCATCTCGACCTCTTCGCTTGGCGCAACCTGCCTCCCAAGGACGAGTGGCCGGATCTCCGTTTCACCCTGCCGGAGCTCCAGTACCCCGACTGGCTCAACTGCGGCGTCGAGCTGCTCGACCGCCATGTCATGGAGGGCAGGGGAGGCCGCATTGCCGTCCGGGCGCCCGGCGTCGCCTGGACCTACGCCGAGCTGCTCGACAAGGCCAACCGCATCGCCCGTGTGCTGGCCGAGGACATGGGCGTTGTCCCCGGAGGCCGGGTTCTGCTGCGCGGCTTCAACAGCCCGATGATGATCGCCTGCTGGTTCGCGGTGATGAAGATGGGCGCGATCGCGGTCGCGACCATGCCGTTGCTCCGCGCGCGTGAGCTCCGGGTCATCATCGACAAGGCGCAGGTGAATGCCTGCCTCTGCGATCAGGCAATCGCGGCCGAGCTCGACGAGGCGATCCCCGGCCATCAGTCGCTGCGCGGTCGCGTCCGCTACTGGAACCTCGCCGACCCGACCAGCCTCGAAGGGCGGATGGCGCGGAAGGACGGAACCTTCGCCAACGTCAATACCTCGGCGACCGACGTCGCCCTCATCGCCTTCACATCCGGCAGCACCGGGGGGCCCAAGGGCACATTGCACTTCCACCGCGATGTGATGGCGGCGACCGAGCTCAACACGCGCTACCTGGTCAAGGCGACGGCCGATGACATCTTCTGCGGCAGCCCGCCGCTCGCCTTCACCTTCGGACTCGGCGGCCTCGTCCTGTTTCCTTTCCGCGTCGGCGCCTCGACCCTGCTGCTCGAAAGAGCGGCGCCGGACGTCCTGCTCAAGGCGATCCAGGAGCACAAGGCGACAGTCTGCTTCACCGCGCCGACCGCCTATCGCGCCATGCTCGCCTCGGTCGGCAGGCACGACATATCGAGCCTCCGCCTCTGCGTCTCCGCCGGCGAGCACCTGCCGAAATCGACCTGGGAAGCCTGGCACAAGGCGACAGGGATCAAGATCATCGACGGTCTCGGCGCCACCGAGATGCTGCACATCTTCATCGCGTCCGAGGGCGACGGCATCCGGCCGGGAGCGACTGGAAAGGTGCTGCCGGGCTACGAGGCACGTATCGTCGACGACCAGATGAGGGACATGCCCAACGGCACCATCGGCCGCCTCGCCGTGCGCGGCCCGACCGGCTGCCGCTACCTCGCCGATCCGCGCCAGGCGAACTATGTGAAGCAGGGCTGGAACCTGACCGGTGACGCTTATCTCCGCGACGCCGACGGCTACTACTGGTATCAGGCGCGCACCGACGACATGATCGTCTCGGCCGGCTACAACATCTCGGGTCCCGAGGTCGAAGAGGCGCTGATGGAGCACGCGGCGATCCGCGAATGCGCCATCGTCGGCGCACCGGACGAGGATCGCGGCACCGTGGTCAAGGCCTTCGTCGTGCTCAAGGAGGGCGCCAAGGCAGAGGCCAGGGAACTACAGGACTTCGTCAAGGCGCGCATAGCGCCTTACAAATATCCGCGCCAGGTCGAGTTCCTCGATGCGCTGCCCAGAACCGAATCCGGCAAGCTGCAGCGCTTCAGGCTGCGCCAGCCACCGGCCTGATCTTCCCTCCTGGAGACGTCACCATGATGATTGCGCCCCGCGACGCGGTCCCTCTGCACGGCTTCGACGGCCCTGAGACCAAGAAGAAAGAAGGCGAGAAGCCAACGGATGCCAAGCCCGAGCCGGTGGCACCGCCGAAGACCTTCAAGACCAAGCACAATGGCACCTTCCACGGGAAGCGGATCGGCTATGCCGCCATCGCCGGCGAGACGCATCTCAAGGACGCGGCGAGCAAGCCGCGGGCCTCGATCTTCACCACCGCCTATGTGAAGGACGGCGAACGCGATCCGACGCGGCGGCCTGTCACCTTCGTCTTCAACGGCGGGCCGGGCTCGGCTTCGCTCTGGCTTCATCTCGGCGTCTTCGGGCCGAAGCGGGTCAAGGTGCCGTCCGATGGCGAGAGCGCCGGCACGGCGCCGTTCCCCTTCATCGACAATCCGCTGTCGCCGCTCGACATAACCGATCTCGTCTTCATCGACCCGGTCGGCACCGGCTATAGCCGCGCGATCGGCGAGGCCAAGAACGAGGAGTTCTGGGGACTCGATGCCGACGCGACCATGGTCGCTGATTTCATCCGTCAGTGGCTGACAGACAACAAGCGCTGGGGTTCGCCGCTCTACATCGCCGGCGAGAGCTACGGCACCACGCGCGCCGTTGCCGTCGCCGGAAAGCTGCATGGCGGGCTATCCAACGTGGCGCTGAACGGGCTTGCGCTGATCTCGGTCATCGTCGACTTCCACACCGCGCGTTTCGAGAAGGGCAATCCGTTGCCGGATGCCTGCTTCCTTCCGACCTGCACGGCGTCGGCGATCTATCACGGGGCGCTGAAGAAGCCCGCCAATCGCGACAGGCTGCTGGACGAGGTGAGAGCCTTCGCGATCGAGGAGTACCTGCCGGCGATGCTGCTCGGCAGCCGTCTCGGCAAAGCCAGGCGCGAGCAGGTGAAGGCAAAGCTCGCACGCTACACCGGCCTATCGCCGGAGTGGCTCGAGCGCACCAATCTCCGGGTCGAGCCGACGCGTTTCCGCAAGGAGCTGCTGCGCGACAAGGGCAAGACCGTCGGACGTCTCGACACGCGCTATCTCGGCCAGGACTACGACGATGCCGGCGAGCACCCGGAATCCGATCCGGCCGGGCACGCCATCGCCGGCGCCTATACGGCGGCGATCAACGACTATCTGACCCGCACGCTCGCGGTCGAGATGGACCGGCCCTACAACGTCTTCAGCATGGATGCGATCAAGAATTGGGACTGGTACGGGCCCAAGGACAAGCAGCAGCTTCGCTGGCCCGGCTATGTCAACCTGGCACCCGAGCTCGGCCGCGTGCAGCGCGAGAACCCGGCGCTCCGGGTGTTGATGGCCAACGGCCTCTACGACCTGGCGACGCCGTTCTTCGCGGTCGAGACCACGATCGCCGGCAACGGCATCGACGCGTCCCGGATCGACATGACCTATTACGAAGCGGGCCACATGATGTATGTGCATGAACCGTCCCTGACGCAGCTGGTGGCCGATTTCCGCCGGCTGGTCTTGGGAAGAAAATGAGCTAACATGTCCAAGAAACGGCGCCCGACGGCGCCCAAAGGGAGGCAAGAATGATCGGACGAATACTCGGTCTCGGGCTGTCGGCGCTGCTGCTGGCGAGCCCTGCGATGGCGCAGGACAAGGTCAAGGTCGGATTCATCGCCACCTTCTCCGGCCCCGGCGGCGTGCTCGGCCAGCACCTCCATGACGGCTTCATGCTCGGCATCGAGCATTCGGGCGGAAAGCTCGGCGGGCTCGCGGTCGAGGTGATCAAGGAGGACGACCGGTTGGCGCCGGATGTCGGGCTCCAGGTTGCCAAGAAGCTGATCGAGCGCGACCGCGTCGATGTCATGGCCGGTGTGATCTTCTCGAATGTGATGATGGCGATCTACAAGCCGGTGATCGAAGCCGGCATTCCCTTCATCAGCTCGAATGCCGGGCCGTCGCCGATCGCCGGCGCGCAATGCTCGCCGCTGTTCTTCTCGACTTCGTGGCAGAACGACGGCGCACATGAAGCGATGGGCAAGCACGTCCAGGACAAGGGCTACAAGAATGTCTACCTGATGGCGCCCAACTACCAGGCAGGCAAGGACGCGCTCGCCGGATTCAAGCGATTCTACCAGGGCAAGGTCGCCGACGAGGTCTACACGACTGTCAACCAGCTCGACTACTCGGCTGAGATCACCCAGCTTCGCGCCGCCAAGCCGGATGCGGTCTACGTCTTCTACCCGGGCGGCATGGGCATCAACTTCGTCAAGCAATACGGGCAGGCCGGGCTGATCAAGGACATCCCGATGTTCTCGGCCTTCACCGTCGACTCGACGACGCTGCCGGCACAGGGCGACGCTGCCATCGGCACGCAGATCACGGCCTTCTGGGGTTACGACCTTAAGAACCCCGTCAACGAGAAGTTCGTCACCGACTACCGCAAGAAGCACAACGACCTGCCTTCGACCTATTCGGCCCAGGCCTATGACACGGCGCTGCTTCTGAACGCCGCGATCAAGGACACCGGCGGCAAGGTCGCCGACAAGAAGGCGCTCGCCGAAGCGATCAAAAAGGCGAGCTTCGATTCCGTGCGCGGCGGCAAGCTCAAGTTCAACAACAACAACATCCCCATCCAGAACTTCTACCTGCTGGAGACGGTCAAGGGCGCGGACGGCAAGCTCGCTTCCTCGGTCCGCTCGACCGTGTTGACCGATCACAAGGATGCCTACGCCAAAGACTGCCCGATGAAGTAGGGCGGCCATCGCCCTCCGTTCGTGACCCTCCCCCTCGACGGGGGAGGGTAGGGCTGGGGTGAGATGACGTCCTCCACCGAGCAGACCTAGCTCCATGGATCCCGTTCTTCTCCTGGTTCAGGCCCTGAACGGCCTGCAACTCGGCGTCATGCTGTTCCTGCTCGCGGCAGGGCTGACGCTGGTCTTCGGCATCATGAACCTGGTGAACCTGGCGCACGGCTCGCTCTACATGGTCGGCGCCTATCTGATGGCGGCATTCCAAGGCTGGACTGGATCGTTCGTTGCCGCCTTGCTGCTCGCGGTACCGGCAACGCTGCTGGTCGGCGTCGCGGTCGAGCTGATCGTGCTTCGACGCCTCTACGACCGCGATCACCTCGACCAGGTGCTCGGCACCTTCGGGCTCATCCTCTTCTTCAACGAGCTGGTGCGCGTGATCTGGGGCCCGGCGGCGTTGTTCGTCGCCATGCCCTCGGCGCTTTCCGGCACGGTCGCGCTGCTGCCGGGCGCCCCTTATCCGGTCTATCGCCTCGTCATCATCGGCGCCGGACTCCTCGTCGCCGCATTCCTGTCCTGGCTGGTCACGCAGACACGCACCGGCATGCTGATCCGCGCCGGGGCCTCCAACCCGATCATGGTCGCCGCGCTCGGCGTCGACATCAGGCTCCTGTTCACGCTCGTCTTCGGCCTCGGCGCCGCGCTCGCCGGGCTTGCCGGCGCGCTCGCCGCCCCGCTGCTCTCGGTCGAGTCGGCGATGGGCGACGGCGTCCTCATCCTGACCTTCGTCGTCATCGTCATCGGCGGCATCGGCTCCATTCGCGGCGCATTCGTTGCGGCCGTGCTGGTCGGCATCGTCGATACCGTCGGACGGGCCTTCCTGCCGATCCTGCTGCGCGAGATCTTCAACCGCCAGGTCGCGAACGCCGCCGGCCCGGCGCTCGCCTCGATGCTGATCTATCTGCTGATGGCGGCGATCCTCGCCTTCCGTCCGCGCGGCCTGTTCGGAGCGCGCGGCTGATGCGCGTTTCCGCCATCGACCGGCCGCGCATCGCTGTCTTCGCCCTATTCGGGCTCCTGGCGCTCGTCCCGGTCTACTCGGGTCTGTTCGATCAGCCCTTCTACTTGACGCTGTTCGCGCGCGTGATGATCTTCGCGCTTGCCGCCGTCAGCCTCGACCTCGTGCTCGGATTCGGCGGCATGGTCAGCTTCGGGCATGCTGCCTATCTCGGCGTCGGTGCCTATGCGGTCGGCATTCTGGCCTATCACGGCGTCGACAGCGTGCCGATCCGCTGGGGCGTGGCGATCCTTGCCTCGGCGGCGGTCGCGCTGTTCATCGGTGCGGTCTCGCTTCGCACCTCCGGCATGTACTTCATCATGATCACGCTCGCCTTCGCCCAGATGCTGTTCTATCTCGCGGTCAGCCTGAAGGCCTATGGCGGTGACGACGGCCTGCCGATCGCCAGGCGCGGTACGATCGGCCCGATCGATCTCAACAACGGCACTCAGCTCTATTACCTCATTCTGATCCTGCTTGCTGCCACGCTGACTCTGGCGCACCGCGTCGTCGGCTCGCGCTTCGGGCGTGCACTCGAAGGCGCCAAGTGGAACGAGCGCCGTGCGATTGCGCTCGGCATTGCGCCCTATCGCTACCGCCTGGTCGCCTTCGTGATTTCCGGCACGGTCTGCGGGCTCGCCGGCGCGCTGCTGGCGACGCTGACGAGCTTCGTCAGCCCCTCCTACATGGCCTGGACGCGTTCGGGCGAGGTCATCGTCATGGTCGTGCTCGGCGGCATGGCGACGCTGACCGGCCCCATTATCGGTGCTGTCGTGCTGCTCGTCCTCGAGGAGATCCTGGCGACGCTGACCATCCACTGGATGCTGATCCTGGGGCCGATCCTCATCCTCGTCGTGCTCTTCGCGCGCCGCGGCCTCTGGGGCTGGATCGCCGGCGACCGCCATGGTTGAGCCGCTGCTGACGGTTGCGGGCGTCATCAAACGCTTCGGCGGCATCGCCGCCTCCGACGGCGTCGACCTCGCCATCGCAGCGGGCGAGTGCCACGCGGTCATCGGTCCCAACGGTGCCGGCAAGACCACGCTGATCGCCGAGATCTCGGGCGAGCTGCTGCCCGATGCCGGGCGCATCGTCTTCGACGGCGCCGACATCACGCATGGGCCGGCGCCGCGCCGGGCGCGCGCGGGCCTCGCCCGGTCTTTCCAGGTGACCTGCCTGATCCCGAGCTTCACAGCGCTCGAGAACGCAATGCTCGCGATCCAAGCGCGTCAGGGACATAGCTTCCGCTTCTGGCGCGCGGCGCGCGCCGACCCGAGCTTGAAAGAGCCGGCGATGGAGGTTCTCGCGCGCGTCGGGCTGGGAGGCCGCGCGAAGGTGCCGGTCGGCGCGCTCGCTCATGGCGAACAGCGCGCTCTTGAGATCGGGCTGGCCTTGGCGCTGGAGCCGCGGCTCCTCCTGCTCGACGAGCCGATGGCCGGCATGGGACCCGTCGACGCCGCGCGCATGATCGAGTTGCTCGACGGGCTCAAGGGCTCGGTTGCGATGCTGCTGGTCGAGCACGACATGGATGCCGTGTTCCGGCTCGCCGACCGCATCTCGGTCCTGGTCTACGGCAAGGTCATTGCAAGCGGCCGCCCCGAAGAGGTGCGCGCCGATGCCGAGGTGAAACGCGCCTATCTCGGCGAGGCGGCCTGATGCTCGCCGTCAACGGCATCGACACCTTCTATGGCCAGAGCCAGGTGCTGTTCGGCTTCTCGCTCGAAGTCGGCGCCGGTGAAGTCGTGACGCTGATGGGCCGGAACGGCATGGGCAAGACCACGGCGGTCAAGTCGATCATGGGCATTTTGAAGCCTGCCTCAGGCCGGGTGTCCTTCGAAGGAGCGGTTCTCTCCGGCCGACCGTCTTACGCCGCGGCGCGTGCCGGGCTTGGGCTCGTGCCTGAGGGGCGCCAGGTTTTTCCGACGCTGACGGTCGAGGAGAACCTGCTCGCGACCTCGATCCGGCGCGGCGAACGGCCCTGGACGCTCGAACGGATCTGGGCGCTGTTCCCCAGGCTGGCCGAGCGGCGGCGCAACCTCGGCTCCCAGCTCTCAGGCGGCGAGCAGCAGATGTTGGCGATCGGCCGCGCCCTGATGACGAGCCCGAAGCTCCTGATTCTGGACGAGGCGACCGAGGGGCTGGCGCCGCTGATCCGGGCCGAGATTTGGCGTTGCCTCGGTGCGCTCAAAGGGGAGGGGCAGGCAATCCTGATCATCGACAAGAACGTCCAGGCCCTGATCGCCCTTGCCACGCACCACGTCATCATCGAGAAAGGGCGCGTGGTGTGGTCCGGCGACGGCAACGCGCTCGCCCGCGACCCCTCGGTTTCCGAACGCTATCTCGGTGTCTGATAATGGCCCTGTTCTCGACCAAATCGACGATCCGCTTCTCGGACTGCGATCCGGCGGGGATCGTCGACTATCCAAACTACTTCAAGATGGCCCAGGCCGTGGTCGAGGATTGGTTCGCCCAGAGCCTGCGCGAGCCTCTGGGCGATCTGCTGACGGCCAAGAAGATCGCGCTGCCGACCGTGCACCTGACGGTCGATTTCAACCGGCCCAGCCGCATGGGTGAGGTGCTGACCTGGTCGGTCGGCGTCGAAGCTCTCGGCCGCTCGTCGATCCGGATCAAGCTGAGCGCCAGCGCCGACAACCTAGAGCGTCTGGTTCTCACCCAGGTCCTTGTCACCACTGACGCGGCGGGCAAGAGCGTAGCGATTCCGCCCGAACTGCGGGTCAAGGTCGCCAACTACCAGTCGGCCGCGTCCAAAAAATAATGCGGACCCTGCTGCCTAAGGGGTGGAAGCGACCGAAAGGCTACGCCAACGGCATCGAGGCTCAGGGCCGGCTCGTCTTCGTTGCCGGGCAGATCGGCTGGAATGCCGAAGAGATATTCGAAACCAAGGATTTAGCGGGTCAGGTCCACCAGGCGCTGGCGAATGTGATCGCCGTCATTGAGGAGGCCGACGCTAAGCCTCATCATATTGTGAGGATGACGTGGTATATAATTGATAAGGAAGAATATAAAGCAAGCGTTAAGGAGATTGGTGCAGTCTATCGCGAGGTGATGGGCAACCACTACCCGACCATGTCGCTGTTCGAGGTGAAGTCATTACTGGAAGATCAAGCCAAGGTGGAAATCGAAGCGACGGCAGTGATCCCTGCCGCCGGCCGCGCCCGCCCACCCGGAATTCGAGCCTAGCGGCCGCGCGTCAGCTCGTCCTTACCTCGCTCTTCCTGCCCTTCTTCGCCGATCCCGCCTGGGCGACCGACGCGTCGCGCAACTCGCTGTGGCGCACGGCCCCGAGTCACATGGCGCCGCCCATGGGCATGCCTCTCGAGCAGGCCGTCCCCCCGCCGATGTTCCGCCCCGACGAGCATCCTGCGGGAGTCGTGGTCAAGCGCGTCCAGGGAGACTGGACCAGTCTCGGCAAGCTCGACCGGCAAATGAGCGAAGCCTGCCAACGCGGCCTCTTCAAGGAGCTCAAGCCGAGCAAGATGGTGGCGGTGTCGAAGAACGCCACGCTCGGCGTCGGCTTCGGTCATGGGCTTGGGCTGGTCGATCCGCAGAAGCTCGCCGATCGCTCGAAGGTTTATTATTTCTACCATGCCCCAACGCCGTTCTGCCTCGTGCGCTCCGAGGACAATTGGGACCCGAGATACGCCCGTTCGCGTTAAGCCGGCCCGCGCGCTAGTATCCGACGTCAAAGAGACTGGAGAACGCCTCATGCGCAATGTGGTGATCGCGGGTTATGCCCGCTCGCCGTTTCACTTCGCCCACAAAGGCGAGCTCCGCAAGGTGCGGCCCGACGAGATGGCAGCCCAGGTCATCGAGGCCTTGATCAAGCAGACCGGTCTCCCGGCGCAGGACATCGAGGACGTGATCGTCGGCTGCGCCTTCCCGGAAGGAGAGCAGGGCTTCAATGTCGGACGGCTGATCGGGCTGCTCGGCCATCTGCCGATCTCGGCGGCGGGTGCGACCGTCAACCGCTTCTGCGGCTCCTCGATGCAGGCAATCCACATGGCTGCGGGCGCCATCCAGATGAATGCCGGAGAGGTCTTCGTCTGCGGCGGGATCGAGTCGATGACCCGCGTGCCGATGGGCGGCTACAACCCGATGCCGAGCCCGAAGCTGATGAAGGATATGCCGGCCGCCTACATGTCGATGGGACAGACGGCCGAGAATGTTGCGCGCCAGTATCAGATCACCCGATCCGAGCAGGAGGAGTTCGCGGTCGGAAGCCACGCTAAGGCCGCCGCCGCCCAGGCCGGCGGCCGGCTCGATGCCGAGATCGTCGCCATCAACGGCGTCGCCAAGGACGGCTGCATCCGTGCCGGCACCAGCAAGGAAGCGCTCGCCGGCCTCAAACCCGCCTTCATGGAGGAAGGGACCGTGACCGCCGGCACCTCCTCGCCGCTGACCGACGGCGCGTCGGCTGTGCTGGTCACGTCCGAAGACTATGCAAAGGCGCATGGGCTCAAGCCGCTCGCCAAGATCCGCGCCATCGCGGTCGCCGGCTGTGCGCCGGAAGTGATGGGCTTAGGTCCCATCGGCGCCAGCAAGAAGGCGCTCAAACGCGCCGGCATCGCCGCCAAGGATCTCGATATTGTCGAGCTCAACGAAGCTTTCGCCTCGCAGGCGATCGCCTCCATGCGCGACCTCGACATCCCGGTGGAGAAAGTGAATCTCGACGGCGGCGCGATCGCGCTCGGCCATCCGCTCGGCGCCACCGGCGCGCGCATCACCGGCAAGGCGGCAGCACTCCTGAAGCGCGAAGGCAAGGGCCTGGCGCTGTCGACGCAATGCATCGGCGGCGGCCAGGGCATCGCGACCGTCCTGGAAGCCGTCTGATGCCCTCAAGAAGTGGAACTGGGCCGAAGCTCAAGATCGGCCGCGTCGGCGTCATCGGCTCTGGCGTGATGGGCGGCGGCATCGCCGCCCACGTCGCCAATGCCGGCGTGCCCGTGCATCTGCTCGACATCGTGCCGAAGGACGGCGGCAACCGGAACGCCGTCGCCGAAGGCGCGATCCAGCGCCTGATCAAGACCGACCCGGCACCGTTCATGCACTCGGGCGCGGCTCGGCTGGTCACACCCGGCAATCTCGAGGACCATCTCGATCGCCTGGGCGAGTGTGACTGGATCGTCGAGGTCGTCGCCGAGAACCTCCAGATCAAGCAGGACGTCTACAGGAAGATCGAGGCGCACCGGAAGGCCGGTTCGATCGTCTCGTCCAACACCTCGACGATCCCGCTTCAGAACCTGACCAAGGGGATGCCGAAGCGCTTCGCCAAGGACTTCCTCATCACGCATTTCTTCAATCCGCCGCGCTACATGCGCCTGCTGGAGATCGTCGCCGGCCCCGACACGAAGCCGAAGGCGGTCGAGATTATCCGCGATTTCTGCGACTACGCGCTCGGCAAGGGCGTGGTCGACTGCAAAGACACGCCGGGCTTCATCGCCAACCGGATCGGGACATACTGGATTCAGGCGGCGATCAATCACGCGATCGACCAGGGTCTCTCGGTCGAGGAGGCGGATGCCGTGGCCGGACGGCCGATGGGGATTCCGAAAACCGGCATCTTCGGCCTTCTCGACCTCGTCGGCCTCGACCTGATGCCGCATGTGTCGAAGAGCCTGCTTGCGACGCTCCCCGAAGGCGATGACTACCGCCGCATCTATCGGCCGCAGGCACTGTTCGAGAAGATGATCGCTGACGGCTATACCGGCCGGAAGGGCAAGGGCGGCTTTTATCGCCTTGCCAAAGGCGCCGACGGCTCGCGCGTCAAGGAGGCGATCAACCTCATGACAGGCACCTATCATCCGGCGGGCAGGCCGCGGATCGACTCCGTCGAAGCGGCGCGCAAAGGCTTGAAGGTGCTGGCCGAGCACCCCGACAAAGGCGGCCGCTACGCCTGGGCGGTGCTGCGCGACACGCTCTCCTACGCCGTCTCGCTCGTGCCCGACATCGCCGATCAGGTGACCGCGGTCGACGAGGCGATGCGCCTCGGCTACGCCTGGAAGCGCGGGCCGTTCGAGATGATCGACCAGCTCGGCGCCAAGTGGTTCGCTGAGAAGCTCGCTGGCGAGGGCCGGGCGGTGCCGGCGCTGCTGAAGACCGCGGCGGATGCCGGTAGTTTCTATCGACTGCAGGGCTCGACGGTCGAGCATCTCGGCACCGACGGCGCCTATCGCGAGATCGTACGTCGGCCTGGCGTTCTGCTGCTTGCCGACGTCAAGCGCGGCAAGCAACCGATCGTCGGCAACAGGGCGGCGAGCCTCTGGGATCTCGGCGACGGCGTCGCCTGCCTTGAGTTCCACACCAAGATGAATGCCTTCGATGCCGACCTGCTCGGCATGGTGAAGAAGGCGGTCGACACGGTGGCGAAGAGCTACAAGGCGCTCGTCATCCACAACGACTCCGACAATTTCTCGGTCGGCGCCAATCTCGGCCTCGCGCTCTTCGCCGCCAATGTCGCGCTGTGGCCGGCGATCGATCAGCTCGTCGACCAGGGGCAGAAGACCTTCAAGGCGCTCAAATACGCGCCCTTCCCCTCGGTCGGTGCACCCTCGGGGATGGCGCTCGGCGGCGGCTGCGAAGTGCTGCTGCACTGCTCGGCGATCCAGGCACATGCCGAGAGCTATATCGGGCTGGTCGAGTGCGGCGTCGGCCTCGTGCCCGGCTGGGGCGGCTCGAAGGAGCTGCTGACGCGGTGGGCGACGATGCCGGGCATGCCGAAGGGGCCGATGCCGCCGGTGGCGAAGGCTTTCGAGACCGTGGCGATGGCCAAGGTCGGCAAGTCGGCGCATGAGTCGAAGGAACTCGGCTTCCTCAGGCCGGCGGACGGCATCACGATGAACCGCGATCGACTGCTGGCCGACGCCAAGGAGACCGCGCTCAGGCTCGCCAAGCGCTACAAGGCACCGGAGCCGCAGGAGCTGCGCCTGCCGGGACCGACCGGCGTTGCCGCGATCTCGCTCCAGGTCGAGGGGCTTGCGCTCCAGGGCAAGGTCACCAGACACGACCAAGTCGTGGTCGCCGAGCTGGCGAAGGTCGTGACCGGCGGCGAGGATGCCGACCACATCGATCCAATCGGCGAGGACAAGCTCTACGCGCTCGAACGCCAGGCCTTCATGCGCCTGGTCAAGACCGAAGGGACCCTTGCGCGCATGGAGCACATGCTCACCACCGGAAAGCCGCTGAGGAACTAGCGATGGCAACCTACAAGGCGCCGCTCCGCGACATCCGCTTCGTGCTCAACGAAGTGCTGGCGGATTCCGATCCACTGCCGGGCGACGAAGAGTATGGACCGGAGACGGCGGACGCCATTCTCGATGCGGCGGCGCAGATCTGCGAGGAGGTTCTGCAGCCGCTGAACCGCTCCGGCGACGAGGAAGGATCGGTGCTCGAAAACGGCGTCGTGCGCACGCCGAAGGGTTTCAAGGAGGCCTACGAGGCATTCCGCGAGGGCGGCTGGGTCGGCATGCCATGCGCGGTCGAGGATGGCGGGCAGGGGATGCCGCGCCTTCTCCACAACGTGGTGAAGGAGATGTTCTGCTCGGCGAACCTCGCCTTCGGCATGTTCCCCGGGCTCTCCAACGGCGCCTATGCCGCGATCCGCGCGCATGGAAATGAAGACCTCAAGCGGGGATACCTGCCGAAGCTCGCGACCGGCGAATGGACCGGCACCATGTGCCTGACCGAGCCGCAATGCGGCACCGATCTCGGGCTCATCCGTACCAAGGCGGTGCCGAAGGGCGACGGCAGCTACGCCATCACGGGCACCAAGATCTTCATCTCCTGCGGCGACCACGACTTCACCGACAACATCATCCATCTGGTGCTGGCGAAGCTGCCGGACGCGCCGGAAGGTATCCGCGGCATCAGCCTCTTCCTGGTGCCGAAGCGTCTGCCGATGACCGACGGCAAGCCCGGCGTGCACAACAACGTCACCACCGGCGCGCTCGAGCACAAGATGGGGATCAAGGCCTCGCCGACCTGCGTGCTCAACTTCGAGAACTCGGTCGGCTGGCTGGTCGGCGGCGCGCACAAGGGCATGCGTTGCATGTTCACGATGATGAACGAGGCGCGGCTCTCAGTCGGCGTGCAGGGCCTCGGCCTCGCCGAGGTCGCCTATCAGAACGCGCGCGACTACGCCAAGGAGCGCGGCCAGGGACGCTCGGTCTCCGGCACCAAGGATTCGTCGAAGCCGGCCGATCCGATCATCGTCCATCCCGATGTGCGCAGGAATCTGCTCTCGATCCGCTCCTTCACCGAGGGCGCGCGGGTGATGGCCTATTGGGTCGGGCGCCTGCTCGACGAGTCCGACAAGCACCCCGACGCGGCCAAGCGCGAGGCGGCAGACGAGCTGGTGCAGCTTCTGACGCCGGTCGTGAAGGCCTATCTCACCGACCAGGGCTTCGCCTCGACGGTGACCGCGCAGCAGGTCTATGGCGGTCACGGCTACATCCGCGAGCACGGTGTCGAGCAGTTCGTGCGCGATGCGCGCATCGCGCAGATCTACGAGGGCACCAACGGCATCCAGGCGCTCGACCTCGTCGGACGCAAGCTTCCGCAGAACATGGGCCGGCTGCTGCGCCGCTTCTTTCATCCGGTCGACGCCTTCATTCAGGCGAATTCGAGCGACGCCAAGCTCGCTGAGTTCGTAATGCCGCTGGCCAAGGCCTTCGCCAAGCTGCAGCAGGCGACCGCGCAGCTCGCCGAGCGCGGGCTCAAGGACCCCGAGGAGGCTGTCTCCGGCGCGACCGACTATCTCCGGCTCTTCGGCCATGTGGTCATGGCCTTCCTCTGGTGCCGGATAGTGAAGCTTGCCCAGCAGAAGATCTCCGCCGGCCAGGATGCCGACGGTTTCTACGCCGCCAAGGTGATGACGGCGCGATTCTTCACCGAGCGCGTGCTGCCGGAGACCGACACGCTATTCAGAACCGTGCTCGCCGGCCGCAAGACCCTGATGGAGATGCCGGCCGAGGCGTTTTAGGCCGGAGTCGCTGCTGGCCCGGCGCCTTGACGGGGCCGGCGACCGCCTTTAGGTATGGCGCCGGTGGCGGGCGTAGCTCAGGTGGTTAGAGCGCCAGATTGTGGATCTGGATGTCGCCGGTTCAAGTCCGGTCGCTCGCCCCATTTCTTCACATCTAGCGTCAAGGCGTAGACGCCCAACGCATTCGTAAATAGATCGTAAACGTTTAAATTAAGGGGCTGTCCCAGATAACTACCTGAGATGACTGTGTGTACCGAGAGTTATATCCGGGCATATTGATGATGCAGACCACCGAGCACTGGCTGGGAGAAGATCGTCCCAAACGCTTTTATAGGCCGGAGGATCGGACAGTCCTTGGCCAACGAGCGGTGCGTTCGAGCCTGGTTGTAGTAGGCATCGTAGGATCGAAGAAGCCGGCGCAGGTGCGCTGCACCCATAACGACGACATGGTCGAGGCATTCGCGTCGGATCGACCCGATCAAACGTTCGGCATACGGGTTCTGCCAGGGCGACCGCGGCGCGGTGGGGTGGTCTCGGATGCCCATCGCCTGTAAGCGACGTCTGAACACGGCGCCATAGATACGATCGCGATCACGAATGAGGTATTTGGGTGCGCCGTCCCAAGGAAAAGCCTCAGTGACCTGTCGAGCGACCCATTCGGCCGTCGGGTT
>VGEN01000074.1 GCA_016869285.1 Alphaproteobacteria bacterium
AGCAGAAAGGCCGCCTCCGCCTCGATCCGATCAGACCGCCGGTCGCCGCCCTGAGCCAAGGCCGCCGTGCGGCCGCTGCGACGCCACTCATCCACCCACCGGATCGCGCTCGACACACCGACCCCGAACCGCTCAGCAGCCTGGCGCCGAGACAATCCGTCCTCGACCGCCCGCACCACACGAACACGAAGATCCTCTGATAGGGGAACTCCCATGCCCGCTGGCCTCCTCCTCCAGCACGCATCTTGAATCACATCGCGACAGGATTGGGAATCCCTGACGATTCAGACAGATCGGAAAATGCTCTAGCAGCGCGACATGCTGCGTTCTCGCCTGCACCTCCGCCTCGAGCTGGGTCAGGCGCCGCCGCGACTCATCGATGACACCCTGGCGCCACGTCGCCTCTTCGTTGACCTTCTGGGTCGCAAGATTGGCTTCGTGCAGCTTGCGGTAGGCGTCCTGGAGCTGTCGCCGATTCTCCTCGGCCATCGCCGTCAGCCGTGTTTGTTGGTCGTCAACCGTGACCTGAAGATTTGCAGCGTGCGTTGCCGAGGCTTTGCCGCGCCTTTCGCTGACCTCGAGATCGATCCGCACCTGCACCGAGCGACCGAGGCCGGCAAAGAAGGAACGGACGGTCGCGCGGTCGTCCTCGCCGAGCCCGGTCAGCCAGCGGATCGACGCCGGCTGCTCAGGCCCGACTGCCAGCACGCCGAGGCCATGGCCGTGGAGGAAGTGGAAGGACGGGTAGCGGCCACTCACCTCATCCCAGAAGCGCCACGCGCCGAAATCGCCGCCGCGTTCGTTGATGTCGTGGAAGAGGACGATGGCGCGGTCGCTGAGCTTTGGACGCCAGGTCTCGAAGTCGCCGCGCACGGCATCGTAGGTGTGGTAGCCGTCGATGTGCAGGAGGTCGATCGAGCGGTCCGGGAAATTTGAAACCGCCGCCTCGAAGGTCGACGGCACCAGGGTCGAAAAGCTGCCATAGCGCGGATCGTGGTGGCGGCGGAGGTCGTCGAGCACATCGTCGGCATAGGCGGCGTCGGACTTGTTGGTGTGCGCATCGCCCTTCCAGGTGTCGACTGCGTAGCACGCGGTCGGGAGCCCGAGCGTCTTCACCGCTTGGGCGAAGGCGCAATAGGAGACCCCGGCATGAGTCCCGAGCTCAGCCAGGGTCGACGGCCGAGTCGCGTCCACGATCCACATCGCAAACGGCGTGTGCTCGGTCCAGGCCGACAGATCGGACAGCCGTTCAGGCGTCTCGAAGATGATCGGCCGAAAGAGGTATTCAGGCGCGCGCAGGTCCGCGCGACTGGTCACTTCATCCATGATGACAACGGCTTACGCCCTTCCATAGGCATCGTCCAGCCGCTCGATGTCATCCTCGCCGACATAGGCGCCGGACTGGACCTCGATCAGATGGAGGTCTTCCTTCCCCGGATTGACGAGCCGGTGCGCAGCACCGGCCGGCACCATCACCGATTCCGTCGGCCCGAGGCGGCGAACCTCCTCGCCGACAGTGACCTCGGCGGTTCCGGCGACGACGACCCAGTGCTCGGTCCGCTTGGCGTGGCGCTGAAGGGAAAGCCGGCCTCCGGGGTTCACGACAATCCGCTTCACCTGGAAGCCGGCGCCGGAATCGACGTTCCGGTAGTGGCCCCAGGGCCGGTAGACGATGGCCGGCGAGGTTGCCTCGGCGCGGCCGGCTGCCGTCAACGCCTCGACCGCGCCCTTGACCTCCTGGGCGCGGTCGAGCCTAACGACCAGGACCGCATCGGGGTCGGCGACGACGACCAGATTCTCGACCCCAACTGCGACCAGCAGGCGCCCGTTGGAGCGAAGATAGGAGTTGCTAGTGTCGGTGGCGTGGACATCGCCGATGCGGACATTGCCGCGCGCATCCTGGGGCGCGATCTCGTGCAGGGCCCGCCAGGAGCCGACATCGCTCCAGCCCGGATCGACCGCGACCACGACGCCGCGATCCGTCCGCTCCATCACCGCATAGTCGATCGAGCGCGACGGTGCCTTGCCAAAGGCGTCCGCATCGAGGCGGAGGAAGTCGAGATCGCGCTTGCCGCGCTCGACCGCTGCGGCCGCGGCGGCGGCGATCGCCGGCGCATGGCGCTTGATCTCGTCCAGATAGACGCGCGCGGACAGAAGGAAGATGCCGGCGTTCCAGTAGTGCCGCCCGCCGGCGACAAGCTGCTCCGCCTTGTCGCGGTCGGGCTTCTCGATGAAGGCCTCGATGCGTCGGCACGGCCCGGCGCCGGCGATCGCAGCACCGGCCTGGATATAGCCGTATCCGGTCTCGGGTCCCGATGGCCGGATGCCGAAGGTGACGATGGCGCCGTTGCGGGCGGCAGCCTCGGCGGCGACGACGGCGGAGATCCACGGCTCCGGGCGGATCATCGCGTGATCCGACGGCAGCACCAGCATCATCGCCTCGGGATCGTCGCGCAGCAGATGCTCGGCCGCGGCGGCGATCGCCGGCGCGGTGTTCCGCGCCATCGGCTCCAGCAGGATCGCCGCTGCCGGACGGTCGACCTGGCGCAGCTGCTCGGCGACGACGAAACGATGCTCGGCGTTGCAGACGACGACCGGCCGGCGGAAGCGCGAGGCATCGGCGACGCGCAGCGCCGTGTCCTGGAGCAGGCTGTTGAGGCCGACCAGCGGCTGAAGCTGCTTGGGGAACAGCGCCCGCGACATCGGCCAGAGGCGGCTGCCGGTGCCCCCCGACAGGATCACGGGATAGATCATGCTGCGGCTCCCGCTACTTGAGGGGCCGGGGTGTGTCAACCGTTGCGCCCCGAAGAGGCTCGGCGCATCGTCCGCGCGCATGCTGCCCTGGCTTCAGCCCTTTCCCTCCGATCCGGTTCTGGTCGCCGCGGGCATCGCGGGCTTCGCCGCGCTCGGTAGCTTTCTCGGCGCGGCGCAGGCGCGACTCGGCGCGGCGATCGACGGCGAGGGTACTTATGCTGGCCGTTCTTTCCGGGGCGGGCGCTCGATCTGCCCCTCCTGCGGGACGACGCTGGTAGTACGCGACCTCGTGCCGGTCGTCTCCTGGCTCGCGCTCGGGCAACGCTGCCGTCACTGCGGGGCCGCGATCCCGGCCGACTATGCCGCGATCGAGGCCGGGTCGGCCCTCGCCTTCCTGCTGGCGCTGTGGCTGGGCGGTCCTTGGATCACCGTGGTCGCGCGCGGGATTCTCGGCGCGGTGCTGGTGGCGCTCGTCGTGGTCGATCTCCGCCGCCAGCTCCTGCCGGATGCGCTGACTCTGCCGCTGCTGCCGCTTGGCCTCCTCGAGGCCTGGCTCGTCGGCGGCGACCTCCCGGCCGCCGTGGCCGGAATCGCCTTCGGCGGCGGGCTGCTCTGGCTGGTTCAAGTTCTTTACCGCCGGCTGCGCGGCCGCGAAGGCCTTGGCATCGGCGACGTCAAGCTGATGGCGGCGGGCGGCGCCTGGGTCGGTCCGGCCGGCGTCGGGCCGGTGCTGCTGATTGCCGCGACGGCGACGCTGGCCGCGGCCGGCATCGCTTACCTGCTCGGGCGCGGTCCCGGGCTCACCACGCGCATCGCCTTCGGCCCCGGCCTCGCGCTCGGCATCTTCGCGATGGCGCTGGCGTTCTAGTGGCCCTTGGCGCCGTGCGTCGTGATCTTGTCGAGATAGGCCAGGAGCAAGGCCGAGAGGACGAAGACGAGGTGCATGATCATCAGCAGGACGATCTTGCTCTCCGGCAGCTCGTGGATGTTGAGGAAGGCGCGGAGCAGGTGGATCGAGGAGATCGCGACGATCGCCGCCGCGACCTTCACCTTGAGGTTCCCGGCGTCGATCTTGCCCATCCAGTCGGGGGCCTCTTCGCCTTCGGCGATGTCGATGTCGGAGACGAAGTTCTCGTAGCCCGAAATCACCACCATGATCAGCAGATTGGCGACGAGCACGACATCGACCAGCGACAGCACCAGCAGCACGACCTCGGCTTCGCCAGCGGCGAAGATCGTGGCGTAAAGGTGCCAGAGCTCACGGAAGAAGGTGATGGCGAGCGCCACGATGACGAGGATGAGGCCGAGATAGAACGGCGTCAGCAGCCAGCGGCTGCCGAGAATCCAGCGTTCGACGGTGCGCTCGAAACGGCCCCTCATGCCGCGGCCGAGAAGCGCCCGCCCGGCCGGAAGCGATCGAGATACGAGGGGATCACCTGCTCGACCGGCGTCGGCAAGACACCGAGCTCGGCGAGGCCCGGCATGCCAGGCGCGGTGACGTTGTCGCGCTCGAGCATGCGTACCTGGTCGACGGTGAGCGGCGGCACCGGCAGCACCTGCAGGAAGCGCGCTTCCAGGCGTGCGATCGGGAAGGGCACGCTGACCAGGCAGCGCTTGCGCCGGATCTCGCGCAGCATCAGCTCCATGAGCTGGCGGAAGGTGTAGATGGTGGGACCGCCGAGCTCGTAGGTCACGCCGGCGGTCTTCGGGTCGTCGAGTGCGCGCTTGGCCGCCTCGGCGATGTTGCCGACATAGACCGGCTGGAAGCGGGTCCGGCCGCCGCCGAACAGCGGCAGCGCCGGCATCACGCGGGCGAGACCGGCGAAGCGGTTGAAGAAGCCGTCCTCGGGCCCGATGACGATGCTCGGCCGGAAGATGGTGGCGCCCGGGAAGGCGGCGCGGACCGCGGCTTCGCCGGCGGCCTTGGTGCGGGCATAGAGCGCGGGCGAGGACGGGTCGGCGCCGAGGGCGCTGAAATGGAGGAGCCGGGAGACCCCGGCGCGCGCCGAGGCTTCCGCCACCCGCCTGGCGCCCTGGGCGTGGATCGCCTCGAAGCCCTGGCTGCCCGATTCGTAGAGGATGCCAACCAGGTTGACGACCGCTTCGGCACCCGCGACCGCGGCCTCCACGCTCGCGTCGTCGCGGATCGACACGGCCAGCGGCGTGACCTGGCCGACATCGCCCATGGGCCTCAGGAACTTCGCGTATTCGGCGTCGCGGCAGGCGACGTTGACGCGCCAGCCGTCGCGCGCGAGCTGGCGGACGATATAGCGGCCGACGAAACCGGATCCGCCGAAAACCGTGGCGAGACGAGCCATCAATCCTCCCCCGGAAACGGCCGGGTTATAGCCAAGGCGGCCGGTCCGGTCGAGCGGAGGGGCTGGAACCCGGGCGAAAATCCCCTACATTGTGGGGGCAGTCTCTCATGGGAGGTCGAAAATGTTGTCAAAGAAGGGTCGCGTCGTAACGGCCCTCCTCGTTGGATTGTTGGTCCTGGCCCCGGTCGTTGCGGAAGCCGCCGCCGGCAGCAGCAAGAGCCAGGGCAGCCGCGGCTCGCGTACCCATGATTCGGGCGCCGGCAGAACGATCGAGCGCTCGACCACGGCGCCGCAGAGCCCGGCGATGACCCGCCAGGCCGCGCCGCAGACCCCGGCACGCCCGGCGACGCCCGCTCCCGCCCCGGCTTCCTCCGGCTTCGGCATGGGCAGCCCGATCATTACCGGGATCGTGGCCGGTCTTGCCGGCTCCTTCATCGGCAACATGCTGTTCGGCAGCCATAATGCCGCCCAGGCCGCGCAGAATCCGGAAGCCTCGCCGACCGGCTCCTTCATCGGCAGCCTGCTCCCCTGGCTGGTGATCGGCGGCATCGGCTTCCTCGCCTTCACCTTCTTCCGCCGGCGCAGCGAGGCACGCCTGTCGCCTGAGGCGCTGGCGCGCGGGCCGGTCGATCTTTCCGGTCTTCAGGGCGGACCCGGCGGCGGGTATGGCGCGCGTCCGGCACAGCCCGATGTCGACGTCACCGCGGCTGATCAGGAGACCTTCGGGCGCCTGCTCGTCGACATCCAGTCGGCCTGGGGCCGTCACGACACCGAGGCGCTCAAGCCGCTCCTGACCCAGGAGATGTCCAGCTACTTCTCGGGCCAGCTCGCCGAGCTCAAGGGCCGCGGCCTGACCAATAAGGTCGAGGACGTAACTCTGCTCAAGGGCGAGGGCACCGAGGCCTGGTCCGAAGACGGCACCGACTATGCCACCGCCATGCTCCGCTGGTCGGCGCGCGACTACACGGTCGATGCGAGCGGCAACGTGGTCGAGGGCGACAAGCATCGCCCGGTCGAGACCGAGGAAGTCTGGACCTTCGTCCGCCAGCCGGGCGACCATTGGCGCTTGTCGGCGATCCAGCAGGTCTGAGCTTCGTCGCTCAAGAGAGGAAGGGCGGGTCCCGCGGGACCCGCCCTTTTCGTTTGCGCTTTCGTACCCCCTCTCCCGCGTCATACGCGGGGGAGGGTGGGGTGGGGGCCCGAGCGTTAGCGAGGGGAACCGCGCAACAGCGCCGCCGACCGTCGCTTCGCTCCGGCCCCCACCCCACCCTCCCCCGCGTATGACGCGGGAGAGGGAGTACGAAGGCGCTTCTTTGGGAGCCGGCTGCTACGCCGCCTTTTCGAGGGCCGCCGAAGCCTCGGTTTCGCGCGCGAGCGCGCGCTTGACGCTCGGGCGCTCGGCCATCTTCGCCGCGTGCTTGGCGTAGTTGGAATATGCCGAGACATCGATCTTGAGGAAGTTCGCCCAGCGCCAGAACACGAAGAAATACGCATCGATGATCGACCATTGATCGCCGAGCGCCCATTGCTTGCCGGAGAGCTGCTTCTCGATCAGGGCGAAGTTTTTCGCCGTGTCCTCGCCCGCGAGCTTCTTCACGTTGTCGGCGCTGTCCGGCAGGTCGCAGAGGCGCTGCGGGCCGAAGAAGGGGCCGATGCGCGTATGCACGCCCGAAGCGCACCAAGAGAGCAGCGAGATCGCCTGCGCTTCCGCTTCGGGATCGCCCATCGGCAGCAGCTTCGCCGCGGGGAAGGACTTGGCGAGGTAGACGGCGATGGCGACGTTCTCGGTCAGCGGCCGCCCGTCGACCAGAAGCAGCGGCACCTTCCCCTCGGGATTGAGCGCGAGATACTCAGGCGAGCGTTGCTGGCCTTTGCGCAGCGCGAGCGGCTTCGGCTCGAAGGCAACGCCGGCCTCCTCGAGCGCGATGTGCGGGACCAGCGAGCAGGCGCCCGGTCCGAAATAGAGGGTGAGCTTCGCCATCTCGGTTCTTCTCCCAGAGCTTCGCCATCTGCGGTCTGCGACGGCGGATGACGAAAGGAGGGCGCATTTCGGTATCGGTTTGCAAGTAGGCACCTAAAGCTGCTATACTTACCAAATGGAAACCGTCGACTCCGAGGTTAGCGAGGTCGAGCGCCATGCCTATGACGGCACGACCTGCCGCATCCTCATCGGCAGCGTGCTCGACCTCATCGCCAACAAATGGGCGGTGCCGATCATCCTGGCGCTCGGTCGCGCCGGGGAGCCGATGCGGTTCACCGAGCTCTCCCGCGCCATCCAGACCATCACGCAGAAGGAGCTGACCAAGCAGCTCCGCGAGCTCGAATCCGTCGGCCTCGTCGGCCGCCGCGTGCATCCGGTGGTGCCGCCCAAGGTCGAGTACTGGCTGACCGGCACCGGCCATTCGCTGCAGCCGGTGCTCGACACGCTGGCGCGCTGGGCGGCGGCGAACGGCGCGACGCTGGCCAAGCACCGAGCCGTGCGCAACGCCGCCGCTGCAGCGAACTAGGTTTTCGTACCCTAGGGTTCGCGACGCGCGCCTTGGCTCAGGCGTGGCGCAGATACTGCTGGACCCAGTCGTAGTTCACGAACTTGACGTAAGCATCCATCAGCTTCTTCGTCACCGGTCCGGGGATCGCCTTGTCGCCGAACGGGTTGCCGTTGATCGAGCGCACCGGGCAGATGCAGAAGCTGGTCGAGGTGATGAAGCACTCGTCGGCGACATAGGCATCGAAGAGGTCGATGTCGCCCTCGACCAGCCTGATGCCGAGATCCTTCGCCAGATCCATCGCCGTCTGCCGCGAGACGCCCGGCAGCACATAGCGCTCCGACGGCGTGAAGACGACGCCGTCGCGCACGATGAAGATATTGGAACCGATGCCCTCGGCCAGATTGCCGTTCTCGTCGAGCAGCACCGCCCAGGAGTTCTGGTTGGTGGCCTTCGCCTCCTGCTCGCCGATGATCATGTTCAGGTAGTTGTGCGTCTTGGCGCGCGGGCTCAGCATGCTGGGCGCGACGCGACGGGTCGAGGGCACGACCACGTCGAGACCGTCACGGTAGAAATTGGCGCGCGCCTTCAGCGGCAGCGGCGTGCACTCGATGACGACGGTCGGGCCGGTCTGGATCGGGCTCTCGCCGGGCACGTTGTCGACGCCGCGGCTCACCCGCTGGCCGAGCCAGTAGTCGTCGTGCTTGTCGAGCAGGTGCAGGTTGCGCTCCAGCACCTCTTCGCTCTTCCGGATCATCTCCCTCGGGCTCATGCCGGGGTCGATGCGAACGTAGCGGAGCGATCGGTAGAAGCGGTCGATGTGCTCCTGCAGCTTGAAGACCTTGTGGCCGAAGGTCCGCGTCATATCGAAGACGGCGTCGCCGTACTTGTAGCCGCGGTCGCGGAACGAGACCCGGACATCGCTCTCCGGCAGGATCTGGCCGTTGAGGTAGGCGACGCGCTGGTTGGCGAGAGCGGTCATGGCGTTGTCCTTACGGGAAATTGGGGGGATCAGTAGCGGACGGCGTCGTCCGGGCGCCGGGCGATCTCGCGGATCAGCTTCGACATGATCGCCTCGGCGAAGGCGTCGAAGCCTCTGGCGACGACGACGAAGGCGCCGGGCCCGCCGATTACGTCCGTCTCGTAGTAGACGTCGAGATTGGCGTCGGGCGGGAAGCCGAAGGTCGGTCGGTCGTTGAGGATCGGCAGGCCGTTGATGGTGATGCCCTTGGCCACCGCCTCGTTGCGGGCGAGATGCGCCGGGCGGCCGTCGTTGTTGCGGCCGTCGCCGGAGATGTCGATCACCAGCCGCTCGCCTTCGTAGCCGTTATTCACGAAGAGCCGAGCCGAGTAGTCGATGGCGCCGGAGACCGAGGTGCGGCTGTGCGATTGGATCGGCATCTCGGCGAGCTTGCCGGCGAAGGCTTCGGCCGAGGCCCGGTCCTTGATCAGGGTCCAGCCGATCGTGGTGAACTGCAGATGCGCCGCCGCCCATTCGACGTAGCAGACGGCGATGCGGCCGTGCAGCCCGGAACGGATCGCCTGGATCACGCGCTCGTCGGTCAGCGCCCGCACATAGCCTTCGCGCTGAAGCTGCGCCTCGTCCTGGTCGATCGAGCGCGAGACGTCGACGGCGAGCACGAGCTCAATATCGACAGGGATCGCCGCAGCCGGTGATGCCGCGAACAGGAGGGCCAGGAGCGCCAGGATGCGCCGCATGGAGGAAGCCTAGCGCAGCTGGGCAGGGCCTGTCATGCTGACCAAGACGATACGAAACGAACCTATTCGAGGGGCGAGGGTGCCAGGGAAGTCCGAGGCCGCGGCCGATGAATCGGGGCCGGTGTTGGCCGCCAACCGCGAGTTCTATCGTGCCTTCCGCCGCCGCGACACGGAGGCGATGGAGCGGCTCTGGGCCGAGGCTGCCGGGCTCGTCTGCATCCATCCCGGCTGGGAGGCTTTGACCAAGCGCTCGGAGATCCTCGAGAGCTGGCGCGGCATCCTCGAAAGCCCGGACTCTCCGCCAATTACCTGCGAGGAGGAGAGCGTGCGATTTGTCGGCGACGCAGCGATCGTGCTCTGCACCGAGATGATCGGCGGGCGGGCTTTGGTCGCAACCAACGTCTTCGTCCGCGAGGGCGGAGCCTGGCGCCTGGTCTTGCATCAGGCGACGCCGACGGCGCACACGTGGGCGCCGCGCAAGGCCGAGACGCCGAAGACGCTGCATTGACCGCGGGCCTGTCCATCGGGCACAAGTTTCATATACGAAATTGACGGACCCTCCCGCGATGCTTCCCGTGAACCTGTATTCCGACAACGTCGCTCCGGCGGCGCCCGAGATCATGGCCGCGCTGGCGCGTGTCAATGTCGGCCCAGCCCAGCCCTACGGCCAGGACCCGGAGACCAAGGCGCTGAAGTCGGCGCTCTCCGACCTGTTCGGCGCTGAAGTCTGGGTCTTTCCGGTCTCGACCGGCACGGCAGCGAACGCCGTCAGCCTTTCGGCGATGACGCCGCCCTTTGGTGTGATCTTCTGCTCGGAGCTGGGGCATATCGAGACCAGCGAGGTCGGCGCCGCGCAGCTCTTCACCGGCGGCGCCAAGCTGACGCTGATCAGGCACAAGTCGGGCAAGATGGACGTGGACGCGCTCGACGAGGCTATCCGCACGGCAGGCAAGGGCATGCAGCACCGCTCGCAGCCGGCGGTCGTGAACCTGACCATCGCAACGGAGCGCGGCGGCGTCTATCCCGTGCGAGACCTTGAACGCATCGCCGAGGTCGTCAAGCGCCACGAGCTCAAGTTTCACATGGATGGCGCGCGCATGGCCAACGCGCTGGTAACGCTCGGCACCTCGGCCAAGGACGTGGCGACGAGGCTAGGCGTCGACGTGCTCTCCTTCGGCGCGACCAAGAACGGCACGCTGAACGCCGAGGCGATCATCGTCTTCCGCAGGGAGATCGCCGAGGAGATGCGCTATCGCGTGCGCCGCGCCGGCCAGGTGTGGTCGAAGATGCGCTACGCCTCGGCCCAGCTCCGCGCCTATGTCGAGAACGGACTCTGGCTCAAGCTCGCCGCGCAGGCGAACCGCGCCGCCAAGCGCCTCTCGGACGGCCTGCTGCAGGTGCCCGAGGTGCGCATGCTCGAGCCGGTCGAGATCAACCAGCTCTTCGTCGGCATGCCCGAGCGCGTGATCGCCGGTCTCGAAGCCGACGGAATCGGGCTCGGCCGCCGCGACGGCGGCGTGCGCATGGTCACCGCGTGGTCGAACACCGACGAGGAGATCGACCACGTCATCGCGCGTGCCAAGATCCACGGCGCCCGCGCCGCCGCCTGAAGACACTCTCTCAAGCAGGGGAAACTCGAACGATGGCCAAGACCCAGGTCCAGCGGTCCCGCATCACGACCGATATCGACTTCAATGCCGACGGAAAGCAGATCGGATATCTGCGCCTGCCGCACTCGGTGCATCGCTCGGCCTATGGCTTCCTCGCCATGCCGATCTGCGTGATCAAGAACGGCAAGGGCCCGACTGTGCTCTCGATGTCGGGCAATCACGGCGACGAATACGAAGGCCAGATCGCCAATTCGAAGCTGATCCGCGGCCTGAGCCCGAAGGATGTGCGCGGGCGGGTGATCGTGCTGCCGATGGCGAACTTCCCCGCCGCGCATGCCGGCATGCGAACCTCGCCGATCGACCAAGGAAACCTGAACCGCAGCTTTCCGGGCGATCCCAACGGCACGCCGACCTGGATGATCTCGCACTTCATCGAGACCGAGCTGTTCCCGCGCGCCGACCTGGTCATGGACCTGCACTCCGGCGGCTCCAGCCTCAACTACATCCCGAGCGCGCTCGCGCGCATCTCGGGCAACAAGAAGAAGGACAAGAAGATCATGGAGCTGCTCGAGGCCTTTGCCGCCCCGATCAGCTACGTCACCAATGCGCTCGGTGAGAACCGCACCTCGACCGCGGCGGCCGAGCGCGCCGGCACGACGATCATCGGGACCGAGCTCGGCGGCAAGGGCACGGTCGACATCGACGGCACCAAGGTCGCGGTCAACGGCGTCCGCGGCGTCCTCGAATACATGGGCGTGGTCAAGGAGACCGACGTTACGCGCAAGCGTCCGAGGACGCGCGTCATGGAGGTCAAGGACGTCAGCTACTACGTCTACGCCCCGCAGCCCGGCCTGTTCGAGCCGGTGGTCAAGCTGGGCGCCACGGTGAAGAATGGCCAGACCGCGGGCTTCGTCCACTTCATGGACGATCCGGGCCGCGAGCCGGTCGAGGTCAAGTTCAACGCCAACGGCCTCGTGCTGTGCGAGCGCATCCCAGGCAAGATCGAACGCGGCGACTGCCTCTTCCACCTGGCGAGCGACGTGAAGTAGGCGTTTGAGCAACGCGCCCACACTTCGACAGGCTCAGGATGAGCGCGACTGAAACAGTGAAGCTCCTTCCTCCCACCTCACTCTGAGCTTGTCGAAAGGTGAGGCGGCGCCTCGATCGAGCTACTTCAGCTCGGCGTAGCTGCTTGTCGGCGGTGCCGGGGCTGCGGCGATCTCGCGGATCAGCTTCTGCAGGATCGCGTTCTGGAAGGAGTTGAAGTCCTCGGCGACGATCATGAAGGAGCCGGGGCCGCCGATGACGTTCTTCAGGTAGTATTCATCCAGGTTCGGCTCGGCCGGCAACCACGGGCTCGGCCGCTCGTTGACGATCGGAAGGCCGTTGATGGTGATGCCGAGCTTGAGCGCGTCGTCGCGCGCCTCGGCCACGGGGCGGCCGGAGTTGTTGGAGCCGTCGCCCGAGATGTCGAAGACGATGCGCTCGCTCTGGAAGGGGCTGAGCTCGAGCAGCCGCATGCCGTAGTCGATCGCGCCCGAGATCGATGTCCATCCGGCGAAGGCACGCGGCGCCGCCAGAATCTCTTCGGCGAAGATCGCGGCGCTCTCGGCGTCGCTGATCTTCGTCCATTTGACGATCTGGCGCTGCAGATGCGCGTTCGACCATTCCATGTAGGTGACGCCGATGGCGCGATAGGGGCCGGTCAGGATCATCGCCAGCACCTGCGGGTTCTTGAAGGCGTTGGCATAGCCCTCGCGCTGGAGCTGGAATTCCTCGTCGTCGACCGAGCGCGACACATCGACGGCGAGCACGAGCTGCAGATCCACCGTCTCCGCCAGTGCCGGTCTGGAGAGCAGCAGGAGGAGGACGAGGATGAGGCGGCGCATAGCTTAAGGCCTCAGGCTTCGTCTTCGGGCTCGGCAAGCATGCAGCCGTTGATGAGCCATATGCCATCGGCCTGCTGCTCCATGACGTAGAGCGCCAGCACGCGCCGGCCGTCGGGGCCGGTGACATAGACCTTCTGCACCAGCGAGGCCTCGACGGCGACGAGGTCGCCGAAGCGCACATCGCGCGGCCGGTAGACCGGCTGATAGCCATTGCGGACCATCGCCATGAAATTGTCGGCCGTGCGGAAGATGCCGCGGATATTGGGCGAGGCGAAGCCGAAGGCGCGTTCGCCATCATCGGCGCGGAAGGCGCCCATCTGGCCTTCGATCGCGGTGCGGATCGCGTGCTTGTCGGCCGTAGGCAGATTGGGCTGGGTCTGGGCGGCGAGCGGGGTCGCGGCCAGCACGGCGGCCAGCGCCAGGAAGCGGAGCAGATACGAAAGCGCGGCCATCGGTTTCTCCCTCAAGCCAGCCCCCTATGCCGAAGTGTGTCACTTCGACGCGGGCACGGCCAGCGCGAATCGTCGGCTCAAGGCAGATCGGCGAGATGCGGGACGACGCGCACGGGAAGCGACGTGGTGCGGCCGCGGATCTCGATCTCGTGGCGGTCGAATCGCGTGAGATCGGCGCCGGACGCGCGCTCCACGGCCTCCGAGACGACGAGCTCCGCTTTGAACTCCTTGGTCAGGCTCTCGAGCCGGCTTGCGGTGTTGACCGCGTCGCCGATCGCGGTGACGCCGACCGCCCTGGCGTAGCCCATCTCGCCGACGATGGTCTGGCCGAGGTGGATGCCGAGCCCGATCCGGAGCGGCTCGCTCAGGTCGGCCGAGAGCGCACGGTTGAGCGCGGCCAGATTCTCGCCCATGCGCTTGGCGGCGATGAGCGCGGTGCGGGCGCCGGCCTCGGGGGTCGTGTCGATGCCGAACAACGCCATGATGCCGTCGCCGATGAACTTGTCGACGCGGCCGCCGGCATCCTCGATCGCGCGCCCCATCTCGGTGAAGTAACGGTTGAGCAGGAAGACCACGTCGAAGGGCAGCTTGTGCTCGGAGAGCCGGGTGAATCCGCGGAGATCGGCGAAGAGGATGACGATCTCCTTCTCCATGCCGGCGACATAGCTCGGCCGGCGGAGCGCCTCCTTCGGCGAAGCGGTCGGCGGCAGCAGCGGCGACACCTCTAAGTCCTTGGCCGGGCGGATCTGGCAGGCGAGCCTGACCTTGGGCGGAGCGGAGACGCGGTCGAGGACTTTCTGCTCTTCGGCCGTCGGCGGCGGCAACGACTCCGCGCCACGCCCGAGGCGCACGCGGCAGGTTGAGCAGCGGCCACGGCCGCCGCAGACCGAGGCGTGCGGGATGCCGGAAGCGCGGCTCGCCTCCAGCACCGTCATGCCCGGCTGAAGGCTGACCGCGCGGCCGTCCGGGTAGGTCAACGTCGCGCCCTTGCCGCGGTTGAGCCAGTCGCGGACGAGCCGCGCGGCGAGGGTGCCGCCGATCAGGCCGAAGAATCCCAGCTTTAGGATGCCCTCCAGGCGGTCGATCTCGGTCGAGGCGGCAGCCGGAGGGAAGCGGATCGCCTCGGCCGCTCGCCGCATCCAGGCGGGGTCTTGCGACATGATCAGTACGGTGCGGCCGGCGACGCCGAAGCCGATCATCGCCAGCACCGGGATCAGCAACGCCGCGCTGTAGAGGTATGGCAGGAAACGCGGATACCAGGGCCGGAGACGAAGCCAGAAGTGCAGGCCGATGCAGGCATGGACCCAGGCGATGGTCAGGACCACGACCTGCTGGAGCGCATATCCCGGGGCGAACACCCACTGGACGAGCAGGACATAGGTGTAGAGGTCCTCCAGCCCGTAAACCGTGTGGGCGACCCGTGTGCCGAGAATGTGAATGAGAAGAAGAGGCGGGATCGCAAGACCGAGAAGGAGCTGAGCCGCTTCCGACAACGGCATTCGCAGGCTGCGACGCCGATAGAGGGCGACGAAGGCGAGGGTAAGGTGGATCAGGAGCGAGCCGTAGAGCGCTATGGTTAACGGCGGAAGGCGCCAGAACCAGACGAAAACGCGCCGCGCTACCTCCAGTGCCTCGAGCGAGAGCAGGCCGACGGCGTGGTTGAGGAGGTGCGTCGAGACATAGCCGAAGAGGACGAGACCCGTACCCAGGCGGAGGCGGCGGACCAGATTTGCCCAGTCGACCTGGGTCCCCGCTGCACCCATTCCCAAGCCGGTATCTGTCATGCTATCCCCCCGCGTCCGCCGGCCGCCCCCGAGGCTAGCATACGGGCGGGGGCCCGGAGCGGATCCCCTCTTGCAACCGGCAAAGGGTTGCCTAAATGGCGCCAAAATCGGGTGGCAAGGGGAGCCAGGGGTGGAAGCGAAACACGAGGGCGACATGGCCGAGATGATCGCGATCGACGGCCTCACGAAACGTTTCGGGGCGATCACCGCCGTCGACGACATCTCCTTCACCGTCAAGCGCGGCGAGGTACTGGGCTTCCTGGGGCCGAACGGCGCCGGCAAGTCGACGACGATGAAGATGGTCACCGGGTTCCTGGCGCCGACCGCCGGAACCGCACGCGTCTGCGGCTATGACATCCAGGACCAGCCGATCGAGGCGAAGAGGAAGATCGGCTACCTGCCGGAAGGGGCGCCCGCCTATCCGGACATGACGCCCGCCGCCTTCCTCGAGTTCATCGCGCGCGTGCGCAACGTCGACACCGGCTTGCGCCGGAAACGCATTGCCGATGCGGTCGAGAAGACACAGCTCGGCGAGGTGCTCTACCAGTCGATCGACACGCTCTCCAAGGGCTTCAAGCGCCGCGTCGGGCTGGCGCAAGCGCTTCTCCACGATCCTGAGGTGCTGGTGTTGGACGAGCCGACCGACGGCCTCGATCCGAACCAGAAGCACGAGGTGCGCAGCCTGATCAAGGCGATGTCCTACGACAAGGCGATCATCATCTCGACCCACATCCTCGAGGAGGTCGACGCGATCTGCACGCGCGCGATGATCATCTCGGGCGGACGCGTCGTCGCCGACGGCACGCCGGTCGAGCTCGAGCAGCTTTCGCGTCACTACAACGCCGTCGCCGTCCGCCTCGAGGATCCGGCGGACACCGATTTGGTCAAGGCGGCGCTCGAACGCATCGACGGGGTGCTTTCCGTCGAAGCCAACAAGTATGCTGGGATTCTCACCGTCTATCCCAAGGACGCGCGCTCGCTGATCGCCGAGGTCGGCCAGGCGATGCGCCACGGGCGCTGGAAGGTGGCCGAGATCCGCGTCGAGCGCGGGCATCTCGACGAAGTCTTCCGGCGCATCACGCAGGCCTAGAGGGGCGCCGACCGATGGGTATCTACACGATCTTCCGGCGCGAGCTGACCAGCTACTTCCTGACGCCGCTCGCCTACATCTTCATCGTCATCTTCCTGGCGATGGCCGGCACCTTCGCCTTCTTCGTCGGCAACTTCTTCGGCCGCGGCCAGGCCGATCTGCAGCCTTTCTTCCAGTTCCACCCCTGGCTCTATCTCTTCCTGATCCCGGCGATCACGATGCGGCTGTGGGCGGAAGAGCGGAAGACCGGCTCGATCGAGCTTCTGCTGACGCTGCCGATCTCGATGACGGATGCCGTGCTCGGCAAGTTCCTCGCCGCCTGGTGCTTCACCGGCATCGCGCTGGCGCTGACCTTCCCGATGTGGATCACGGTCAACGTGCTGGGCTATCCGGACAACGGCGCGATCCTCGCAGGCTATGCGGGCAGCTTCCTGATGGCGGGCAGCTTCCTTGCCGTCGGCGCGGCGATCTCACCCTTGACCAAGAACCAGGTGATCGCCTTCGTCGTTACCTCGGTCGTCTGCTTCGTCTTCACCGTCGGCGGCACCGGCGTCGTGCTCAACTTCTTCACCGGCTGGGCGCCGACGCTGGTCGTCGACACGATCGCGCAGATGAGCTTCATGACCCATTTCAATGCGATCTCGCGCGGCGTCATCGACGCCCGCGACATGGTCTATTTCGCCTCGGTGATCGGGTTCTTCCTGTTCGCCAATGTGATCTTCGTCGACTTGAAGAAGGCTGGCTGATCCATGCCGAACGACACTCCTCGCACCGGCGATGGCGCGGCGGTCGGCGTCCGCCCCAAGGGGCTCAGCGCCCGTGCGCGTCGCTCCTTCTCCTGGGCGGCGCTGGCCGCCGGCCTTGTGCTGTTCCTGGCCGTCAACGTGCTCTCTAACGCCTGGCTCCGGGCCGGTCGCGTCGATCTGACCCAGAACAAGCTCTACACGCTGTCGGAAGGCACCAAGGATATCCTGTCCAAGATCGAGGAGCCGATCACGCTTCGGCTCTTCTTCTCGCCGCGCCTGGGCCGCGAGATCCCGCTCTACGCCAACTATCATCAGCGCGTGCGCGATCTGCTCGACGAATACACCAGCCACGCCGGCGGCAAGATCAAGCTCGAGTTCTACGATCCCGCTCCCTACTCCGACGTCGAGGACCGCGCCGTCGCCTATCGCCTGCAGGGCGTGCCGATGGAGGCGGGCGGCGAGCAGGTGTTCTTCGGCATGGCCGGCACCAACTCGACCGACGACGAAGAGATCCTTCCCTTCTTCCAGCCGGAGCGCGAGCGCTTCCTCGAATACGACCTGACCAAGGTCGTATTCAACCTCGCCAACCCGAAGCGCCGCGAAGTCGGCCTGATCGCCCAGATTCCGATCGCCGGCGACGTCATGCCGATGCCGGGCATGCGCATGCCCCAGCCCTGGGTGGTCATGGACCAGATGCGCCAGGTCTTCCAGGTGCGCCAGTTCGGCTCCGACACCGGCACGCTGCCGAAAGACCTGCAGATCCTGATGCTCGTGCATCCGAAGGAGCTGTCGGAGGAAGGCCAGTACGCGATCGACCAGTTCGTTCTGCGCGGCGGCAAGCTGCTCGTCTTCGTCGACCCGAACTCCGAGGTCGATGGCGCCCGCCCGAGTCGCGACCCGAACGCGATTCCTGGCCCGACCGTCTCGAACCCCGAGAAGCTGTTCAACGCCTGGGGCGTCGAGCTGGTGAAGGACCGTGTGATCGGCGACCGCCTGACCGCGACCCGCGTCAATGCCGGCACCTCGCAGCGCCCGCGCGTCACCGACTACATCGTTTGGAACAGCTTCAAGGCCGGCAACCTCAACCGCCAGGACGCGGTCACCGGCGAGCTTCAGCTCCTCAACGTCGCCTCGGCCGGCATCCTGAAGCCGATCCAGGGCGCGACCACGAGCTTCGCGCCGTTGGTGACGGCAAGCCCGGGCTCGATGCAGGTCGAGACCGACAAGATCCGCTTCGCGCCGGACCCGACGCTGCTGCTCCGCGACTACAAGGCGGAGAGCGAGATCCTGACCATGGCGGCGCGAATCACCGGCCCCGCCAAGACCGCCTTCCCCGACGGCCCGCCCAAGGTCGAAGGCCGCCCGCCGCAACCGGACCAGCTTCCGCATGTGGCGGAGAGCCAGGGTCCGATCAGCGTCATCGTGATCGCCGACACCGACATGCTGGACGACCGCTTCTGGGTCTCGGCCCAGGAGTTCTTCGGCCAGCGCCAGGTGCAGCCTACGGCCAACAACGGCGACTTCGTCGTCAATTCGTTGGAGAATCTGGCCGGCGGTTCCGAGCTTATGAGCCTGCGCAGCCGCGGCGTGTCCTCGCGCGTCTTCGAGCTGGTGCAGGACATCCAGCGCGACGCCGAGCGCCGCTTCCGCTCGAAGGAGCGCGAGCTTCAGGACAAGCTGCGCGAGACCGAGAAGAAGCTCTCCGACCTGCTGACCAAGGATCAGGCGTCGGGTGCCACCATCCTTTCGGCCGACCAGCAGAAGGCGATCGAGGATGCGCGCAAGGAGATCCTGACGCTGCGTCGCGAGCTGCGCCTGGTGCAGAATGATCTGCGCAAGGACATCGACCGGCTTGAGGCCATGCTCCGTGTCGTCAATATCGGGCTGGTGCCGCTCGTCGTGGCGGCGATAGCGATCGTGCTCGGGCTGGTGCGCGTCAGCCGGCGGCGGCGGCGCGCGACGGCCTTGACTTGAGGAGAGGACGATGAAGCCGCAGTCCTTTTACATCCTGCTCGGCGCCACGGTGATCGTCACGGCAGCCGCTGGCTTCACCGCCTGGCAGCGCGCAGCGGCGACGCTCGGCGCCGTCGCAGCGGAGACCGTGGTCCCCGGCTTGATCAATCGCGTCAACGACGTCGCCTCGATCGAGGTCGTCAAGGGCAAGGACAAGATCCTGGTGCAGCGTACCGCCGAGGGCTGGGCCATGCCCGACCGCGGCGGCTATCCCGTCAAGTTCGAGACGGTGAAGCAGAACATCGTCACCATGGCCGAGCTCAAGACGGTCGAGCCGAAGACGGCGAAGGCCGATCTCTACAGCCGCATCGAGGTCGAGGACCCGGCCGGGCCGGATACCAAGTCGGCGCAGATGACCTTCAAGGACCAGAACGGCACCGTCATCGCCTCGATGGTGATCGGCCGTAGGCGCTACGCGCCGATCGGCGGCAAGGACATGGTCTATGTCAGGAAGCCCGGCGAGAGCCGCGCCTGGCTCGCTGAAGGCACATTCGACATCCGCACGCCGGCGCCGGAATGGCTGGTCAAGGAGCTCTCCGGCATCAAGGACGAGCGCTTCAAGACGCTGACCTTCACCCATGCCGACGGCGCCAAGGTCGTGATGTTCCGCAAGGACGATCCGAACGCGCCGAAACCTGAGTCCAGGGACGGGCCGCCGGAGATCTGGGAGGTCGAGGGCCGCCCGACCGAGCGCAATCTGCGCCCGCCGGCGACGGTGACCTCGACCGCGTCGGCCTACAACTTCCTCTCGCTCGACGATGTTAAGCCCGCCAAGGAGGTCGATGACGGCACGCCGAAGACCTCGTCCGAGTTCGTCGCCTTCGACGGGCTGGTCCTGCGCTCGAAGATGGTCGAGAAGGGCGACACCACCTGGACCCTGTTCGAGGCGTCGACCACGCCGGAAGCGATCCAGGCGATCAAGCTCGAGGCCGAGGAGCTGAACAAGAAGTGGAAGGGCTGGGCCTACAAGCTGCCCGAGTACAAGCAGAACTTCCTGTCCCGCAAGTTCGACGACCTTGTCGAGCCGGTACGCGAGAAAAAGGAAGAAGAGCCGAAGACCGAATCCAAAGGCGGCTGACGAGTTCGGGCGAGTTGGGGAGACCAAGACGGGCGCGGCTCCAGGGGCCGCGCCCGTTTCGCTTTCAGGGCCCGGAGCGAGCCTCGCGCCGATACCGATCTGCCCATTCCAGGCTGTCGGCGTCGGCGAGCCTGGACGTCTGGACCAGCATCCGCTCGCTCGCCTTCGGGTCCTGGCCCAAGGCCGACAATATCTCCGTTACGGCCTTCCTCGGGTCGGCGGCCAGCGTCTCATAGGTCAGTCGAAGAGGCTTGATGCCGCGCGTCGAGAAGAAGTTCGTCCAGGCGGCATCGTCGTTCCGCAACTCGTTCAAGACCTCGGCGATGCGACCGGCATCATAGGTCGGCGTCTGCGGCGGGGCGGTCCGCTCACGCTCCGTCCCATAGGCAGCACGGTGCCAAAGCCCGCTTTGCTCGGCACGGATGCGCGATATCGCCTGGGCGAGCTTGTCTTGCCGCGAGAGGTGGATGTAGAGCGTCGACCTGAAGGCCTTGGCGAAGCGTGCTGCAATGTCGGCGTGATCGCCCTCGATGGCATCCAGGCGCCTGGACGCGTCGTCGACGCTGCTCCACATGATGCGAAGGCCGATGACGCCGGTCCCTGCCGTGCCTTCCTGGATCACGGCCGCGAGATACGCGCTCTCGAACGCGGCATTCTCCAGCCGATGAGGCGGAGGCACGCCCCACGACTCCGCCCAATCCAACGCATCCACGGTTCGGTAGTAGGAATGCGGCTTTCCAGCGACGCCGGTCGATGTCAGCAGATCGCAGAGCAGCGTGCTGCCGGATCGCGGCGTGGCGCAGAGAATGTATGAGGTGGGGTGGGGCACGGTTTCCTGAGACAGCGCACTGCGCTACCGATCGTAAAGACGGAGGTAGAGCATGGACGGAAATAATGGGCTGGAACCGGGTGTGACGGAGGCCACGGC
>VGEN01000075.1 GCA_016869285.1 Alphaproteobacteria bacterium
GCGCACAAGCACCTGCCGACGCTCAAAGCTGCCCTGGCTGCCCATCAGGCCGAGCACGCGATCAAAACAAAACTTGAGAAGGACCGGCACGCCGCATAGCATCATCAACAGGCAACGCTCGTCCCGCCAAGTTCAACAAAGGGCGGGACATCCCCTCGCGGCAATGCAGCAGCACATTGGCCATCACCGCGATGTCGAAGCGGCCGATCTCCTTAGGCAGCCTCGCCGGATCGCCGTAATGGACGCGGGCGCGCGAGCCTAAGGCGCGATGCGCGAGCCAGAACCCGCTCTTCATCCGGCCGATATGCTGCCGGCGCTCCTCGATCACGCGCTCATCGAGCGCGCCGGCCTGTGGCACGAAGTCCCATGGCTGGCTGTCGTCGACGTCGACGCAGACGACCTCGGCTCCCTGCCGCTCCATGTAGAAGGTCAGGTAGCCGCTGGCCGGTCCGATCTCGAGCACGCGCTTTCCAGCGAAGTCGACATGGCCTAGATAGTCGAGCGTCCGCGCACGCAGATCCCACTCTCCGCGGACCTCGCCATACCCGGGGATGTCCATCGAGTGATAGAAGTAGCAGTCGGCAAGGCTGTGGACGATTTGCGGCTCAGCGAAGATCGGTCTCGTCACGGAAGGCCTGTCGCTCTCGTCAGGCTTTCTTCGGAGGGAAGGCGTGGGGCGACACGCGCGGGTCGACCTGGGTCAAGTGACTGACAATGCCGCCGTCCTGCCAGAGATAGAAGCCGACGAAGGGCGGCGTCTCACCCCAGCCCCAGATGCCGCCGTTATGGATGTTGAGCAGGATCTCCGGCGCCGTCGCCGGGGTCGAGCTCACCACTGTTCCGTTCCAGCGCCGAGTCGTAGCGCGATGCAGATGGCCGCAGACCACGCGCTCGACTTGCGGATGCTTGCCTACGACCGAGCCCATCGCTTCGCCGCCGATGCAGCCGTAACTGTCCATCTGGGCGATACCGACCGAGTAGGGCGGGTGATGCATGAAGACGAGTGTCGGCTTGTCCTTCGCCTCGCCCAAGCGTGCGTCGAGCCAGGCAAGGCGCTCCGGGCACATCAGGCCGGTGACCTTGCCGGGATCGAGCGTATCGAGCCCGATCAGCCTAACGGGGTGCCCCTCGATGACATAGTGCAGGAAGCCCGACTTCGGCAGATAGGTATGGTCGGCATAGACGGCGCGCAGATTGTCGCGGTGGTCGTGGTTGCCGGGGATCAGGTAGACCGGGATCGCGAGACGGTCGAGCACACGCCGAAGATTGCGGTACTCCTCGACCTTGCCGAAGTCGACAAGGTCGCCAGTGGCAAGCACCAGGTCGGGTCGCGGCCTGAACTCATTGAGGAAATCGACGGTCCTGGCCAGCCGCTCCGCGGTATCGATCTTTTCCATGAAGGCGAGCTCGCCTTCCTGGCGGAGGTGCAGGTCGGTGATATGCGCGATCAGCATGGGGACTGGCCCGGCCCTTGCAGTTGAGAAGGGGTGAAACCGGCTGGCACTATAGCAACCGCCTGCCGGACGTCCCAGGCTTGCCCGGAGCGATCGCCGATGATGCTCTTCCTGCGCCCTGCCCTTCTGATCGTGCCGGCGCTCGCGCTTACCGGCTGCTTCAACAACCCGGTCTCCCGCCACTACGAGTGGCAGAAGCATGCCGAACTCGTCGAGTTCGCGCCTGAGCCGCTCTACTGCTACCGCACGCTGGCCCAGGTGGACTGCTACACGCGACCGCTCGACCGGCGCGAATCCAACCGTATCCAGAACTACTACGGGCCGCCGCCCGGCCGCGTCGTGATGGTCGTCACCCCGCCGATGCCGCAGGAGAAGGTCGGCAACGTGATCGATTACCCGCCCCTCATGGTGCCGCGCGAAAAGGTCGAGTCCGAACCTTTGCAGCCCGCGCCGCAGGCACAGCCGAAGCCGCCGAGCGTGACCGGGAGCAACTGAACCGCTGGCGTCGCCGCCTCCCGGTCGGCTATGACCGAGACATGAGCACCGGGACGAAGTTGCCTGGCGGATCGGCACTTATTGCCGAGCCGGTCCGACGCGTGCTCTCGACCCGGCCCTCCGGGCTTCTTACCCGCGCCGCGGTCTTCCTCGACCGTGACGGCGTGCTCAACCGCGATCTCAGCTATGTCCACTCACCCGATCGCTTCGAGCCCGTCCCCGGCGCGGCCGAGGCGATCGCCTGGCTGAATGCGCAGGGGCGCAAGATCGTCTTCGTCACCAACCAGGGGGGCATCGGCCGTGGCTACTACTCAGAAGAGCAGTTCACCGCGTTCACCTACTGGATCGAGGCCTGGCTTGACGAGCGCGGTGCGCGGATCGAGGCGACCTTCTACTGCCCGCATCACCCGACCGCGGGACAGGGCGCCTATCTACTGGCCTGCGGCTGCCGGAAACCGGAACCCGGCATGATCCGCGCCGGGATCGCCGAGTTCGATCTCGACCGGTCGCAATGCCTTCTGATCGGTGATCAGAAAACCGATGTCGGCGCAGCCGAAGCCGCCGGCATCGTCGGCCACCTCTTCGACGGCGGCAACCTGCTCAGCTTCGTGCGCCAGCTGCTCCGCTGATCACGCCGCCTTGCGGCGCTCCGCCAGCATGCGCTCGAACAGAGCCTTGTAGCTGGCGACGACGGCACGCTCGGTAAACTCTGCTTCGTAGCGCAGCCGCCCGTTGGCGACCACACGCGCCTTGAGCTCGCCATCGCCGAGCAGGCGGCGGATCGCTGTCGCCAGCGCGGCAACATCGTCGATCGGCACCAGCAGCCCGTCCTCGCCGTCACGGATCAAAGCGCCGGGACCGGCTGAGCGCGTCGCGATCAGCGGCACGCGCGCGGCCCACGCCTCGATCGAGACGATGCCGAAGGGCTCGTAGCGCGACGGGAAGATGCAGGCATCGGCCGTTGCCATCAGGTCGAGACGATCGTTGCGCCAGCCGAGCAGCTTGACGCGATTGGAAAGACGAAGGCGGTCGATCTGCGCCTCGAGCGAGGCGCGGAGAGCGCCCTCTCCGGCGATCCAAAGCTGCGCTTGCGGGATCTGCACCATAGCATCGATGAGCACGTCGAAGGCCTTGGCCTCGTGCAGGCGCCCGAGCGCCAGCAGCAGCGGCGCATCCTCGCGCGTGCCAAGCGCCTTGCGATCGAGACGGCACCCTCTCCCGTCCGGTGCATAGGCGCGGAGAATATGCGCGCGCTCGGGCGGCCAGCCCTCCTTGACGATGTGCCGGCGCATATCGGCGCTCATCCCTGCGAGGTGACCGCAGTGCCGGTAGTATTTGAGATCGTAGAAGCCGCCGAGCCAGCCGAGGCTGGCGTAGTCGCCCGGCTTCACGAAGCTCGCCGCGCGTTTCATCCAGGCCATAACCAGATCGGGTGCGAAGCCGGCGATCAGCCGACTGAGGCCGGCGCGTGTCCGGAAGTCGAACCAGCGCGCGCCGAAGGGCAGCTCGGTCGGCTCGATGCCGCCGGCGCGCAGCAACGCCGCCCGTGCCGCATCTTGGCGGATCACTACACGCTGTTCCACGCCGGCGCGATTGAGCGCCAGCACCGTGTCGACGAAGCAGGTCTCGGCGCCGCCATGGGCCGCGCCGGCCATCACCTGCAGGACGCGCATCAGATCAGCTTCTCGAAAGCCGAAGCGGCCTCGTCCCAGCCCCAGGCGCGCTGGCGCTCCAGCGCGCGCATGCTCATATTCCGCCAGAGACGATCGTCGGTGAGCAGAGCCAGCGTCTTGTCGGCGAACAGGCGGTCATCGCCCTCGACGAAACCCGTCTCGCCATCGGCGACCCGCTCGGCCATGCAGCCTAAGGGGCCGACCACGGCCGGCAAGCCCGTCGCCTGCGCCTCGGCAACGGCAAAGCAGAAGGTCTCTTCCTTGTCGCCGCGATAGAGGAGCACGCGCGCTGCCCGCATCTCGTCGGCGAGCACGGATTTCGACACCGGCGCCCGCAGAACGACGCCGCGATCGGCGAGCTGGCGCGCGTATTCGAGGATCGGCTCCATCTCTTTCGCCTTGGCCGCGCCATAGGCGCCGTAGGTCGCGGGGCCGGAGAAGACGTGCAACTCCGCCGTCGGCAGGCGCGGATGGACGTGCCGAGCCCAAAGCGTCAGCAACCAGTCGAGCCCGCGCATCGGATTGGAAATGAACAGCGCCCGCGGCGGCGGCGGCTCTTCCGGCGCCTCGCTCTCGAGGAAGCTTGAGGAGACGCCGAGCGGAATGACGACGCGCCCGCCATCCGGCGCCCAGGCCGGGTAGGTGTCGGCATGGTAGAGCGAGGTGAAGACCACCACCGGCTTGAGCCGGAACAGCTTCGAGAGATAGCGCCATTTGAGCAGGTAGCGCGCCGGGTTCTGGATCCAGAAAAGGCGCCGCCGCGCCCGCGGCACCATCGGCAGCAGGTTGTGCGCGCGATAGGCGATGTAGAGATCGGCCGATTGCGGCACGCCGGCCTCGAGCGAGTCCCAGTCGACGCCTTCCTCGCGCACCGGCTCGGTGCAGCGGTTGCGCACGGTGACGTCATGCCCGCGGCGGGCGAGCGCAAAGGCGAGATGCGTGAAGGCGGTCTCCGAGCCGCCGAGCGGTCCCTGGTGGACGCTCCGCGCGCTGAAGCGAAGGCCGTCGTCGGTCATGACGATGTGAGCCATCCGCCTTCAGCTCCCCGCTCTGCTCATCAGCTCCCTCGCCACCCGCTCGACCTCGTCCACCGTGAGGCTGTCCATCAACGTGGCCGAGGTCCGATGATCCCAGCCGGGAATGTCCATCAGCTGCTCCGGCGTCTCCGGCGTATGCGCCACCGCCGTCCACCGCCCCCAAGGACGATAGTGCTCGACCGGGCTCGGACCGAAAAGGCCGACGGTCGGCATGCCGACCGCCGCCGCCATATGCATGAGACCCGAATCATTGCCGACGAACAAGCGGCAGCGCTCAAGGCAGGCGGCCGCCTCCAGCGGATCGACCTTGCCGACCAGATCGATGCAGCGTTCGGCCGGAAGCGTCGCCAGCACCGGCCGGACCGCCTCCTCCTCACCCGCCGCACCGAAGATCGCCACGCGCGCCTCCGCGAGCGGGCCGGACCCGGTCAACCGCGAGGCCAGCTCGGCGAAGCGCTCCGCCCGCCAGGTCTTGGCCTGCCAGTTCGCCGCCGGCCCCAGCGCCAGGACCGGCCCGCCATCGGCGACCAACCTCGCAGCCTTGGCGCGATCCGTCGCCGCAAGCCAGAGTCGCGGTTCCGGAGGGTTTGCCTCGGGCGCGACCAGCCGCCCCAGCTCCTCGACCCGGTGCTCCCGGCGCCGACCCTTGCCGAGCACGAGTCGACGCGATGCCGGAACGAGATACGCCAGCGCTGAGCCGCGAAGATCGACGACCAGATCCCAACGGCGCGCGACGCTCCTTGCCCAGAGGCCGAACCAATGCGCTCCGGCCGGCTGCTTAACCAGAACATGCACGCGCTCAAGGCCAGGCAGGTTGCGGAACACAGGGGCGGCAATCGGGCCCGTCGCGACGGTGACGCGCGCATTGGGGAGCTGATCGAGGCAGCGGGAGAGCACGCCGGTCGAGAGCACGGCATCGCCGAGGCGCGTCGAGGTTATGAACAGGATTGAGGCCGGCATCGGCCCGGCTTATAGGGCGGTGGGCGGCGCTTGCAAAGGCGCCTCCGCCGCGCCATGTCATATACATAGGCGGGAGGGGCATTCATGGATCGCTACGTCTTGCTCGAGGACCGCGGTATCGTCACCGTGGCGGGCGAAGATCGCGTCAGCTTCCTGCAGGGGCTGATCTCCAATGACGTTGCCAAGGTCTCGCCCGGACGTGCCGCCTATTCCGCCTTCCTCACCGCGCAGGGCAAGTTTCTCCACGACTTCTTCGTCATCGACATGGGCGAGATGCTGGCCCTCGACTGCGAGCGCAGCCGCGCCGACGACCTGAAGAAGCGTCTGTCGCTCTACAAGCTCAGATCGAAGGTCATGCTGGCGAATGTCAGCGATGAGTATCGCGTCTTCGCCGCCTTCGGCCCGACCGTGATCGAGAAGCTCGATCTCAAGGAGCCGGGTCAAGCGAAGGAGTATGCCGGCGGTATCGCCTACCTCGATCCGCGCCTCAGGGACATGGGCGTGCGCGTGCTCCTGCATGGCGGACTTGGCGAGGATCCGCTGATCGCGCTCGGTTGCGTGCGCGCTACGCTCGACGACTATCACGGGCTCCGCATCGCCAAAGGCCTGCCCGATGGCAGCCGCGACTTGCCGGTCGAGAAGGCGATCCTGCTCGAGAACGGCTTCGACGAGCTGCGCGGGATCGACTGGGACAAGGGCTGCTATGTCGGCCAGGAGCTGACCGCGCGGACTAAGTATCGCGGCCTTGTGCGCAAGCGGCTGATGCCGGTCGAGGTCGAAGGTCCGCTGCCGGCCTCCGGCACCGAGATCGCCTTCGAGGGCAAGGAGGCCGGCGAGATGCGCTCGGGTCAGGGCCGCCGCGCGCTTGCCCTGCTGCGCCTGGAAGCGGTTGAGAAGGCCCTGGCCGAAGGCAAGAAGCTGACCGCCGGCGAGAGCAAGCTGACGCCGATCAAGCCTGGCTGGGCCAGCTTTTGAACCCTGAAGGCCGCCTGGATCAGGCGGCCGTGGCGAGATCCGTGGCGCCGCGCACCCAGCGTTGCGCCGCCTCTGCAACCCGCTTGCCGAAATGCTCGGCAGTTCGGTGGTCGGCATCGGGCGGAGCGACGTCGGCGCCCTGATCGCTGTTTGCCTGGGTCATCAGTCCGGAGAAGGAGCCGAGACGGTTGAGATCGTCCGGGCTCGCGGCCGAGGTGTTGTTGCCGGGCAGAAGATCGAGCCCGACCCACACCATGCCGTGCTGGGCCGCGAGGACCTGCAGGCTGTTCAACGTCGCCAGCTTGTCGCCGCTTTGCGAGGCGGAGTTGGTGAAGCCGGCGGCGATCTTGTTCTTCCACGCCTGCGCCGACCACTTCTTCGAGGTCAGCTCGGCGAAAGCACGGAACTTGGCCGAGGCGCCGCCCATATAGGTCGGCGAACCGAAGATCATCGCATCGGCCGCGTCGAGCTCGGCCATGCGCACCTCCGCCTCCTCGACCGGGACCAGCACGACCTTCACACCCGAGACGCGGCCGGCACCCCGGGCAACGGACTCGGCGACGGCCTTCGTGTGCCCGTAGCCTGAGTGATAGACCACTGCGATCGACACCATAACGCGCTCCAAGCGGTTGGTTGCGGAGACCGGCGAGAACCGCCTCCGATCGACCAATCACTTGGCGCTTAAATTGTAATCGTCAAGATTACAAATACGTGAGCCGCTCGTCCCACCGGCGAGCATCGGCAAGCTTAAGCCGCGGTGGCCTGAAGGTCGGAGACCAGCTCGGCGATCGTGGTACGTTTGAGTTCGCGCACGAGCGCCGCCTCGGCGCGGCCGCGAACGCCCGAGAGCACGCGCTCGATGTTCCGCCCGACGGGGCAGGCGCTGCTCGGGTGATCGTGGATGGCGAAGGCGTCAGGCGTCTCGACTGCCGCCCTCAGATCGTGGAGCGTGATGCGCTCGGCCGGGAGCGCCAGGACGGAACCACCCGCCGCGCCGCGTCGCGCGGTCACCAACCCGGCACGGGCCAGCGCCGCAACGATTCGGCGGACCACCACCGGATTGGTGTCGATCGAATGCGCGATCTCCGCCGATGTCTTGGGCGCATCGCCGGCGAGCGCGAGCAGCGCCGCGATATGGACAGCCATGGAGAATTGGCAATTGCCGGGCATCGGTCGTTTCCATTTCCAGTCTAGCACGGTCGGCGCCCGAGCCTTTCCGTTTCAAGCTGCAGGCGACTCCCCCTATCCTCGTGCCGCAGAGCCATGACCTATGATTCGAGGCTGATCCAGGAGACGCTCTCGCGCGCCCAGAAGGCGCTGCACGAGGGCGACCTATCGCGTGCCAACCGGCTGCTTCAGCGACTGCACGCCGCCGGCCACGCCGACGCCGCAAGCCACCAGATGCTGGCAATCGTCGCCGCCGATCTCGGCCTCTTCGAGCGTGCCAAACGCCACATGGACGAGTCCCGCCGCCTGGCGCCCGAGCCGGACGGCCGTCAACGCGCCCTCGTGATCCGCGCCTGGGGTGCGGGCTTCTGGGCCGATGTCCTGCACACGATCCACGGTCTCGCGCTGGCCGAGGCGACAGGACGCACGCCGATCATCCACTGGGGGCGCGAGTGCCGCTATCGCCGCGCCGGCGTCGAGGAGGCGTGGCGGCTCTATTTCGAGCCGGTGTCGGCGCCGACCCTGGCTGATGCCGAACGGGACGGGCTCACCTACTTCCCACCGAAATGGACGCGCGCAAATCTCCGCGAGATCCGGGTCAACAAGGACCAGGGCGAATGGAGCCAGCTCTCCGGGCTTTTTCTCATTAACCGACCGGAGAACATCGCCGTCTTCGACTTCTTCACCGAACTCGACGATCTTGCGCCATGGTTTCCCGCAGGCCACCCGCTGGCGGCAACCGATCCCGAGCCCGAGCTGGGCCGGCTCTATCGCCATCATCTGCGCCTGGTGCCATCGCTTGGCCAGGAGCTCGAGCGCCAGGCAGCGGCGATGATCCCTCGCCGCTCGACGATCGCCATGCATTTCCGCAACCAGGCGCTGCCCAAGGTGACGGAGTCGGTCAATCGCAAAGCGCTCGAACCCGGGCCTTTCGTCGATGTGATCAGCCGCTACCTGTCTTCTCATCCGGATGCCGGCATCTATCTGATGACGGACTTCACACCGGCGGTTCTCTACCTCCGCGCTGTCTTCGGCGACCGCGTTGCCTGCCGGGAGGTAACGCGGCTCGAGCGCATCGAAGAAGAGTCCCTCGAGATCCACCAGAAGCACGACGGCGTCGTGCTCGGCCGCGAGGTCGTACTCGACACCTTCCTTGCCGCGCGCTGCGATGCCTTCGTCGGCGACGGCGCCTCCGGCGTCTCGCAAGCAGTGGCGCGGCTGAAGGACTGGCCGGCAGGCACCGTGACTCTGCTCCGCCCCGGCCAGACCGCGCTTCCAGGACAGATCCGCCGCCATGCCGATCCGTCGCCGTGGTGGAATCCGACGGAATGAGGCTGACGCCGGCACAGATCCTCGCCACGGTCGACGAGGCGATGGCGGTCGGGGATCTCAGCGCCGCCAACCGCCTGTTGCAGGCGCTCAAGCGTAACGGCGACAGGCTCGCCGAGATCGAGCAGCGGTTGACGGAAATCGCGCGGCGCCTCCGCCACGACCGGCCGGTCGCGAAGCCGAACCCCGCCTATCTCCTCATCCGCGGCTGGGGCGCCGGCTTCTGGGCCGATGTCGGTCACGTCGCACTGCAAACGGTCCTCGCCGAAAGCCTGGGGCGCCAGCCGGTGGTCTATTGGGGGCGAGAGTCCCGCTACTACCAGCCCGGCGCCGGCAATGCCTGGGACCTCTACTTCGAGCCGATGTCGGCGACGACAGTGGCCGACCTGTCAGCCCCGGGGCTTTCCTACTTCCCGGCGAAGTGGACGGCCGAGAACCTGCGGATACCGCGGATCAACAAGGATGCGGGCGAAGGAAGCCGTGTTTCCAGCCTCTACTTCCTCAATCGGCCGGAAAACGTCCTCGTCAGCGACTACTACACCGAGGCGGACGACATCCTGCCCTGGCTTCCTGCCTGGCGCAGCCTCGACCCGGAAGCGGCCCTCGGTGCGTTCTACCGCAGCCGGCTTCGCCTCAAGCCGCCGCTGGCACTGCCGCTCGACAGCATGGAGCGCCAGCTTCTGAAGACGCGTCCGATGCTCGCGGTCCACTACCGCACGCAGAGCAGACTCAAAACGCTTGAGTCCCAGGACAGGGAGGCGGTCGACGTCGGCGCGTATTTCCCCATCGTCGATCGGCACTTCGACGAGAACCCGGGCGGTGGCATCTTTCTGATCACCGACTTCGCGCCGGCCCATGCAGCGTTCAAGAGCCGCTACGGCGAGAAGGTCACGAGCCGCACGGTCGCGCGGCTGACGGAGACCGGGCAAATCTCCCTCGAGTGGCAGACCCACATCGACGGCCGGAGGCTGGCGGTCGAGGTGATCTTCGATACCTATCTCGCGGCCCGCTGCGACGCCTTCCTTGGCGACGCCGCTTCGGGCGTCTCGAACGCGGTCTGCCGCCTGAAGGCCTGGCCGGAAGGCAAGATGTCCCTGTTCCGCCGGTCCGGCGTTCCCCTCGGCCACATCCGCCAGCACGCCGATCCGTCCGAGTGGTGGAACCCGCCGGAATAGAAGCGGCTCAAGCCGCCCGTTTCTCGCCCTCGGCGATCGCCGCCTGCGCCGCGGCGAGACGCGCGATCGGCACGCGATAGGGCGAGCAGGAGACGTAGTCGAGCCCGATCTTGTCGCAGAAGCGGATCGAGGCCGGATCGCCGCCATGCTCGCCGCAAATGCCAAGCTTGATGTCGGCGCGCGACTTGCGCCCTCGCTCGGCCGCGATCTCCATCAGCTCGCCGACGCCGTCGATGTCGATCGAGACGAAGGGATCGGTCTCGAGGATGCCCTTGTCCTGATAGGTCTTGAGGAACGAGCCGGCATCGTCGCGCGAGAGCCCGAAGGCGGTCTGCGTCAGGTCGTTGGTGCCGAAGGAAAAGAACTCGGCCGACTCGGCGATCTCCTGCGCACGCAGCGCCGCGCGCGGCAGCTCGATCATCGTGCCGGTGAGGTACGGAACCTTGGCGCCGGTCTCCCTCGTCACCTCGCCCGCGACCCGGTCGATCATCGCTTTCAGGATGTCGAGTTCCTTCTTCGTCGCGATCAGCGGGATCATGACCTCGGGCAGCACCGTTTCGCCCGACTCCTTCGAGACCGCCGCCACCGCTTCAAAGATGGCGCGCGCCTGCATCTCGTAGATCTCCGGATAGGAGATGCCGAGGCGGCAGCCGCGATGGCCGAGCATCGGATTCGCTTCCTCGAGCTCGATCGCGCGCTGGCGCAGCGTCTCGGCCGAGGCGCCGGAGGCCCTGGCGACCTCCTCGATCTCCGCCTCGGTATGCGGCAGGAACTCGTGCAGCGGCGGATCGAGCAGGCGTACCGTCACCGGGAGGCCGCGCATGATGCGGAAGATCTCGATGAAATCTTCGCGCTGCATCGGCAGGATCTTGGCGAGCGCCGCGCGCCGGCCCTCGGTGGTCGAGGCCATGATCATCTCGCGCACCGCCACGATGCGGTCGGACTCAAAGAACATATGCTCGGTACGGCAAAGCCCGATGCCCTCGGCGCCGAATTGCCGTGCCGTGCGCGCGTCGGTCGGCGTATCGGCGTTGGTGCGGATGCGCAAGCGCCGGAGCCCGTCGGCCCACTCCATCAGCGTGGCGAAGTCGCCCGACAGCTCCGGCTGAATCGTCGGCACCTCGCCGACGAAGACCTCGCCGGTGCCGCCGTCGATAGTCAGGATGTCGCCTTCCTTGACCGTGGTGCCGCGAACTGAGAGCTGCTTCTTGGCATAGTCGACGCGGAGCTCTCCGGCGCCCGACACGCAAGGGCGTCCCATGCCGCGCGCGACGACCGCGGCGTGGCTGGTCATGCCGCCGCGCGTCGTCAGGATGCCTTCCGCGGCATGCATGCCGTGGATGTCCTCAGGACTCGTCTCGGTTCGAGTCAGCAGAACGCGTTCGCCCTTGGCTGCGCGCGCCTCGGCCTCGTCGGCGGAGAAGACGACCTTGCCCGAGGCCGCGCCGGGCGAGGCCGGCAGGCCGCGTGCGAGCACGGTCCTCTTGGCCTTCGGATCGAGCGTCGGGTGCAGGAGCTGATCGAGCGATCCGGGGTTGATGCGGCCGACCGCCTCCTTCCGGCCGATCAGTCCCTCCGCGACCATATCGACGGCAATCTTGAGCGCCGCCTTGGCCGTGCGCTTGCCGGACCGGGTCTGCAGCATGAACAGCTTCCCGCGCTGGACCGTGAACTCGATGTCCTGCATGTCGCGATAGTGCTTCTCGAGCTGGCCGCGCACGGTGTCGAGCTGCCGGAAGACCTCCGGCATCGCCTCCTCCATCGCCGGCAGCGTCGAGAGGTTTGCCTGCTTGCCGGCAATGGTCAGCTGCTGCGGCGTGCGGATGCCGGCGACCACGTCCTCGCCCTGGGCGTTGACCAGGAACTCGCCGTAAAAGCGCCGCTCGCCGGTCGAGGGGTCGCGCGTGAAGGCGACACCGGTCGCGCAATCATCGCCCATATTGCCAAAGACCATCGCCTGGACGTTGACCGCCGTGCCCCAGGACTCCGGGATGTCATGCAGGCGGCGATAGACAATGGCGCGCTGGTTCATCCAGCTCTTGAAGACCGCGCCGATCGCTCCCCAGAGCTGCTCCTTCGGGTCCTGCGGGAACGGCTTTCCCGTCTCCGACTCGACCTTCGCTCTGAACGACTTCACCAGCTTCTTCAGGTCATCGGTATCCAGCTCGGTGTCGAGGGAAACTCCCCTCTCGTCCTTGGCCTCGCCGATGATGTCCTCGAAATAGTGGTGCTCGACGCCGAGCACGACATCGCCATACATCGAGATGAAGCGGCGGTAGCTGTCATAGGCGAAGCGCGGATTGCCCGAGAGCCTGGCCAGGCCCGCGGCCGTCTCGTCGTTGAGACCGAGATTGAGGACCGTGTCCATCATGCCCGGCATCGAGGCGCGCGCGCCGGAGCGCACCGAGACCAGCAGCGGGTTCTGGGGATCGCCGAAGCTGGCGCCGACGGTCTTCTCCACCTGCCGCAGCGCCGCTTCGACTTCGGCCTTCAGCTCCTTGGGGTAGCTCTCGCCATTGGCGTAGTAGTGCGTGCAGACCTCGGTGGTGATGGTGAAGCCCGGCGGCACCGGCAGACCGAGATTGGACATCTCGGCGAGGTTGGCGCCCTTGCCGCCGAGCAAGTTCTTCATCTTCGCGGTGCCCTCCGCGGCCCCGCCCCCGAACCCGTACACCCACTTGCCCATCTCAGCCCTCGATCTTGGAGAAGTCGGCGATCGCGTCCATACCGACGCGGATCTGCGAAAGCAGGCAAAGCCGGTTGGCGCGCAACTCGGCCTCCTCTGCATTGACGGTCACGCGGTCGAAGAAATCATCGACCGGCTGGCGCAACCGCGCCAGCGCACCCATGGCGCCGGAAAAATCCTCATCCGCCAACAGCGGGTCGGATTTGGTGCCGACATCGAGGATCGCCTGGTGCAGCTGCGCCTCCTCGTTCATCGCGAAGCGCTTCGGATCGGCGAGGCGATCATAGCGCTTGCCGTCCTTCTTCTCCTCGATGCGGAGAATGTTGGCGGCGCGGCGGTAGGCGGTCAGCAGATTGGCGCCGTCATCGGAGGCAACGAAGCGCTTGAGCGCTTCGCCGCGCACGATCAGGCGGATCAGATCGTCCTCGCCGCCGGGGACCGCGAAGACGGCGGCGACAATATCGTGCCTGAGGCCTCGATCGCGGAGATGGACCTTGAGGCGATCGGCGAAGAACTCGAGCAGTCCGCGCGCCGTCTCATCTGACTTCGCACGATCAAAGCCGGCATAGAGCGCATAAGTCCGCTCGAACAGCTCGAGCAGGCTGATCCTAATCCCGTTCTCGAGAATGAGCCGGATGGCACCGAGCGCGGCGCGACGAAGCGCAAAGGGATCCTTGGAGCCTGTTGGCTTCTCGTCGATGGCGAAGAAACCGACCAGCGTGTCAATCTTGTCGGCGAGCGCTACGGCGACCGAGACCTGCACATCCGGGCAACGGTCATCCGGGCCCTTAGGCGAATAGTGCTCGGCGACAGCCTCGGCGATCGCCTTGGGCTCGCCGTCATGTTGAGCGTAGTAGCGGCCCATAATGCCCTGCAGTTCCGGAAACTCGCCGACCATGCCGGTGGTCAGATCCGCTTTGGCGAGGCGGCCGGCACGCTCGGCCTGCGCCGCATCGGCGCCGGAGATCTTCGTCGCGAGCCAGCGCGAGAGCTGCGCGATCCGTTCGGCTTTCTCCGCCATGGTGCCGAGGCGCTGATAGAAGAGGATGCTGGCGAGGTCGCCGACGCGATCGGCCAGCTTCTTCTTGCGGTCCTGGTCCCAGAAGAAGCGCGCATCGGAGAGACGCGCGCGCAGCACGCGCTCATTGCCGGCGACGACCTGCCGGCCGCCATCCTCGTTCTCCATATTGGAGACGACGACGAAACGCGGCGCCAGGGTGTCGTCGAGACGCAAGCAGGCGAAATACTTCTGATGCGCGCGCATCGAGGTGGTCAGCACCTCAGGCGGCAGATCCATGAAGGCCTCGTCGATCTTGCCGATCAGCGGCAACGGCCATTCAACGAGACCGGTCACCTCGTCGAGCAGGCCATCGTCGACCTTGAGCTGGAGTCCGTTCTCGCCCGCGCGCTGGCCGGCGATGCGCTCGATATAGGCGCGGCGGTCGGCCTGGTCGACCATGACGAAGGCCTTGTCGAGCTTGTCGGCATAGTCGGCGAAGGAGGTTACGGCGAAGGGCTGCGGCGCGAGGAAGCGATGCCCGACCGTCTCTTTGGTAAAGCCCATGGCACCGCCGCCGAGATCGACCTTGCCGATCACCGTCTCGCCGCCGAAGACGCAGAGGACGGCATGCAGCGGCCGAACCCAGCGCTGGCTCCAGGTCGCCCAGCGCATCGATTTCGGCCATTCGAAAGACTTGATCAGCGCCGGTACGATCTCGGCCAGCACCGCCGGCGTCGCGCGGCCGGGCTGCTTCTGGACCGAGAAGTAGAAGACGCCCTTTCCAGAGTCACGCTGCTCGGCCTGGTCGAGGCTGGAAAGGCCTGCGGCCTTGAGGAAACCGTCGATCGCCGCCTGCGGCGCACCGACCTTCGGTCCCTTGCGCTCGACCGTGCGATCGGGCTGCGCGGCCGGCAGGTCGGCAACGACGGCGGTCAGGCGCCGTGGACCGACATATGTGGCGACCGCGTCCCTGGCGAGCGCGAAGCCCGCCTCGGTCAGCAGCGCGCCAAGCCGCTCCTTGAGCTGCTCGGCGGCGCGGCGCTGCATGCGCGCCGGAATTTCCTCCGAGCGAAGTTCGAGAAGAAGCTCAGGCACGAGAGCCGGCCACCCAGGCTTCGCAGCATGCCTTGGCCAGCGTGCGCACGCGGCCGATATAGGCCTGCCGTTCGGTCACGCTGATAACGCCACGGGCATCGAGCAGGTTGAAGGTGTGCCCTGCCTTCAGTACCTGGTCATAGGCTGGCAGCGCCAAACCGCGTTCGAGCAGCAGCGCGCATTCCTTCTCGGCGTCGGCGAAACGGACGAGCAGGCGATCGGTGTCGGCCAGCTCGAAGTTGAAGGCAGAGAACTCTCGCTCGGCGCGGTGATAGATGTCGCGATAGGTCTTGCCGCCCTGATCCTTGGGCACGCCGTCCCAGTCGAGGTCGAAGATCGAGTCGACGCCCTGGATATACATGGCCAGGCGCTCGAGACCGTAGGTGATCTCGACCGGCACCGGATCGCACTCGATGCCGCCGACCTGCTGGAAGTAGGTGTACTGGCTGACCTCCATGCCGTCGAGCCAAACCTCCCAGCCGAGCCCCCAGGCGCCGAGCGTAGGATTCTCCCAGTCATCCTCGACGAAGCGGATGTCGTGTAGCGCCGGATCGACGCCGAGCCGGCGCAGGCTCTCAAGATAGAGTTCCTGATTATTCGGCGGCGACGGCTTCATGATTACCTGGAATTGATAATAGTGCTGCAGCCGGTTCGGGTTCTCGCCGTAGCGGCCGTCCTTCGGGCGGCGCGAAGGCTGCACATAGGCGCAGTTCCACACGCGGTCCGGGCCGAGGGCGCGGAGCGTGGTTGCGGGATGCGAGGTGCCGGCGCCCATCTCCATGTCATAGGGTTGAAGAATCACGCAGCCCTGTTCCGCCCAATAGCTTTGCAGGGTCAGGATCAGGGACTGAAAGCTGGTCGGGCGGGGGGACGCCATCGGCCATCCGTTTTTTGCGGTGCAGCGATATACCCAGGGGCCTGGGGGCGGGTCAAGGCGACTGGCGGCAATCGAGGATTGCCGCGTCAGCCGGTGCACCTTTACTTTCGTGAGTCATCCACCATCGGGAATCGCCCATGACCGAGCTTGAGAAATTCCGACAGAAGTTCCGTATTCCCGGCTTCACCATCCGCGAATATCAGCACTGGGTGTGGTCGCTCCGGCCGGTGCATACGACCATCGGCGCCGGCGTCATCTCGGCCCGCCGCTATGTGCCGCACTTTTCCGACATGTCGGCCGAGGAATGCGCCGAGCTCGCCACCGTGATCAAGGATGTCGAAGGAAAGCTCAAGGCGGCCTTCAGCTACGACAAGATCAACTACCTGATGCTGATGATGGTCGACCCGCATGTGCATTTCCATGTGATCCCGCGCTATGCGGGCCCGCGCGAGTTCGGCGGGATCACCTGGACCGACGAGGTCTGGCCGAAGCCGCCCAACAGCGCGGTCGGCCGCGACTTGAGCGAGGCCGAAGCTAAAGCGATCATCGGGAAGATCGGGCGGTAGCGTCAGCCGGGATAAGGGCCGAAGCTAAAGCGATCATCGGGAAGATCGGGCGGTAGCGTCAGCCGGGATAAGGACACTCGCTCCGCCCGCAGGAGCGCGCGGAGCGCGGCGAGAGGTAGGTGTCGCAGGCGGGACACTTGACCATATCCTCGCCGGTCGGCGCACGCGCGCGTTCGCGCGCGAGCGTCGCCGCCTCGTCACGGCTCACGCGCTGGGCGCGTTGCCACCAGCGATAACCGTACCAGACCGCGGCGATGACCGCGGCCAGCAGCAGGATCTTGCCGAGGCTGAAGGTGAACACGGGGCCGCCCTAGTCCGCCGCCTCGGCCCGACGCGCGATCGGCTTGGTCGCCTCGGCGAGCCAGGCCGCCGTCTCCCTGTCGAGCTCCGGCGTCAGCATCTCGCGCACGCGCCGGTGATAGGCGTTGAGCCAGTCGATCTCGGCCTGGGTCAGCAGCGAAGGCTCGACCAGCGCCAGGTCGATCGGCGCGCAGGTTAGCGTCTCGAACCCCAGCATCGGCCGCTCGGCGCCCGGCACCTCGAGCGGCACCACGGTGATCAGGTTCTCGACGCGGATGCCGTAGCCGTCGGTCTTGTAGTAGCCGGGCTCGTTCGAGACGATCATGCCCGGCATCAGCGCCTGGGTGTTCGGCAGCTTGGAGATCCGCTGAGGCCCCTCATGCACCGAGAGATAGCTGCCGACGCCGTGGCCGGTGCCGTGATCGTAGTCGAGCCCTGCCTGCCACAGCGGCAACCGGGCCAGCGCGTCGAGCTGGCTGCCAGTGGTGCCGGCCGGGAAGCGCGCGAGCGCGAGGGCGATGTGGCCCTTGAGCACGCGGGTGAAGCGGTCGCGCTCCTCAGCGGTCGGCCTGCCGCCGACGGCGATCGTCCGCGTGATGTCGGTGGTGCCGTCGAGATACTGGGCGCCCGAGTCGATCAGGTAGAGCTCGCCCGGCTTGATCGCCCGGTCGGTCTCGGGCGTTGCCTTGTAGTGGACGATGGCGCCGTTCGGCCCGGCGCCGGAGATCGAGTCGAAGCTGAGATCGCGGAACCGCTCGCCGTCGCGCCGGAAGCTCTCGAGCCGATCGGAAGCGGCGACTTCCGTTAAGCCGCCCTTCGGCGCCGACTTGGCGAGCCAGGAAAGGAAGCGCGTGACCGCGGCGCCATCGCGCAAATGCGCGAGTTTAGTGCCGGCGATCTCCGCCGGGTTCTTGCAGGCCTTGGCGAGCTGGCACGGATCGGGCGCACGCACGACGTCGGCCCTCGCCTTCTCGAGCCGCTGGAACACCCAGGACGGCGCCGAACGCGGATCGGCGATCACGCGCCTGCCGGCCAGCTCGTCGAGACCGTCGCCGAGCTCTTCCGGCTCGCGCAGGCGGACATGATTGCCCATCTGCATGCGCGCGGCCGGCGTCAGCTTGCGGCGATCCATGTAGAGATCGACGGCGCCGTCCTCCTTGAGCAGCGCGAAGCCCAGCGGCAGCGGCGTCCGCGACACGTCCCGGCCGCGCAGGTTAAGGAGCCAGGCGAGCGAGTCCGGCTGCGTGATCACAGCCGCGGCGGCGCCAGCCTTCGCCACCGCTTCGCCCATGCGTCGGCGCTTCTCGTCCGCCGCCTCGCCGGCGAAGGCGAGATCGTGGGGAATGACCGGCGCAAGCGGCGGCGGCGGCTGGTCCTTCCAGATCGCGTCGACGAGGTTGTCGACGGCCGAGAGCTTGGCGCCAGCCCGCGTGCAGGCGGCGGAGATCCGCGTAACCTCCTCGATCGTGTGGAGCCAGGGATCGTAGCCGAGCGTCTCGCCCGGCTTGAGGGCCCCGACGAGCCAGGCATCGAGCGGCTGCTCGCTCGAATGCCGGTACTCGAAGGCGCCGCCATCGACCTGGGAACGCACCTGCAGGGTATAACGGCCGTCGACGAACATCGCGGCGCGATCGGCCAGCACGCAGGCGAGGCCCGCCGAGCCGGTGAAGCCCGTGAGCCAGGCGAGTCGCATCGCTCGTGGCGGCACGTACTCACCCTGATGCTCGTCGGCGCGCGGGATCAGGAAGCCGACGAGACGGCGCTTGGCCAGTTCGGCGCGGAGCGCCGCGATCCGGGGGGCCCGATCGGCTTTGGTCGCGGGGTCGGCCTCCTCCATGGTGGCGCGGAGCGCGCGAAGCTGCGCCTCCAGAGCCGGGCTCGGTTCGGCGGCCACCAGCTTGGGCCAGTCGGCATCGTCGCCGGGAACCGCGGCCGCATTCACGCCGGCGACCAGGGCCCGGACATCGGCGACGGTGAGGGAAACGCCAGTTTTGCCCAAAAGACGGGCAAGAGCGTCGTCGCCCTGGTAGGTGGCGCGGCATTCGGACATTGCAGAGGCTCGCAAATGGACTTCGAGTCGGGCGGATATTAGCCGGTCGTCGCCCTAAGTCGCAGGCCAGAGCGAGCGGGCTCTGCTAGGGCACCCTAACGCGGCTTATCTGTGACCTAAGTCACGCTGGGGCATGCGCCTCTCGCATTGCTGCATTGCAATATACACCCTCGTCGGCATGGCTTGCCGCACCTATTTTCCCGTTTGTGAACAGCTCTACGGACAAAGGAACCGAACCCATGTCTCTTGATATCATCCACGAAACCGAGGTTTTGGGTCGGTCCGTCAGGATTTCAAGCCGCCGGACCGACACCGCCCCGATCGAGGCCGAGGCCCGTCGGGATCGCGCAGAGGTCATCGGCCGGTTTGCCGGCAACTTCCTCGGCGACATCGCCCTGACGCTGGGCAAAGGCCTGAAGGTCGTCGCCTATGCGGTCGAGGGCTGGCGGCAGCGCCGGACGACCTACGGTGAGCTCAACGCCCTCGACGACCGCATGCTGGCCGATATCGGCATCCAGCGCGCCGACATCGAGGCGGTCGCGGAGGGAGCGGCCCATGGTCCGCTCACTCGCGGACGCGTACGCCCGGCCCGCGAGCTTAGCTCCGTCGCCTGAAGCATCGAGTTATCCCCTCCAGAGTCGACTGGCGGCGGCGGGTCTTCCCGCCGCCGCTTTTCTTTTCAGCACCAGCGTCGACCACTCGCCGCGACGTATCCGCTGCGCGAGCGCCAGCCCTTGGCGACGATAGGCCTGGAGCACCAGGCGCTCCTGCTCGACGAGAAGGCCCGCCAGGATCGCGTAGCCGCCCGGCGCGAGCCGGGCGGCCATCGGCCGCGCCAGCCGGATCAGCGGCTTCGCCAGGATGTTGGCAAGCACCAGGTCGTAGGGCCCGGCAAGCCCCGGATTGGCGAAGCCGGTGCTTACCCATCCGCGCAGGCGCCGGCCGAGCCCGTTGACGCGGGCGTTGTCGCGGGCCGTCCTGACCGCAACGGGATCGTTGTCAGCGGCGCTCACCCGCACGCGCCAGGCCTTGGCCGCGGCGATCGCGAGGATGCCGGAGCCGCAGCCGAGATCGATGACCCGCGGCCGCCTAAGTCGCGGCCGCAGGCCCTCGATCGCCAGAAGGCAGCCGGAGGTCGAGCCGTGCTCGCCAGAGCCGAAGGCCACCGCCGCCTCGATGGTGAGCGGAATGCTCGCCGACGGCTCGGGCTCGCGCGTATGGCTGCCATGCACGAAGAAGCGTCCGACGCGAAACGGCGGGAACCGTCGGTATGTGGCCTGCACCCAGTCGGAGACCGGTTCGGGCCTGAGCGAGACTGCAGGGACAACCCAGCCGCCGCCGGCAGCGACGAGCGCCAGCGCCTCGACGATCCGCTTGCGGTCGGGCTCGGTGCGGAAAAAGGCCTCGATGCGCCAGCGTCGCTCGGCTTCGATCTCGACCGAGCCGACAGCGTCGGCGACGCCGTCGAAGACTTCGGAGAAGGCCGCCAACGCCGCGAGCGGAACCTCGAACTCGACGAACCATCCCGCGAGGAGCGCATCGCCGCTCACGAATCGCTCCAGCTGCATGCCCGATGGCGGCCTAGGAACATCACGGGTTCTGCGGGATTTTGCCGACAGGGACGAGCCCCGGTATAGCACGCCGCTCCGTCCCGATAGGTTTCCATGCTCAAAATTCTCGGTCTCGCTGTTGCGCTTTCCCTAGAGCATTTTCCGATCTGTCTGAATCGTCAGGGATTCCCAATCCTGTCGCGATGTGATTCAAGATGCCTGCTGGAGGAGGAGGCCAGCGGGCATGGGAGTTCCCCTATCAGAGGATCTTCGTGTTCGTGTGGTGCGGGCGGTCGAGGACGGATTGTCTCGGCGCCAGGCTGCTGAGCGGTTCGGGGTCGGTGTGTCGAGCGCGATCCGGTGGGTGGATGAGTGGCGTCGCAGCGGCCGCACGGCGGCCTTGGCTCAGGGCGGCGACCGGCGGTCTGATCGGATCGAGGCGGAGGCGGCCTTTCTGCT
>VGEN01000076.1 GCA_016869285.1 Alphaproteobacteria bacterium
CGCGCGCTGGCGCCGCCGTGGCCTCCGTCACACCCGGTTCCAGCCCATTATTTCCGTCCATGCTCTACCTCCGTCTTTACGATCGGTAGCGCAGTGCGCTGTCTCAGGAAACCGTGCCCCACCCCAATTCGATGACTATTGCCGGCTGCCGCCGGGTCGGCGATCAGCCTCGCCTCGGTCGCCTCCAGCCCGAGGCCGGCGAGCGCGATGGTCGCCGCGACATTCGCGTTCTGAGGAAATCGCCGTGCCGCCTCGCCGGCAGTGCCGCGATAGACCTCGGTCGGACTGTCGAGGCGATCGAGATCGACGACGGCCTCGGCCGCGGTGCCGCGCCATCCGGCCGGCGGCTTTCGTCCGGTATAGACGACGCGCGAGAGACCGCCTTCACGCGCCGCCGCCAGCGCATCGATGCCGCCGACCGCGCCGGGAACCAAAGACAGGCGACCGCCGCCGCGTTCGGCCGCCGCCTTCAAGGCGGCGAAGAGTGCCGGGTCGGCGAGCGCTCCGGTAGAGACCACGACGAGTTCGGCACCGCGCGCGAGAACGGCCTCGCCATGCTCGCGGACTGCGGCATGACCGCCGCACTCGAAAACGAGCGGCGGCAGCACATCCAACGCATCCAGCCGCTCGACCGCGAGAGTGGCCGCACGCAAGGATGCGCGAGCCGCATCGAGGCGCCCGGGACGCACCAGCACCGTGGCCTCGATTTCCTCGCCGAGGCGATCGAGCACCAGCCGTCCGATCGCACCCCAGCCGATCAGCAGGAGCGACGGTTTCGTCTGCCCATTGTCCCTCGGCATCCCCCCTCCTTAGTCGAAACTATCGCGAGCCTTGGCCGCGGTCATCCAGGGCGTGCGCGCCGGCCTCACAGTCCCTGTTCCGGGCGCGTCCTTTGGCGGATAATGGTCGCGGACGTTCCCAATACAACCGAACAGGGATCACCATCATGAAACCGATAAGCGGGCTCATCGCACTCGCTGCCTTGGCGGCGTTGGCGCCGGCGCCAGCGAGCGCCCAGGAGAAGGTGCTCAAGATCATCCCGCACGCCGATCTGCGCGTGCTCGATCCGATCTGGACCACCGGCTACATTTCCCGCAACCACGGCTACCTCGTCTACGACACGCTGTTCGCGATCGATGAGAAGTTCGAGCCGAAGCCGCAGATGGCGGACTCCTTCACGCTCTCGCCGGACAACCTGACCTACACGATCAAGCTTCGCTCCGGGCTCAAATGGCATGACGGCAAGCCGGTGACGGCCGCCGACGCCGTCGCCTCGATCCTGCGCTGGGGCAGGCGCGACGGCATGGGCCAGAAGATGTTCGACTCCGTCGCCTCCGTCGAGGCGGTCGATGCCTCCACGCTGAGGATCAAGCTGAAGGAGCCCTATGGGCTCACGATCGCCTCGCTCGCCAAGATCTCCTCCAACGTGCCCTTCATGATGCCGGAGGCGATCGCCAAGACCGACGCGATGACGCAGATCCAGGACACGACCGGTTCCGGTCCCTTCAAGTTCATCAGGGATCAGTGGGTCCCGGGCAATAAGGTCGTCTATGTCAAGAACGCCGACTACATGCCGCGGAGCGAGGCGCCGAGCTTCGCCTCGGGCGGCAAGGTCGCCAAGGTCGATCGCGTCGAATGGTACTACGTACCGGATGCGACCACTGCCCTCGCCGCCCTTCAGCGCGGCGAGTACGACTACTGGGAGATTCCGCCGATCGACATGGCGCCGATCATCGAGAAGGACCCCAACCTCAAGCTCGAGATCACCGACAAGCTGGGACAGCAGGGCTGGCTCCGGCCGAACCACATGCACCCGCCATTCAACAACCCGAAGATCCGCCAGGCGCTGATCCACGCGCTCGATCAGGGCGACTACCTGAAGGCGATGATCGGGCCCGAGACTTACTGGCAGATCTGCCGTGCCTATTTCGTCTGCGGCACGCCGCTCGCGACCCAGGCCGGCGCCGAGAGGCTGCAGCCCGATCTCGCCAAGGCGCGCGCGCTGCTCGCCGAAGGCGGCTACAAGGGCGAGCCGGTCGTCCTGATGGACCCGACCGACATCCCCGCGAGCCATGCGGCGAGCCTGGTCACCGCGCAGCGGCTCAAGGAGATCGGCATGAATGTCGACCTCCAGGCGATGGACTGGTCGACGCTGCTCGGCCGTCGCGCCAAGAAGGACGCACCGAACGCCGGCGGCTGGAGCCTGCTGCATACTTGGTGGACCGGCGCCGACGTGCTGACGCCAATCAACAATATCGGCATGTCGGGCGGCTGCGAGGCCAAGGCTTGGTTCGGCTGGTACTGCGATCCGGAGATGGAGAAGCTCCGCGACCAGTACGCCAAGGCGCCGAACGCGGCCGAGCAGAAGCGCATCGCCGAGGAGATCCAGAAGCGCGCCTATGAGCAGGTGCCCTACGTGATCACCGGACAATGGGTGCAGCCCACCGCCTATTCGCGGAAGCTCAACGGCGTGCTGTCCTCGCCGGTGCCGTTCTTCTGGAACATCGAGAAGCGATCCTAGAACTGGCCCTGCCCGTGCTGCCATCCCGGCGGCACGGGCAGCTTCGCTTAGCCGACTAGGCCGGCATCGCCCGTTCCAGGACAGGATCAAGGGCGAGGCCGGTCGGCAGAGTGCCGAAGGCACGCCCGCTCTCGCCATCGAGGCGTGAGGCGCAGAAGGCATCGGCGACAGCCGCCGGCGCAAAGCGGACAAGCAGCGATCCTTGGACGGCGAGGATCAGTCGTTCGGCGAGCCGCCGCGCCCGGCCCTCGGAATCGCGCCGATCGGCCATCTCGGACTCAAGCGAGTCGCCGAAGCGGTCCAGGATCGCGTTTCCGCCGCGCGCTTGTGCGAGTTCGTCGTGCAAGGCATCGAAGGCCTTGGGCGAGCGCTCCGCGGCGCGCAACATGTCGAGCGCCATCACGTTCCCGGACCCTTCCCAGATCGAGTTGACCGGCATCTCGCGATAGATACGGGCGAGCCCATGTTCCTCGACATAGCCGTTGCCGCCCAGCACCTCCATCGCTTCCGCTGCCAGCATCGGCCCACGCTTACAGATCCAGTACTTCATCGCCGGCGTCAGCAAACGCCTGAGCGCGGTCTCGTGCGGATCGCCCTCGGCATCGAATGCACGCGCGACGCGGAAGGCGAGCGCGATCGCGGCTTCGACTTCCAGGGCCATATCGGCGAGCAGATTCCGCATCAGCGGCTGATCGATCAGACGCTTCTGGAACGCCAGACGATGGCCCGCATGATGCGTCGCCTCGGCAAGCGCCTGGCGCATCAGCGACGTCGTGCCGAGCGCACAGTCGAGCCTCGTGTACGTCGCCATCTCGATGATCGTCGGGATGCCGCGCCCTTCCTCACCGAGGCGTAGCCCCCAGGCGCCGTGGAACTCGACCTCGGACGAGGCGTTCGAGCGGTTACCGAGCTTATCCTTGAGCCGCTGCAGGCGGATCGCGTTGAGCGATCCGTCCGGCTTCCAGCGCGGCACGAAGAGGCAGGCGAGCCCGCCCGGCGCGTGAGCGGTGACCAGGAACGCATCGCACATCGGTGCGGACAGGAACCACTTGTGGCCGATCAGCGTGTATTCCCGCTCGGTGCCCGGTACCGGCTCGGCCCTGGTCTGGTTGGCGCGCACATCCGAGCCCCCTTGCTTCTCGGTCATGCCCATGCCGATCAGGCAGCCGGTCTTCTCGGCCGCGGGGCGGAAGCTCGGGTCGTAGCGGCGGGAGAGGATGCGCGGCAACCACTCGGCGGCAATCTCGGGATCGCGGCAAAGCGCCGGCACCGAACCGTAGGTCATCGTCACCGGGCAGAGCGAGCCGGCCTCGACGCGTCCCAGCATCAGGTACTTGGCCGCGCGCGCGACGTGAGCACCGGGCCTGGGATCGCTCCAGGGCGATGAATGCACGCCCTCGGCGCAGAGCACGGTCAGCAGCCCATGCCAGGCCGGATGGAACTCGACGCGGTCCTGGCGCCGGCCCTGACGGTCGAAGGCGCGCAGCACCGGCAGGTTTGCGTTCGCGAGAGAGCCAAGCGCCAGCATCGCCTCGCTGCCGGCCTTGCGGCCGAGCGCCTTCAGCTCCGCCTCGGCCCAGCCCGCCCCTTCCCTCGTCACCGCTTCCTTCAGCGCCGGATCGCTCCCATAGAAGTCGACGTCGACTAGAGGGGGCGGCTGATTTGTGACGTCATGCGTCTCGAAGCGCGGATCCATGTCTAATCCTCCCGCCCTGAATTCAGCCGCGCAAGCGCGTATGCTCGGCACGTCCGTCGAGGGGGAGACCGTGGCGCCCTGGCCCGAATACACGCGCTTCGCCATCGCGCTGTTTGCGATCCTGACGCCCTTCGCGGCGATCCCGATCTATCTCGGCCTGACCGAGGGGCGGAGCAAAGCCTATCGCGCCCGGACCGCGGATGTCGCCGCGCTCACGGTCGTCTGCGTGCTGGTGTTCACCGCCTTCGCCGGCGACATCGTCCTCCGCCTGGTCGGCACCAGCCTCGACAGCTTCCGCGTCGGCGGCGGCATCGTTCTTCTCCTGATGGCGCTCTCGATGCTCTCGGCGGAGGTCAGCCGCGTGCAGCAGACGCCGAGCGAGAAGGACGAAGCCGAGCAACGCGAAGCCATCGGCGTCGTTCCCCTGGGACTGCCGCTCATCGCCGGACCTGGCTCGATCTCCGCCGTGATCATCCAGATGCAGCGCGGCGACGGCATCGCCCATCAGGCGGTCGTCACCGCCATCATCGTGGCCGTCTGCTTCCTCGTCTGGGCGAGCCTTCGCCTCGCCGCGCCGATCGGCGCCCGCCTGGGCCGCACCGGCCTCAACATCGTCAACCGCCTTTTCGGCCTGCTGCTCGCCGCGATCGCGGTCGAGATCATCGCGACCGGGCTCCGCCATCTGTTTCCGGGGCTGATGGGAGCGAGCTGACCTGAACCGCCTAGCCGGTTAGACTGGGCGCATGGCGGAAGCGCTTCCTAGCGTCCTTCTCTCCAGCGGCCCCCTTCGACTGGTCGGCGGCGCTGTCGCGCTCGACTTCGTCAATACCGTCGATTGGCATCTTGAGGACGAGCCGGTGGAACGCCTCCGCTCCTATGCCGACCTCGTCGCCTGGGGACGCGGCAGCGAGGCCATCGACGCCGCGCGCGCCCGCCGGCTGCTCAAGCTCGCCAAGGCCGACGACAAGACGGCCGAAAGCGTCTTCGCCGTCGCCCGCAGCCTGCGCGAAGCGCTGTTTCAGATCTTCCTCGCCATCGGCCGCGGCACGGCGCCGAATGCGCGAGACCTCAGGCTGATCAATGCCTGGCTCTCCCGCCTCGCGCCGCGTGACGGTCTTGTTCAGAAAGGACGCGGCCTCGCCTGGCATTCGCCGGAGCCCGAGACGCTGGAATCCGTGCTCGCTCCGGTGCTGTGGTCGGCTGGCGACATCCTGACCGGCGCCGATGTCGACCGGCTCAAGCTTTGCCATGCCGATGGCTGCGGCTGGATGTTCCTCGACGCGAGCCGCAAGGCGAACCGCCTCTGGTGCTCGATGGAAGGCTGCGGCAATCGCGCCAAGGCTCAGCGCCACTACCGGCGCACGCGGCGCGCTGCCTGAGAATGTGGCGTCCGCCCGAACGCATCCGCTGGAAATCCGACGCCGGACGCTGGCCGACAGCGGACCAAGCCGCCGCATCGCGCCTCTTCGCGGCCCTCGATGCCGGCCCGATGCGCCTCGCGGCGCGCACCTGGGTTCCGGCGATGGTGCCGTGGCGCGCGACGGAGGATGGTGCCGTCACGCCCGAGGTTCTGGCCTGGTATGAGCGCTTCGCCCGCGGCAGGCCGGCGGCGCTGGTGGTCGAGGCAACCGGCATTCGGGACGTACCCTCGGGGCCGCTGCTTCGCATCGGCCACGACCGCTTCATTCCCGGCCTCGCCGAGCTGGTGAAGCGGGTGCGCGCCGCAAGCGGCGGCGAGACGCGGCTTCTGATCCAGCTCATCGACTTCCTCGCCATCCGCCGGCGTCCGCCGCCGGAGACCTTCTTCCGCCGTTATCTCGCGATCACCGACCGCCACCGCAAGGCGCTCGGTGTCGCCACGGACGACGAAGCCCGCGAACGGCTGCTGGCGCTCGACGACAATGCGCTCGAAACCGTGCTCGACGCGCGCGAGCTGGAGTCGCTGCGGACAGGGTATCGCGAACGCGTGACCGACACGCATCTGCCGCATGTCCGCGACCTGCCCAAAGTTCTGCCCGAGCTTTTCGGCCGCGCCGCACGCCGCGCCGAGACCGCCGGCTTCGACGGTGTCGAGCTGCACTTCGCCCATGCCTACACCATGGCTTCGTTCCTCTCGGCCCTGAACGACCGCAGCGACGGGTTCGGCGGCTCGCGCGCCGAGCGCGCCCGGCTGCCGCTCCAGGCCTATGACGTTGTGCGCAGCATGATCAGCAATCGCTTCGCCGTCGGCTGCCGCTTCCTCGCCGAGGATTGCATCGAGGGCGGCAGCACGGTCGACGACGCCGCCTACTACGCCGAACGCTTTGCCGCCGCCGGCATGGACTTCCTCTCGCTCTCGCGCGGCGGCAAGTTCGAGGACGCGAAGCAACCCGCGATCGGCGAGGCCGCCTACCCCTATACCGGCCCCTCCGGCTACGAGTGCATGCCGCAGTTCATTTCCGACACACGCGGGCCTTTCGGGCGCAACCTCGAACCGGCGGCCCGCATTCGCGCTGCAGTTCGCGCCGCCGGATTTGCGACCCCCATCGTCGTCTCCGGCGGCATCCACGGCTTCGCCCAGGCGGAGGCCGTGCTCACCGATGGGCAGGCGGATATCGTGGGCTTCGCCCGCCAGGCGCTCGCCGATCCGGACTGGTTTCGTAAGGTTCGGCTCGGCCGCGGGTCCGAGATCCGCGTCTGCGAGTACACGAATTACTGCGAAGCGCTCGACCAGAAGCACGCGCAAGTGACCTGCAAGCTCTGGGATCGGCAGTCCCTGGACGAGCCCGGCCTGCTCAAGAGCAAGGATGGCAAGCGCCGGCTGGTCGCTCCTGCCTGGGAGCCATGACCCGACAGGGCGACGCGCCGGGCCTTAGCGCAGCCTCTGCTCTCCGCCCTCCGCCTTTCGCTTTGCCAGGGCGTGGATCAGGATCGCCGCCGTCGCGGCGACATTGAGCGACTGGATGCGGCCTGCACCCTCGATGCGGACAACATCGTCGCAGGCGGCGAGGGCCTGCGGGCTCATGCCGAACTCCTCGTTGCCGAGCACGAGCGCGACCGGCCCCTCGCGCTTGAGGTCCTCCAACCGCCGTCCGCGACCGAGCGCCGTGCCGATCACGCGATAGACCGGCTTCAGCTGCTTGAGCGTCTGCGGAAAGAAGCGCGCCCGATAAAGCGCAACATGCTCCATGCCACCCTCAGCGACCCGATGCGCGGCGTCCGACGGTCCCGCCTGGCCGGGATGATCGGAGAGCACGATACGGTCCAGGCCGAAGAAGGCGGCGGTGCGGATGATGGCACCGAGATTGTGCGGGTTGGCGACGCCGTCGAGGCAGAGCAGCAGCGGCACGCTTTCCGCCGCTTCGCGCGCCCTCGCCGCATCGAAGTCGAGCGTCGTGCGCTGAACCGCCACGGCGACGACGCCGCCATGCAGGATGCTGCCGGCGACCTTGGCCAGCTCCTCCGCGCCGACCTCGCGATAGGGCTTCCGCGCCTGGGCAAGCGTCCGACAGAGATCGTCGACCTCGCTCCGCATTTCCCTCAGGAAGAACAGCCGCTCTATGCGCTCCGGCGCGGTCGCGAACAGCGCGCGCACCGCAGGAAGGCCGCTGATGCGCGCGAGATCGCGACGTTCGCGCAACGACTGGTGCGGTCGGGAACGTCGTTGGCCTTGCGGGCGCGGCATGGCGCGAAACCTAACACGAGTTGACAGCGCAGGCGCAGGCCGGCATCTCGACCTCGCGATGACGCCTGCCGAGCTTCTTTCCCGCCTGCTCTTCCGTGACGGTCTCATCCTGATCCTGGACAAGCCCGCGGGACTTCCCGTGCATGCCGGTCCGGGCGGCGGCGAGAATCTTGAGCAGCACTTCGTGCACCTGCGTTTCGGTCTGCCGCACTCGCCGGCGCTGGCGCATCGTCTCGATCGCGATACCTCGGGATGCCTCGTGCTCGGCCGCCATCGAAAGGCGCTGTCGCGCCTTGGCAAGCTGTTCCAGAGCGGCCGGGTCGAGAAGACCTATTGGGCGATCACCGAGGGCATTCCTGCCGCGCGCGAGGGGCGCATCGCGCTTCCGCTCGCCAAGGAGACGCCGAAATCCGGCTGGAAAATGGTCGTCGACCGCGACAAAGGACAGGCCGCGGTCACCGACTACCGTGTGCTCGGGACCGGAGATGGAAAAGCCTGGATCGAGTGTCATCCGCGCACGGGGCGCACGCATCAGATCCGCGTGCATCTGGCCGCGCTCGGCTGTCCGGTCCTCGGCGACCCGGTCTATGGTGCGGGAGGCGGTCCGTTGCATCTGCATTCGAGGGCGGTGGAGTTGCCGTTCTATCCGAAGCGCCCGCCGGTCACTGCCGAGGCGCCGGTGCCCGCCCATATGCAGACGGCGCTCGCCGCCTGCGGCGGGCCGGGCGAAGGAGGCGCGTGAGATTCGGCCTTTCACGACTTTCCTCCGGTCTCGCGTTGAGATTCCTTGCCCCGCGGCAGGCCCGGACTAGGATGCGCTCTGCTCCTCCCTGATCGATCGCCTCAATGCAGCTTGCCGAACCGGAGGTCCGCGCCGCAATTGCCGGCGCGATGACCATGATGTTTCTCGCCGCGCTCGAGACGACCATTGTCTCGACGGCACTCCCGACGATTGCCGCCGACCTCGGTGACGTACATCTGCTGTCCTGGGTCGTCACCTCCTATCTCCTTACCTCGACCTGCTCGACGCCGATCGCCGGCAAGCTCGGCGATCTCTATGGCCGGCGCCGCATGCTGCATGTGGCGCTCGCCGTGTTCCTCGTCGCGTCGGTGCTGTGCGCGCTCTCGACGACGATGCTTGAGCTGGCCCTCGCACGGGCGCTTCAGGGAGCCGGTGGCGGCGCGTTGATCACCTCCGCCCAAACCGCCGTCGCCGATGTCGTGGCGCCGCGCGAGCGCGGCCGCTACTCGGTCTACCTCTCGATCGTCTGGGGCGCATCGTCGCTGATCGGGCCGACGCTCGGCGGCATCTTGGCGCAGAACCCGGGCTGGCCTTGGATCTTCTGGCTCAACCTGCCGATCGGTGTCGCCGCCCTCCTCTACTCCGACCGAGCGCTCAGGCGCCTGCCGATCCATGGCCGCAAGGCACCGCTCGATCTCGCCGGCATCCTGCTGCTGGCGGCCGGCACGCTGCTAGTGCTGCTCGCCCTCTCGCTCGGCGGCACGCGCTTCCCATGGGCCTCGACCGAGCTCATCGCCGGAGCGGCCACCGGTGCAGCGCTCCTCTTCGTCTTCGGACTGCGCCAGATTCGCATATCCGATCCTATCTTGCCGCCGCGCTTCTTCCGCGACGGCGTCGTCGGCCCAACCTTGGCCGCCATCTTCCTCTCCTTCGGTGCCTACCTGGTGGTCGCCGTCCTGTCGCCGATCTTCTTCCAGGTCGGCTTGCAGATCGCGCCGGCAACCGTCGGTCTCCTGATGATGCCGATGATGGTCTCATCAACCTATACGGCCTGGGTCGCCGGCCGTTACACCAAGACACACGGCGGCTACCGACGCCCGCCCTTTCTCGGGCTTCCGGTCGCCGCCGCTGCGCTGGCGCTGCTCGCGCTCTTCGCCGAGCGCGTCTCCGCGTTCGAGGCGACCGTGCTGCTGACGATCTTCGGCTTCGGCATCGGCCCGATCTTCCCGGTGACGATGGTCGCTGCGCAGAATGCCGTCGAGCGGCGCGACCTCGGTGCCGTCACCGGCGCCATCGGCTTCGCGCGGGCGCTCGGCGCAGCGATGTTGATCGCCGCCGCCTCGGCCTTGATGCTGGCATTGATCGTCGCCTGGGTCCCGGACATGACTGGCCTTTCCAGCTTGGATGAGCTGGTGCGTCGGCCGCTCTCGGGGCCCGCGCGGGCCGAGGTCGCCCAGGCCTACGGGGTCATGCTGTGGGCGATTGTCGGCGTGCTTGCCGCCTCCCTCGTCGCCTTCGCCCTGGTCGAGGCCCGGCCGCTCAAGACGACGATGGACTAGCCCGGACTTCCAGATCGCCGCCCGGCAAGGTCGAAAAGGAGCGGCAGGGAGCGCGCGGCCTGCATCGATCCCTCGATCTTCGCCAGCCGGCCTGCTTCCGCCTCTTCGATCGACAGGTCGGTTGCAATAAGGCGAAGCAACGTGTCGAAGCGTGCCTCGATCGTGGCCCCGCCAGGGCCGTCGCTGCGGGCAATGGTCGTACCTTGTCTTCCCCCTTCGACGAGGAATCCTGACGACTTTGCCTTGTGCCTGACCTGCAGCAGGATCGAGGTAGCAGGAGATGCCTCGCGCCGCGCGATCGCATCGAGACCGAGCAAGACCCAATCCGGTTCGAACTCGTCGTCAGACCGCATCGGAAACAGGAAATGGCCACCCCAGCGGATCAGCTCGCGGATTGCCGGCTGCAGTCCCCGCCCGATTTCGGTCAGCTCATAGGTTTGTGTGTTGAACGCCCGGGTCTCACGTCTGATCACGCCGGCCTCGATCAGCGCGTTGAGGCGCGAGGTCAGCAGCGTCGGGCTCACGCCCGCCAATCGTTGGCTGAGATCGCTGAAGCGCTTCGGTCCCAGCAGCAGCTCGCGGACGATCAGTAGCGTCCAGCGTTCGCCGATGACCTCGGCCGCGCGCGCCAGGGCGCAGAATTGGGCATAGCGGGGTCCGCTCATCCGCCAGTGATTGTCAGACCCCGCCCCTCGCCGTCAATTGCGATGTGCCCAGGCAATCAGCGGCCCAGCAATGGCGAACTGAACCAAGGTGAATCCCGTCTCGAGCATCAAGTAGGTGGGAACCGATGCCATGACACTCTTCGCCGCGACGGCCAGCGTCGTGAACGACCAGGAGACGGAGGCCAGCGCAAGCCCATAGGAAAGGCCGGCGCCGAGGACGTTGCCTCGGCGCTCCGGAAAGATGCGCGGATAGAGCCAGGAGAAAGCTGCTCCCTGCACCAGCATGAACAGCAACCCGAACGGGATGATGACGTCCTCGCGATAGATCGCGAGATCTCGGTAGGCCGAAGCGAAAAGGATGAGGTGCCACAAGTAGCCGAGGGCGAATGTCGGGAGCGCGTAGCCGAGGAGGCCGAGCCAGAAGCCGCGCCCTCCGATCCGGCGATCCGTCGACAGTGTAGCGGACATAGCATTGTTCCTCTTCATCCGCGCGGCGGCGACTCGGGAAAGGACGGGATTCCGGCGTTGACCGGGTCCCATGCCGGAGCGCGAGCGGCATAGACGACAAGCTGGGGGTTGAAAAGGCTCAGGTCGTCGAGCGTCGAAGCGCGCACGAAGATCATCTCCGGCATCGAGGCGTTGCGCGCGAAAACTCCTGCACCACAGGTCGGGCAGAACGCCCGGAACACATCGGAGCCGCTGTCGGCCTTGGACTGGAACTCCTTGACCTCACCGCTGATCGCGATGGCGTGACGGGCGAATCCCATCATCGCCGCGTGCCCGGCGGCGCTCGTTTTGCGGCAGTCGTTGCAGTAGCACTTCACTTGGAACCTTGGCTCGGCCTCACCGCGAAAACGAACCGAGCCGCACAGGCATCCTCCGCCAATCATCATGGCATCACCCCTCTTTATACATATTCAATAATGTACACTATCGAATATGTAGTTAAGAGTCTGCCAACCTGATCGGTTCAATGAGGCTTGCGGATGGTCGCGAGCTACCGCTGCTGCGATAGCGGCATGGCGTGCCGCTTCGTAGCTCCGGTCACGCCTCGTGGCGTGCAGGCCCGCTCCTTCGTGCTCGATAGACGAGCGATTTGCGGCGCTCGGTGCGATCGCTTGCGCGTACCGCTCCGCGTCGGCCTCTATCTATCCGCGGCCGACGAAGGGCATCTTGGTCGCCATGACGGTGAGGAACAGCACGTTAGCGTCGAGCGGCAGGCTCGCCATGTAGGAGACGGCGCCAGCGACGGCCTGAACGTCCATGCGCGGCTCGACCATCATCTCGCCGGTCGGCTGCAGGATGCCCTTGGTCATGCGGTCGGTCATCTCGGTGGCGGCGTTGCCGACATCGACCTGGCCGCAAGCGATGTCGTATTTCCGCCCATCGAGCGCCGTCGACTTGGTCAGCCCCTGGATCGCGTGCTTGGTCGAGGTGTAGGGCGCCGAGTTCGGCCGCGGCGTATGCGCGGAAATGGAGCCGTTGTTGATGATGCGGCCGCCACGCGGGTTCTGATCCTTCATGATCTTGATGGCCTCCTGCGTGCAGATGAACGGCCCGGTCAGGTTGGTCTGCACCACGGCCATCCACTGCTCGTAGGTCAGGTCTTCCATGTTCACCGGCGGTGCTCCGATGCCGGCGTTGTTGAACAGGACGTCGAGGCGGCCGAAAGTCGCCTTGGTCTTGGCGAAGAGCGCCTTGATCGAGGCTGCGTCCTGCACGTCGGTCGGGACCACGAGCGTCTTAGCGGAGCCAGCCCGTTTGGCGGTCTCGTCAAGCGCGTCCTTGCGGCGGCCGGCGAGCACTACGGCGAAGCCGTCCTTGGCGAGCGCGAGCGCGGCGGCGCGGCCGATGCCGCTGCCCGCACCGGTGACGAGGGCGATCTTCTGGGACGAGGCCATGGCCGAGGTTCCTCTCGCTGGAATTTCTCTAGGGTCGGAAGACGACGACGGAAGGACCGTGAGAATATCCCAACTGTCCGCGGCTAGTCGCGGGTGAAGACCAGGCGGATGAAGTCCCGGTAGAGCAGCACCTGCTCGGCCAGAACCTTCGGCTCCTTCAGCGCCTTGGAGACGACGATACCGCCTTCGACCACGGCCGAGAGCATGTCGGCGAGCGCATCGAGGTCGACCTTGATGCGCGGCGGGTGGACCTCGGCCACCTCCTCGAGGCGCTCGCGGAAGCGTCGGCGCCAGGCGAGCATGGCGCGCGCATTGAGGTCGCGCACCTCGCGGCTGAACATCTGGTCCTGGTAGCAGATCGCCGCGACAAGGCACCCTGGATAGGTGGCCGGCAGATCGGCCAGCAGATCGGCCAGCATCTTGAGGCCGGTAAGGAAAGCGTGCAGCGGATCGTCGTGTAGCTCGCGCGCACGCCCGAATATACCGCCGAGGATCTCGTCGTCGCGGCTCACATGGCGCTCCAGCAAGGCGCGAGCGAGCTCGCTCTTGTCGCGGAAGTGGTAGAAGAAGCCGCTCTTGGTGATGCCGGCGCCGGCAACCAGCTCGTCGATCGAGGTCGCAGCGAATCCCTTCACGATGATGGCGGACTCGGCCAAGTCCATCAGTTTTGAACGGGCCGAAGGCTTTGCGGAGATCTGTTGCATCGTCATCGTCTCGACATGGTTTCCGGTACAGCCTGGAGGCCCGGCGTGTTCTCGCCTTCGCTCCCGTGAGCCCGATCAACGCGGCACGGTCCAGGCTTATTCCATCCAGACCACGACGTAGTGCACCGCCGGTCCTGTACCAGGAGTCGACTGGACCTCCGGCGAGGGGTCGCATACCTCCCTGGTCCCCTTCATGGGAGGAGGGGCGAACGTTTTTGAAGGATTCCAAGTATGTCGCTGACTGACGTGAGAGGTAACCCGGTTTCTCATTCCTCGGCCGAGGCGGTTCGCCGTTTCGAGCGGGTTGTCACCCTGATGAACGCCTTCCAGGCCGATCCGATCGCCGAGGTCGACGCCCTTCTCGCCGAGTACCCCGACTTCGTCATGGGCCATGCCTTCCGCGCCGGCGCGCTGGCGACGACGGCCGACAAGGCTTTCGAGGGCGAGCTCGTCAAGACCCTGGCGGCAGCCGAGGCCCTGTTCGACAAGGCGAACGATCGCGAGCGTCTTCATATCGCCGCGGCGCGCGCCTGGCTTAAGGGACAGTTCGAGCTTGCAACCGAGACATGGGGCCGCGCCGCGCTGCTCTTCCCACGCGATGTCACCGCGGTCCAGTTCGCCCAGTTCGGCGACTTCTTCCTGGGCTACTCGCATATGCTGCGCGATCGCGTCGCGCGCGTGCTACCGCATTGGGACAAGGCTGTGCCGAACTACGGCTTCCTCCTCGGCATGCACGCTTTCGGCCTCGAGGAGTCCGGCGACTACGCCCAGGCCGAGGCGGTCGGACGCGAGGCATTCGCGCTCGATGGCCGCGACGCCTGGGCTGTCCATGCGGTCGCGCATGTGATGGAGATGCAGGGCCGCGCCGCCGACGGCGCCGAGTGGCTGGAGTCGACCTCTGCCTCCTGGGCGCCGAACTGCATGTTCGCCTATCACAACTGGTGGCACCAGGCGCTGTTCTCCATCGATGCCGGCAATGCCGGGCGCGCGCTCAAGCTCTTCGATGAGAAGGTCTCGGCCGGCGGCTTCGGCCAAGCCATGGAGCTCGTCGACGGATCTGCCCTGCTATGGCGCCTTTCCGTGCTCGGCTACGATGTCGGCAAGCGCTGGGGGGATGTTGCCGACAAATGGGCGCCGCGGGCCGAGGACGGCTACTACGCCTTCAACGACCTGCACGCGATGATGGCCTTCATCGGAGCCGATCGCCGACCGGAACAGAAGGCGCTGATGGCAGCGGCAGAGCGCGCCGCCGAAGGCCTCGGCACCAACGCCATGATGACGCGCGAGATCGGGATTCCCGCGCTCAAAGGCTTCCTCGCCTTCGGCAACGGCGCCCATGGCGAGGCGATCGAGCGGCTGCTGCCGGTGCGCGGCAAGGCCAACCGCTTCGGCGGCAGCCACGCGCAGCGCGACATCCTCTCATGGACCTTGGCGGAAGCCGCGCTTCGTACCGGCGATCGTGCCCTCGCCGAAGGGCTGATCGCCGAGCGCTTGGCGCAGAAGCCCGAGAGCCGCGTCAACCTTGCCTGGGATGAGCGCGTCTGCCGCCTGCCAGGGCGTCTCGCCGCGTAGCGCGATCGGTTCCCGCATTGCTTCGTGCTCCCTCCCCCGCGCTGCGCGCGGGAGGGGGTACGATCCTTGCCCTGCCTCCGACCGGATGCGACAGTTGCCCGACCCTTCGGCGAGGCAGGCATGGCCTCACACAGCATCACCGTCAACGGCCGGGCGCGGACCGTCGAGTCCGCCGATCCCGACCAGCCGCTGCTCTACATTCTGCGCAACGGCCTGGAGCCGACCGGACCGAAATATGGCTGCGGGCTCGGGCAGTGCGGAGCCTGCACCGTCATCGTCGACGGCGAGGCACGACGCTCCTGCCGGGTTACCGTGCCCGGCGCCGCCGCCCCGGTCGGCGCCGCGCTCGCCAATGGCGTCTTTGCCGCATCAGGCGACCGGCTCCGGACCGTGCCTTTCGCGCCGGAACGCGTGAAGGGCGCCATCGAGCGCGGCGGAGCCTGACGGACGAGCGCCGGAGGAGCGATGCCAGCAGTCATTGCCCTCGTCCTCGCCGTCTTTCTGGTCGCGGGTGCGGTCATGACGGCCGCGGCGCAACAGCGTCGTGGCGGCAGCGGGCCGCCGGTGCCGGCGCCGCCCGAGCTGCCTGCCGGCATGGACCCTGCGCTCGCCGCGGCCTTCGGCCCCATGCAGGCGACGCGCGAGGCCATGCGAGACCGGGGCTTCATCGAAACCGGACTGAGGCCCGCTTATCCTCCCGACGCCAAGTGCCCAACCGTGACCTCGCCCTTCGCCTCGCCGACGCGGAGCGATGGGAGTCGCAGGTCTCCACGCTTCTTCGCCGGGCTTCATGGCGGCGTCGACATTCCGGCACCGGCGGGAACGCCGGTCCTAGCCGTCGCCTCGGGAACCGTCGTCCATGTGACGAAGGGCGTCAGCATCGGCGGCATCGGCATGGTGCTGCAGCATGCCCCCGATGACACCGGCCTGCCGGCCTGGACATACACCGAGTACAAGCATCTGCGATCGATGCCCGACTTCCAGCCCGGCGACAAGGTGAAGCGCGGACAGGTCATCGCCGATGTCGGAGACACTGGCACCACCGGCGGCCACTACGGCGAAGAAGGATTCACCCATCTGCACCTCAGCGCGTTCTGGAGCAGTCGCCCCGACTTCCAAGCGGCGCGGCTGTTCATGCCCTTAGACGGCCGGTGGCTCGACCCGATCGCGATCTTTCGCGGTGCGCCTCTGGATTCGAGCGAAATTGCTTCCCTTCCTGCCGCGCGAAAATCGGTAGCCTTCGCTTACCAGACCTCCGACGGACGACTCTCGCAGCCCGAGGCCAGGGTGATCTGGCCGCTGCCTTGCACGACCCGATAATGGCATCCGGCGACGACCGCGAGCGCGCCGGCAGCGATGATGCTTTCGCTCGCGCTTTCGCGCGCGAGATCATCGCCAGCGAGATCCTGCGGGCGAAGGTTCTCGCCGTAGTCCTAAGCGTACTCCTCGCCGTCGTCAGGACCACTTTCTTCATTGGTCATGACGCCATCCAGAAATTCGTCACCCGGCCCATCTCGTGGTGGGTGCAGATCACGGTCACCGGCCCGTTCATCCTCTACGAATGCTTTGTCGTCTTCATCCTGTCGCGTTTCGCTGCGCGGGGAACGCACCCGCCATGGATTGCCCGTTACGCCAACGCGGCCATCGAGGTCAGCCTGCCGTCGGTCATCATGCTGGTCGCAAGCACCTATGTGACGCCCGATCTCGTCTTCGCCGCTTGGCCGTCGCTCCTCTACTTTGTCTTCATCCTGGCTTCGACGCTGCGCCTCAATTTCGCGCTGCCGGCGCTCACCGGCGCCGTCGCGGCGGTCGAGTACATGGCGGTCGCCGCCTACATCCTGCCGCCCTCGCCATCGGCTGATCAGGCCCTGCTGACGCCGCTGTTCCATGAGGGCCGCGCCCTCATCATGCTGATGGCCGGGGTCGTCGCCGGCCTCGTGGCCATGCGGCTTCGCGGCAACCTGCTCCGCGTGCTCGAGGCGTCGGCGGCGCGCGAGCGCGTGGTCAACCTCTTCGGCCAGCACGTCTCGCCCTCGGTGGTTGATCGCCTCCTCAGCAGCACGGTCGAAACCGAGGCCGAGGCGCGTCAGGTCTGCGTGATGTTCCTCGACATCCGGAACTTCACCGCCTTCACCCGGCAGCAGACGCCGGCTGAGGTGGTCGGCTATCTCAACCGCGCCTTCGGCTTCATGGTCGAAGCGGTCGACCGCCATCACGGCATCGTCAACAAATTCCTCGGCGACGGCTTCATGGCGATCTTCGGTGCGCCGCTCTCCGATCCGCGCGCCGCCGAGCATGCGCTCGCCGCGGCGCGCGAGATCCTGGCCGAGATCGACCGCCGCGCCGCCGCGGGCGAGGCGGTGCCGCGCGTCGGCATCGGCCTCCACCTCGGCATGGCGATGACCGGCAATGTCGGCTCGGCCAGGCGCAAGGAGTACACGGTGATCGGCGACGCCGTGAACCTCGCCGCCCGCATCGAGCAGCTCAACAAGGAACTCGGCTCGCGCCTGCTCGTCTCGGGCGCGGTCGCCGAAGCACTCGGCGCCACGCCGGGATCGGCGGAACGCCTGGCCGCAACGGTGAAGGGCTATGCCGCACCGATCACCGTCTGGCGGCTGGATTGACTACAGCAACCCCGAGCGTCCGGGCAGCGGCGTCTCCTTCGACTTGCCGTTGGCCTTCGGCGCCTTGTAGGGCCGCTTCTTGCCGCGCACCGGATTTCGGAGCGCGACGCCGCCGGTCTCCTTCGTGCGGAGATCGATGAAGTCGGCCCAGGTATGCGGGTTGAGCAGCAGCTTGGCGACGGCCTGGGCCGCGGCTGCGGTCAGCTTTTTTCCTTTCTCGACGGAAGCCAGCGTCGGGTCGCCGATCACGCCGTTATGCGTACGATGCGCGAAGGAATACCACCGATAGGCACCGTTGGCCGAGATCTCGGAGATGCCCTGGGTCTTCGGCCCTGCGATCTCGTTGAGCGCGGAGGTGTCAACCAGGCCGGGCTCGAATTGCAACATCATCGAGGTCTCGGCCTCGCAGGCATGCTGCGTACCTTTCTGGCGCACCAGGATCTTGGCGAACTCCGCTTCCGCCTCGTGAAAGTAGCCGGTGGTAACGATCGGGATCTTGAACTCGGTGGTCAGATCAGCGACCGCGACCTTGGAGGCCGCGACATTACCGCCATGGCTGTTGGCGATGCAGATGCGCCTGAAGCCCTGCTCGACCAGGCAGTTCACCAGCCGCCGCAGCACCCGGTACCAGGTGTCGTAGTCGAGCGAGAGCGTGCCGCCGAACGGAATGTGGTGATCGGAAAGACCGCACCACAGCACCGGCGTCACCACGATCGGCTGCGTCTTGGCGACGATGCGCGCCGCGGCGCGCGCGACCTCGCCGCCGAGGCGCGAATCCACCTGCACCGGCAGATGCGGTCCGTGCTGCTCGATCGCGCCGACCGGCAGGATCACGATCGCATCCTGCTCGGCCAGGCGCCGGAGCTCATGCGCCTTCAGATTCGCCCATTCGATTTCCATGTCCCGCCTCCCTCACCGTGCGCTGCGCGATTACAGGCATCGCGACACACACGCGTCAACGACGCCGGCCGGCTGAACGAAATCCGGGACCTGACACGCCTTCGTGAGATCGGGACGGCTTGCAGCAAGGCGGTCCCGGACCAATCTCGCGGCGGGAGGGGGCATCCCTAGAGAAAAGACGTCATCCATGCTTCATCGTCGCACCATCGCGCTCGGCGCGCTCTTCAGCGCTCTTTCCTTTCTCGCTGCCTGTGGCAGCACCGCCGGATCCGACTCCAGTTCCGGTTCGATTCCGATCGGACCGCCGCCCCCGACGCGCCGAATGGGAAGGGACTGAGCCGGTGCTCTAACGCGGGCGTGCCTTGATCCAGGCGGCGATCTCGCTCACCACGCGGCGCTCCAGGCCGTAATAGCCGTGCTGCGAACGAGCCTCGCAAGGGCTCGATATCGGCGGCTGCCCGCCCTCATAGGCGAGAAGACCGACCGCAGGCGCGTTCACGAGCTTGCCCTGCAGCGCCGCGACGTCGGCGAACTGCGTTGCGGGGCAGGCGTCCTCGCGGTGATGCGCGATCAGCACCGGCTTTCGGATCGCCGAGAGATCGACATCGAAGACGTCATCGGCACCGGGCGATCCGCGGTTCTTGGAGCCGCGCAGGATCGAGGAGGTGAGCACGAGTCCGTCGGCTCCGGCGGCGCCGCCTCGAGGCGGACGAGATCGGCAGGCTCGCATTCGAGCGCAGCGGCGAAGGCAGCCAGGTCGTCGACATGGAGCCGAGCCTCGCCGCGCTCGAGCTTCACCACATGGCTTTCCGAGAAGCCGGCACGCCGGCCGAGCTCCGCACGGCTGAGGCCGCGCGCCTCGCGGATACGACGAAGCGCATGCGGCGGCTGGCTCGACCGGCTCGCGCGCCGCGGCATCAGGCCTTCGATCCGTAGCTGACGGCCATGCCCGCGCGCACATCCTGCTGGATGCCGTATTGCGGGAAGGGATAGCGAAAGCCGTTCTTGGCAAGCGCCTCCATGCCCTCGATCGCCGTCGCCAGCAGCTCCGGCGGCAGCGCCATCAGCATCTCGTCATCGAGCACGCCGCCGTAGCGGCGCTCGGCGAAGCAGGGGATCGACAGGCTCGGCTGGCGCGTCTTGAGCGCCCGTCCCCAGGAGTCGGCGCAGGCGGACTCCCCGACCACGCTCCAGTCGAAGCGTTTGTAGCCGCGCCACTGCAGGCCGTTGATGAAGTACATCATGGCACCGGGCGTCGCATAGAAGAGCGCGATGTCGGGCGGTGCGAGGCGCCCGCTCGCCAGCGGCGACACAACGAGCGCCCGGTAGGTCCCGTTCGGCACCACCTCCATCGCCTCCTGATGCGCGCGCGCATCCTCGGGCGTGGCGTACCAGACGCCGACATAGCTGGTGCCGGCACGCCAGGCCTCGTCCTGAGGCGTCAAGCCGACGACCGCCCGGCACTGCGATCCGACCAGGTCCTCGGCGGTGATGCCGACGGTCCATCCAAGACGCGCCGCCTGCGCGACGATCTGGTCGAGCGTGTGCACCGATCCCTTAGGCCGGCGGATGCGCGGTATGGAAGCCATCTCCTCGACCGAGGCGAACAGTTTCATGCCGAAGGGGATTGCTCGCAGCCGGAGCAGGCGCTCGAGGTCGGAGGCGGTCTTCGCCAGATCGGTGGTCATGACGGTCTCGCTGGGAACCAATCTGTCTCGCCTGTCGCCGAAGATTCACCTGAGTGTTCCGGCCCGCCAACCTACCATGAGGGCGTTGACGCGGCGCAGCCAACGATCGAGATCCGGTAAGACAGCGGTGTACCGGGGCACGGTTATGAGACAGTTCGCTGCGCCGGTTACGCTGCCAATTTGAACTCCGTGGCGGCTTCGGATGCAAGAGCCTTATGTTCGGCCCTGATCTGATTGGGCGTCTTGTGCCCA